>NZ_DASWVI010000471.1:0-13144 GCF_036401255.1 Nocardioides sp. | reverse complement strand
CGCGAGCCGAGGCCGCGGCGACCACCATGAGGGAGGTGTCGAGACGGCGGAGCTGCTCATGGTGAAGAACCTCCTGACGGCCGCGGCCGTCTACCTGGCCGCGCTCGGCGCCGCGCTGCTCTTCGTCCCCCGGCAGTTCGGTGTCGACGCGGTGCCGAGCGAGCCGTCGTCCGAGCTGCTGGCGCTGCTGCGCCTGCTGGGTGGGCCGTTCTTGGGCATCGCGGTGCTGGACTGGATGACGCGCACGGTCGAGGCGCCTGAGGGGCGCCGTACGGTCCTGTTGGCGAACCTCGTGGGGTTCGGGGTGGTCGCCGCCAACGACGTCGTCGGGGTGCTGACCGGTGAGGCGCGCGACATCGCACGCGTCTTCGTGGTCGTGCACCTCGCCTTCGCCGCCGGGTTCGCGGTGGCGTGGGTGCGCGATCAGCGCGCCCCGGCGACCTGACGGGGCGCGGACATCGGCCCGAACGTCCTGACCTGCCGGGGTGGGCGCACGTTCTCGGCCCTTCCGGGTACCGGCGCGCCGACGTCGCGGCACCCGGGCGCCACCAGGCGTTCCTGCGTCGTCGTCGATGGAGGACTGAGCTGTGTCCCACGTGAAGATGCTCGAGAGCTACCCGAAGGACCTCGGCGGGATCGACCGGGACAAGCTGGCGGAGTGCATCGCCGCCTGTTTCGAGTGCGCCCAGGTGTGCACGGCCTGCGCCGATGCCTGCCTGAGCGAGGACACCGTCGCCGACCTCACGAAGTGCATCCGCACGAACCTCGACTGTGCCGACATCTGTGCCACGACGGGTCGTGCCCTGTCGCGCCACACCGGCTACGACGCCAACCTCACCCGGGCGTTCCTCGAGGCGTGCGCCACGGCCTGCCAGGCGTGCGGCGACGAGTGCACCCAGCACGCGGAGATGCACGAGCACTGCCGGATCTGCGCCGAGGCCTGCCGCCGGTGCGAGGAGGCGTGCCGGGCGCTGGTCGGGGCGCTGTGACCCACACCTGGCCCGCCCCAACAGGCCGCCGTGGCGGCCCCACCAGGACGTGATCCACCAGACATCTGCACCGGGCACAAAGTCCCTACAAGCGCCGAGTCGGCGGTCCTAGTTTTCCCCGTGCGGTGTGGCCCCACGGGTGGGCCCCCGCGGAGGAATCTGCGATGAGGTCGCTCGTCATCGACTCCCACACGGTCCTCTGGGGCCAGACGATCATGTACACGGCGTACTGCCTGCTCATCATCAGTCTGGTCGCCTGGTTCGCCACCCGCGTCACCAAGCCGCCCGGGGCCGCCCGGCTCACCCCGAAGGTGTTCTACCTCTGGGTCGGCTTCCTCGCCGTGCTGGGCGTGAGCCTGCACCTGGTCACCTACAACACCATCCCGTGGGTCAAGGACGACCTGCACGGCAGCGATGACTACGCCGCGAGCTACGACATCACGGTGGGCGACCACGAGTGGCAGCTCCCGGAGACACCGCTGCAGGTCCCGTGCGACGAGCTCGTCCGGTTCTCGGTGACCACCACGGACCTGACCTACGGATTCGGGCTGTTCCGCGACGACGACTCGATGATCGCCCAGATGCAGGTCGTGCCCGGGCACGACAACGACCTGTTGTGGACCTTCGAGTCCGACGGCACCTACAGCATCCGCTCGACCGAGTACTCGGGGCCCGAGGGTGACGGCATGGTCGTTCCGGATGCGGTCGAGGTGACCGGATGCGACCAGGCCGACGCGGAAGGTGCCGCGCGATGAGCACGTTCACCCAGACCCTGGTCCATGGCAAGGACGGCGCGTTCAAGCCGCACACGCTGACGCCGATGCAGGGCCTGACCCTCAAGTACGTCGTCTTCGGGCTGGTCTACTACGGCTTCGCCGCGATCGAGGGCATGCTCTTGAGGATCAACGCGGTGAGCCCGCAGGACCTGCTCTACCCGGACCGCTACTACGCGATGCTGACCGCCCACCCGCTGGTGGGCATCTTCGGATCGAGCTACCTGCTGGTCTTCGGCGCGTTCACGTTCCTCGTGCCGTTCTTGATGAAGAAGCCGCTGTGGTCCTACAAGATCGCGAACTGGACGCTCTGGCTGATCGTGATCGGTGTCTTCACGTTCTGGTTCGACGGCTTCTTGACCCACTACGCGCCGCTGTACACGCTCTACTGGCCGCTGCCTGCTGACTTCGACCAGTTCGAGCCGGTCGCGGGCGCGATCTTCATCACGGGCGTGGCCCTGGTGATGGTCGGCACGATCCTCTTCGTCCTCAATGTCCTCAAGACGATCACCTACACGCCTCCGGGGTGGACGCGGCAGCCGGCCGGCAGGCTGCTCGGCGACGCCCTGGGTCTGACCACGCTCAAGAAGTTCGTCACCGGCAGGCTGAGCCGGGACCGCGAGCAGGAGCACCTGGTGTCGCTGCCGGTGGCGGCCATCGCCCGCGGCACGGTCGACGTGCTCTTCAACGCGGGCATCATCTTGTTCTCCGGGGTGCTGATCCTCATCTACATGGTCGCCGAGGTCGCTGGCACGAGTCTGGAGACGACCTCGATCGACGCGCTGCTGTACAAGAACTGGTACTGGTGGGGTCTCGACCTGGTGGCCGATGGGCTGGTGCTGATCTTCGTCGCCGGCACCTGGTACCTCCTCGCGCAGCTCATCACCGGCCGCGAGGTCTTCATGGCTCGCTGGGCGCGGTTCGCGCTCGGACTCGAGCTCGTCGTGTCGTGGACCGTGTGGAGCCACCACCTGCTCTCGGACCAGTCCCAGCCGGCTGCGCTGAAGATGGGCTCGGGTGAGTTCGTCACGGCCTTCGAGCTGATCACCCAGGGACTGGCCTTCTTCATCACCCTGGCGACGCTCTGGCTGGCGCGGCCGTTGACGATGACCAACCCGCTGAAGTTCCTGCTCGGCGGCCTCCTCGGGTTCGCGCTCGCCGTACCGGCCGGCATCATGCAGGCCGACGTCGGTCTCAACCGGATCCTGCACAACACCCAGTGGGTCGTCGGGCCACACGTCCACGTCGCCGTGCTGGTGGGCCTCACCATGACGCTGTACGCCGCCGTCTACTACCTGCTACCGATCCTCACCAACGGCGCCGAGCTCTACAGCCAGCGCCTGGCGAACGTGCACTTCTGGTGCCACCTCGTGGGCGGCATCGGGATGGGTGCGTTCATGGGCATGGCCGGCCTGCAGGGCATGCTGCGACGCACGATCTACTACGACGACGAGTTCTTGCCCTACATGGTGCTGGCCGCGCTCAGCGGCTCCCTGCTGCTGATCGCGTTCGTGGTGTTCCTCTACAACATCGTGATGACACTAGGCCTCCAGGGCGCGGCCGCGCTGTTCAAGAGGTCGCCGACGCCACCTGCCGTCCTGGTGCCCGGCATGGATCTGTCGATCCAGCCCGATTCGGAGCCCACCACGTCCGCGAGCGGAGGCTGAGGCCCTCGGTAGACTCGCGGTGTGGTGACCGCAGCGAACGATCGGCCGGTGGCGGGGCTGCGGTGCCTCCCGCCGCGCCTCGTCGGGACCAAGCTCGAGCTCGCGTACGCCGGCACCGACCGTGCCGGGGAGACCACCGAGTTCACCGAGGTCGTCGAGCTGCCGGGCACCCTCGACCACGTCGACGAGACGACCCGCGACCGGGTCCTCAAGCTGCTCTCGCTCGCCGCGTCGCTGAGCTACTTCAAGGCGTTCGCGCCGGGGCGGCTCCACGTCGTCGAGGGGCTCACCCCTCAGGAGCGGGTGTTCGTCGAGGAGCTGGCCAGGAACGGGCTCGGCGAGTTCGCCTACGTCAACGACCTCCCCGAGGTCCTCGAGACGGCGATCACGGGCCCGGACCTGCCCGCCCCGGTGGCGAGCCCGGCCACGCGCCCGCCCACGCGACGGGTCCTCGTGCCGGTCGGTGGCGGGAAGGACTCGATCGTGACGATCGAGGCACTCAGGGCCACGGCGTACGACGTCGGGCTGTTCTCGGTCAACAGCTACGCGCCGATCGAGGCGACCGCGGCCACCGCCGGCATCCCGCTCCAGACCGCCCGCCGCCGGCTCGACCCCGAGCTGTTCCGGCTCAACGCCGCCGGAGCACCCAACGGCCACGTCCCGGTGACGGCGGTCAACTCGCTCGTCGCAGTGCTGACCGCGATGGCGCTCGGCTACGACACCGTCGCGTTCAGCAACGAGGCGAGCTCGTCGTACGGCAACGTCACCTGGCACGGCCGGGCGGTCAACCACCAGTGGTCCAAGGGTCTCGGCTTCGAGCGCCTGCTCCGCGACAGCCTGCCGGGCGCCGCTCCGGAGTACGTCTCGCTCCTGCGGCCGCTCACCGAGCTGCGGATCGCGCGCCGGTTCGCCGATCACCACGCGTACCACCCGGTCTTCACCAGCTGCAACCGCGCCTTCAAGCTCCAGGCGAGCGACCGGACGTCGTGGTGCGCCGACTGCCCGAAGTGCCGATTCGTGTTCCTGTGCCTCGGCCCGTTCCTGACGCGGGCCGACCTGCTCGCGATCTTCGGCGGTCGCGACATGTTCGCCGATCCCGCGCAGTCGGCCGGGTTCCTCGAGCTGCTGGGCGCCGAGGGCCTGCAGAAGCCGTTCGAGTGCGTCGGCGAGCCCGACGAGTGCCGCGTCGCGCTGGCGCTGCTGCGCGAGCACCCGGACTGGCGGGACCACCCGTTCCTCAACGCGCCGGAGGTCGCCGCCCTGGCGGCGTCGGACGCCGATCGCGAGCGGGTGTTCGCGTTCCGCGACGAGCACCTGCTCCCCCCGGACCTCGAAGCGGTCGCCCGTGCGGTTTGAGGATCTCGCCGGGCGCGATGTCGTCATCTGGGGCACCGGACGCGAGGGCCGCGCGACGTACGCCGAGCTGGGCCGCCGGGGCGTGGCCGCGACGTTCGTCCTCACCGGCGACGGTGCGGTGCCCGAGGACCTCGCTCCGCTCGTGTCGGTCGGTCCGCGGGCCCTGGAGCGGCTCGAGCGGGCCGACGTGGTCGTCAAGTCTCCCGGTGTGCCGCGCACCGCGCCGGAGCTGGCCCGGGTGCGCGAGCTGGGCGTCGCCGTCACGTCGCTGACCGACCTGTGGCTCTCGGCCAACGCCGCGCGCGTGGTCGCGGTCACCGGCACCAAGGGCAAGAGCACGACATCCGCGTTGATCCGGCACCTGCTCACGAGCACCGGGACCCCCGCCGCGCTCGTCGGCAACGGCGGGACCCCGGTGACCGACGGCGACACCGCCGACGCGCGGGTCGCCGTGGCCGAGGTGTCGAGCTACCAGGCGGCCGACCTCTCGGTCTCGCCGCGGGTGGCGGTCGTGACCTCGTTGTTCCCCGAGCACCTGCCCTGGCACGGCGGCTTCGACCAGTACGTCCGCGACAAGCTCAACCTGGTCGCCCACGGCTGCGAGGTCGTCGTGGTCCCCGATCTCGAGGGTGACCTCGCCGAGCGCGTGCGCGCCAGCGCGGGCGCCGGCACCCGCCTGGTGGCGCCCGGATCCGTCGGCATCGCGGTGTCGGACTCCGGGATCGACTGGGGCGCCGCGGGACGGCTCGACGCCGGCGAGCTGCGCATCCAGGGCCGCCACAACCTGGTCAACGTCGGGCTGGCTCTCGCGGCGGTCGCGGTGGGCTTCGAGGTCGACGGCGCGGCCCGCGCCGCCCTGCTCGAGGCGGCGCGCACCTTTCGGCCGCTCGAGCACCGGCTCGAGCCGGTCCCGTCGGGGGACGGGCGGCTCTGGGTCGACGACAGCCTGGCGACCGCGCCGGAGGCCGTGGTCGCGGCGCTCGAGACCTATCCGAGCTCGCGCGTCGCGCTGATCCTCGGCGGTGCCGACCGCGGGCTCTCCTTCGCTCCGCTGCGCGACTACCTCGCCGCGCGACCGACCGACGCCCCGGTGAGCGTGGTCGCCGTGGGTCCCGCCGGCGCGCGATGGGTGGCCGAGGCCGGCGCCGTGACCGGCGGCGCCCACCAGGCGGCCGGCTTCACCGAGGCGCTCGCGTGGATCCGCGACGACCTCGACGGCTGCGAGGTCGTCCTGCTCTCGCCCGGGGCGCCGAGCTTCGACGAGTTCGCCAGCTACGAGGAGCGCTCCGCGGCGTTCCGGCAGGCCGCACGCCTCGCGCGATCGGCGGGCTAGCGTGTCCGCGCTCTCGCTCGACGGCGAGGTCGTCGACGCGGTCCCGGCGGAGTTCGCGCTCTGTCCGTACGGCGTCTTCACGACGTTCGTGGCCGTCGACGGCGGCGTGCTCGCCTGGGGCGACCACGTCGCGAGGCTGGCGCGCGACGCCCGGTTGCTGTGGGGTCACGAGCTCGACGTCGCGCGGCTGCGCGTCGTCGTGGCGGCGCACCTGGCGCGGCTGCCGGAGCCGGCGACCGTGCGGGTGACGCTCTACCCGGCCGACCTGCCCCTCGCCGCGCCGGCCCGGGCGCACGGCTGCCGGATCCTCGTCGCCTCGCGCGCCACCCGGTTCCCCTTCGTGCCCGAGCCCGGCCTCGCGGTCGGGACCGTCGAGCACGAGCGCGAGTCGGCCGAGACCAAGTCCACCGCGCTGCTGACGCCGCTGCGGCTGCGACGCGAGGCCCAGCTGGCGGGGTACGACGACGTGCTGTTCCGCCGGGGCGGCGACGTGCTCGAGGGCGCGACCTGGGCCGTGCTGGTGTGGCGCGACGGCGAGGTCGCCACCCCCGCCGACGGAGTGCTGCACAGCATCACGGCGGATCGGCTGGGCCGGGTCGCCGACGAGATGGGCTGGGTGTTCCGGCGGCGCCGCGTCGCCCTGGCCGAGCTGCGGCGGGCCGAGCTGGTGCTCGCGGTCAACGCCAACGCCCCCGCACGCGCGGTGCGCAGCGTCGACGGCGAGCCCCTCACGACCGACGCGGATCTGCTCGCCGCGCTGGCCGCGGCGTACTCCGCCCTGCCGCGCGACGAGGTGTGACGGCGCCGCGTCAGGAGCCGACCGGGGCCGGCAGCAGCGCGGCGTACCGGTCCAGGTAGAGCGGCCAGCCCTGCTCGTCGGCGACCCCGTCGCGCAGCGACTCCCAGCCGGCGCCGTGGCGGTCGAGATGGCGGTGCTCGAGCTCGACGCGGGTCCGGTCCGGGCCCTCGGCGAGGAACCGGAGCTCGACCTCGCTGGCGTTGTCGGGGTCGGTCTCGAGCTGCCAGGTCGGCCCGATGTCCCAGCTGAACACCAGGCGGGCGGGCGGGTCGTAGGCCAGGATCCGGGCCCACGCACACTCGCTGCCGTCCTCGGCCCGGTCGACGATCCGGCCGCCGACGTGCGGCTCGAGCACCGTCTCGACGATGGGGGAGCCGAGCAGGTTGTGCTCCCGTGGCTTGATCGCGTCGAACCGCTGGGTGAAGACTGCGAACGCCTGGTCCGGCGTACCGTTCACGACCACGTGGCGTTGCACGACTGCTTCCTGGGTCATCGTTCCTCCTGTTGTTCGGTCTCCTGGTCGATCTGCTTCTCGAGGTTCTCCAAGGTCCGGCGCCAGAACGTGTCGAGCTGGTCGCGCAGCGCGGCGACACCGTGCTGGTTGAGCCGGTACCTGCGGCGGGTGCCCTCGGCGCGGTCGCTGACCATGCCGATCTCCTTGAGCACCTTGAGGTGCTGGGAGACGGCCGGCTGGCTGATCGGCAGTGCGTCGGTCAGCTCGCCGACCGTGCGCTCGCCCTCGGCGAGCTCCATCACGATCGCCCGCCGGGTCCGGTCTGCCAGGGCGGCCCACGCCGCATCGGTTTCATAAGTCATGACGAATAGAAGGTACGACTTATGGATGCTGTTGGCAACCCCTGCGGACGGACTCCCGGTGGTAGCGCCGCCGGCGCCGGCCAGGCCGCTGTAACGCCCGTCTACCTGTTGTTCCGCCCCCGTTGCCGCATGGTGGGAAGAAGGGGTAACACGGCGTTACAGCGGAGGAGGGAGCTCAGCGGCGCTTCGTGAACGTCAGGTGGGTGACGCCGCTCGCGGTGGTCGTGGCCTCGATGTCGTAGGTCTCCTCGAGTCCCTCGAGCCCGTCCCAGATCGAGACGCCGCGACCGAGCACGATCGGCACCTGCACGAGGTGCAGGTGGTCGACCAGGCCGGCGGCCACGAAGTCACGGACCACGGTGGGGCCGCCGCCGATCCGGACGTCCAGGCCACCAGCGGCCTCCCGCGCCTGCGCGAGGGCCTCGGCCGGCGCGGCGTCGAGGAAGTGGAACGTGGTGCCGCCCTCCATCGGGATCGAGGGTCGCGGCCGGTGCGTCAGCACGTACGTCGGGGAGTGGAACGGCGGGTTGGCGCCCCACCACCCCGTCCACTCGGGGTCGTCCTGCCAGCCGGGCGGGCCGAACTTGTTGGCGCCCATGATCTCGGCGCCGAATCCCTGCCCGTGGCGCGCGGCGAAGGCGTGGTCGGCACCTTCGCTCCCGCCGGGCTCGCCGGCCATCTCGTGCCAGAACCGGGTGCCGAACATCCACTCGTGCAGACGCTCTCCGGCATGGCCGAACGGCGTCTCGGCGGTCTGCGGCTCGCCCGTGGCGAAGCCGTCGAGGGAGATGGCGAGGTTGTGGACGCGGACGTCGGGCATCGCGGCAGTCCTTCCGGTCGGTCGTCACCGCACACGATCGCGGACTCCGGATCGCGCCACCAGGGGTGCCGCGCAGATGTCCGGGAACTTGGCGCGCTCGTCCGCTTCCAGACCGAGCGGCGCCGCTCACCGCAGCGGCGCGAACCTCGCCGTGAAGTGCCGCAGGGCGGGCGGCTCGTCGACGATCCGGTAGCCCGGCAGGTCGCTGGCGCCCTCGAGGATCCGCTCGCACACCTCGATCACGTAGTCGATGTGGCTCTGGGTGTAGGTGCGCCGCGGGATCGCCAGCCGGACCAGGTCCATCGCGGCGGGGTGCTCGGAGCCGTCGGGGTGGCGACCGAACATCACGGTGCCGATCTCGCAGCTGCGGATGCCGCCGATCTCGTAGAGGGCGACGGCGACCGACTGCCCGGGGTACTCCAGCGGGTCGAGGTGGGGGAGCAGAGCCCGCGCGTCGATGTAGATCGCGTGCCCGCCGAACGGGCTCAGCACGGGCACCCCACGCTCGGCCAGCGCCCGGCCGAGGTAGGCCGTCGAGCCGATCCGGTAACGCAGGTAGTCGTGCTGCACCACCTCGGAGAGGCCCTGGGCGAGCGCCTCGAGGTCGCGGCCGGCGAGGCCGCCGTACGTCGGGAAGCCCTCGGTGAGGATCACCAGGTTGCGGCACTGCAGCGCCAGGTCGTCGTCGGCGAGCGCGAGCCAGCCGCCGATGTTGCCCAGCGGGTCCTTCTTCGCACTCATCGTCACGCCGTCGGCCAGGCCGGTGACGTCGCGGACGATGTCGGCGACGTCGCGCTCGCCCTGGCCCTCCTCGCGCTCGCGGATGAACCACGCGTTCTCGGCGAAGCGGCACGCGTCGAGGAACAGCGGCTTGCCGAACCGGTCGCACAGCGCCCGCACGCCGCGCAGGTTGGCCAGCGACACCGGCTGCCCGCCGCCGCTGTTGTTGGTGATCGTGACCATCACGCACGGCACGTCCTCGCCGCGGGCGGCCAGCAGCGCCTCGAGCGCCTCGAGGTCCATGTTGCCCTTGAACGGGTGGTCCGACCGCGGGTCGTGCCCCTCGGCGATCACCAGGTCCACGGCCTCGGCGCCGGTCGCCTCGATGTTGGCGCGCGTGGTGTCGAAGTGGGTGTTGTTCGGCACCACCTTGCCGGGCCCGCCGAGCACGGAGAACAAGATCCGCTCGGCCGCCCGGCCCTGGTGGACGGGGATGATGTGCTCGAAGTCGAAGAGCCGCCGCACGGCGTCGCGGAACACGAAGTACGACGGGGAGCCGGCGTACGACTCGTCGCCGCGCTGGATCGCGGCCCACTGGTCGCGCGACATCGCGCCGGTGCCGGAGTCGGTCAGCAGGTCGATGAGCACGTGCTCGGCGTGCAGCTGGAAGAGGTTGTAGTCGACGGCCGCCAGGTGGGCGCGGCGCTCCTGCGCGGTCGTCATCCGCATCGGCTCGACCGAGTGGATCCGGAACGGCTCGATGATCGTGCGGAACGGCGCGTCGACGGCGTTGGTCATGGCTCCAGGATGGAAGGTCGGCGGCGGTGTTTGAAGGGATGACGGCACCAAGGCCGGGCCGTCGGCTTTACGATCGTTGCGAGTGATGCCCATCCCGCTTCGCGATCGACAGGAGGCCCCATGGACCAGGTGGACTGGCGGATCCTGCGCGAGCTCCAGGCCGACGCGCGGCTGTCGTTCAACGAGCTGTCGCGGCGCATCCACCTCTCGGCGCCGATGGTCGCCGAGCGGGTCCGGCGCCTGGAGTCGAACGGGACGATCACCGGCTACCACGCGCACGTGGACCCGGCCGCGGTCGGCCGCTCGGTGCAGGCGCTGGTGGTGATGAGCTGCTACGGCCCGACCTGCCTGTTGCGCGACCCGGACGTGCCGACCTGGCCGGAGGTGCTGCAGCTGCTGCGCATCACCGGCGACGGCTGCTCGGTGATGGTCGCGGCGGTGGCATCGATGGCGCACTTCGAGGCGTTCATCGACCGGCTCGCGGCGTACGGACGGCCCAGCAGCAGCATGATCCTCTCGGCGCCGCTGCCGTGGGCGGCGGTGAGCGCTCCCGGCTCCTGAGGACTCGCCGCGCACTCGAGGGGTGCGACCCGTCTCACGTGCGGGACCCGCCAATCCGCCTCCACGCGGATCCCGGGATGGCTACGGTCGCAGTGTGACCGTCGAGCTGTTGATCGACGGGGCCGAGCATGTCGTGACACTCGACGCCGATGATCGAGAGATCGCCGGGGGCTGGATCGCCCTCGACCGGGGCTTGATCGCGGCCGTCGGCGGGCCGGGGGACGAACGTCCGGACGCGGCGCGGGTGCTGCGCGCCGACGGGTGCCTGGTGACGCCGGGCCTGATCAACACCCACCACCACATCTACCAGAACCTCACCCGTGCCCACCGGCCGTCGGTGAACACCTCGCTGTTCACGTGGCTGACCACGCTCTATCCGCTCTGGTCGGGCCTGGACGAGGAGGCGGCGTACCTCTCGGCCTGGGTGGGCCTGGCCGAGCTCGCGCTCGGCGGCTGCACGACGACCACCGACCACCTCTACGTGCACCCCCGCGGCGGCGGCGACCTCATCTCGGCGGAGATCACCGCCGCGACCGAGCTCGGGATGCGCTTCCACCCCACCCGCGGGTCGATGAGCCTGTCGGAGAAGGACGGCGGCCTGCCGCCGGACTCGGTGGTGCAGGACGACGACGAGATCCTCGCGGACAGCGAGCGGCTCGTCGCCCGCCACCACGACCCGTCGTGGGGCGCGATGGTGCGGATCGCGCTGGCGCCCTGCTCGCCGTTCTCGGTGTCCTCCGACCTGATGCGCCGCACCGCCGAGCTGGCCGAGCGGCTCGACGTGCGCCTGCACACCCACCTGGCCGAGGACCCCGACGAGGACCGGTTCGCGGCGAGGGCGTTCGGCCGGCGGACCATCGACCACTTCGAGGACGTCGGCTGGATGACCGACCGGAGCTGGGTGGCGCACTGCATCTACCCCAACGACGACGAGGTACGCCGGCTCGGCGCGGCCGGTGTCGGCGTCGCGCACTGTCCCTCGTCGAACATGCTCATCGGCGGCGGCGGGATGGCACCGGTCGCCGAGCTGCGCGCGGCCGGCGTGCCCGTCGGGCTCGGCTGTGACGGGTCGGCCTCCACCGACCACGCGTCGCTGTGGCTCGAGGCACGCACGGCGCTGCTCCTGGGCCACCAGCGCAAGGGCCCCACGGGCATGACCGCCCGCGACGCGCTCGACATCGCGACCCGCGGGTCGGCGGCGTGCCTGGGCCGGACCGGTGAGCTCGGCACCCTCACCCCGGGCGCCGTCGGCGACGTCGTGTGCTGGCCGCTGACCGGCATCGCGTTCGCCGGGGCGCTCACCGACCCGGTCGAGGCCTGGCTGCGGTGCGGCCCGGTCGCGGCCCGGCACACCGTGGTCGCGGGCCGGCCGGTCGTCGAGGACGGCGCGCTCGTGCACCCGGACCTCGAGGACATCCTTCGCCGCCATCACGGTGCCGCCACGCGCCTGCAGCGGTTGGCCTGATCAGGACCCAGGAGAGAACGGAGTTCCCATGTCGTCAGTCGGCTCGTCACTGGGCGTCGAGACCCACGTCGTCGATGCCGCGGTCCGAGACCGCGCCGTCGCGCACTTCCGCGACGCCGGCATCGTGTTGCCCACGCTCGCCGAGCTGGCCGACCCGGCCCGGATCCCGGACGCGACGACGGAGGCCCTGGCAGGGGTGGGGCCCGACGAGGCCGACCCGCGCAACCTGTTCCGCATCCACTGGTACAACGACGCCACCCGCAGGTCGCGGGCGGCCCTGCCCGCTCACGTCGTGCTGCCGCGCGAGCTCACCGGGGTCGAGGCCAAGATCGTGGTCGCCCTCGGCGACCGGTTCCCGATGATCGGCGCCCACAAGGTGCTCGCGGCGTACGGCTGCCTGGTCCCGCGGATCGTCACCGGCACGTTCGACCCCGCCAGTCAGCGCGCGGTGTGGCCCTCGACCGGCAACTACTGCCGCGGCGGCGTCGCGATCTCCCGGATCCTCGGCTGCCGCGGCGTCGCGGTGCTGCCGGAGGGCATGAGCCAGGAACGCTTCGACTGGCTGCGGCGCTGGGTCGTCTCGCCGGAGGACATCGTCACCACGCCCGGCACCGAGAGCAACGTGCGGGAGATCTACGAGGCCTGCGACGAGCTCGCCGGCGACCCCGGGAACGTGATCCTCAACCAGTTCGCCGAGTTCGGCAACCACCTGGTGCACTGGCTGTGCACCGGCCGTGCCCTGGGCGCGGTCTACGAGCACCTGCGCGCGAGCGACCCGGACCTGCGGCTGCGCGCGTTCGTCTCCGCGTCCGGCTCGGCCGGGACCCTGGGCGCCGGCGACCACCTCAAGGAGGCGTACGGCGCCGCGATCGTCGCCGTCGAGGCGCTGGAGTGCCCCACGCTGCTGCGCAACGGGTTCGGCGAGCACAACATCCAGGGCATCGGCGACAAGCACGTGCCGCTCATCCACCACGTCCACAACACCGACATCGTCACGGCGATCACCGACCGGGCCACCGACCAGCTCGCGGTGCTCTTCAGCGACCC
>NZ_DASWVI010000470.1:0-3281 GCF_036401255.1 Nocardioides sp. | reverse complement strand
CGCGCCGCGGTCGGCGAGCGCGCGCAGCAGCGCCGGGCGCCAGTGGGCGTGCACGTCGGGGACCAGCAGCAGCACCTCGTCGTCGAGACCCGGCGGGTCGCTCACCTGCAGCGTCGCCGGTGACACCGTGGCCATCACCGGGCGCACCTGCGCCTCGGGCACGATCACCGCGGTCAGCGTCCGGGGCGGGTCCCAGCCGGCGCGCTCGGCGGCCGCGGCGACCTGGTCGACCGGCGACCCGGCGAGCAGGTGGTGCGCCACCCGCTCGAGCAGCCGCTGGCGCACCCGGCCGCTGGTGGCCAGCTCGTCGGTGTGCCCGGCGACGCTGGCCGCGGAGAGCTCGTCGATGTAGGCGAACACCAGCTCCGCGAACGCCGCGAGCGTCTCGCCCCCGACCCCGTTGCGCACCGAGACCGTCGACATCTCCCGCCAGGAGACCCGGGCGCCGATGCGGTACGCCGCGAGCAGCGCGTCGGTCGACCGGCCGCTGCGGGCCTCGCCACGACCGAGCTGGTAGGCGCCCTCGACCGCGGGTGCCGCCGGCGTCGACCGGTCGGTGCCCCGGCTGCCGCTGGCCAGCGAGAGGAAGCCGCCGAGCGCCAGCTGCACCGCGTTGCGGATCGTCTCGCCCATCGGCCCGCTGAACGCGTCGGTGTAGCTGGGCACCTCGTCGATGATCGCGGCCACCACGTGCTCGGCCACCCGGGGCAGCTCGGCGCGCATCTCGGCCACCGCGCGCGGGGCGAGCCGCACGCCGTGGTCCGCCGTACGCCGGACGGTGTGCCGGACCATCTCGACCTCCGGTACGCGGTGAATTGTGCGCAGATGACAAACAGGACGCGGATCTTCACGTCCACCGGTCATGATCTTACGCAGGTGTGCCAGCACACTCGAGGACATGAGCATCGCCATCCCCTCCGGTGCGGCCCGGTCCGGGTCGGGATGGTCCCTGCGCACCACGCTGCGTCAGGTCGCCGAAGCCGCGGTCACCCCGCGCAGCCTCGACGACGTGCTCGACCAGTTCCACCCGCTGCGCCGCGGCACCGACCTGCGCGGCCGGGTGGTCGAGGTGCGCCCCGAGACCGCCGCGTCCGCGACCCTGGTGATCAAGCCCGGCCGCGACTGGGCCGGACACGTGCCCGGCCAGTACGTCCGCGTCGGCGTCGACGTCGACGGCGTGCGCCTGTGGCGCACCTACTCGCTGACCCACGGACCGCGTCCCGACCGGTGCATCTCGATCACGGTCAAGGCGATCCCCGACGGCGTGGTCTCCAACCACCTGGTCCGGGAGGTCCGGCCCGGCCAGATGATCCAGCTCGGCCAGGCCGAGGGCGAGTTCGTGCTGCCCCAGCCGATCCCGGCCAAGCTGCTGCTGGTCACCGCCGGCTCCGGCATCACCCCGGTGATCGGGATGCTGCGCAACCTGTTCTCCCGGGCCGAGCGGCCGGCCACCGACATCGTGCTGCTGCACTCCGCGCTGTCCCGCTCGGAGGTGATCTTCGGTGAGGAGCTGCGCAGGTACGGCGCCGCCGGGTGGCTGCGCCTGATCGAGCTGCACACCGACACCCACGGGCTGCTGCGGGTCGACGACCTCGACGAGCTGGTCCCGGACCTGGCCGAGCGCACGGCGTACGCCTGCGGGCCCGCGGGGCTGCTCGACGCGCTGCAGGAGCACTACGACGCCCGGGACCTCGCGCTCACCGTCGAGCGGTTCCGGCCCCCGATGGCCGCCGAGCCCGGCGAGGGCGGCACGGTCTCGTTCACCTCGGGCCTCACCGTCGAGGCCGACGGCGCGACCCCGATCCTGGACGCCGCGGAGTCCGCGGGCGTCCTGATGCCGAGCGGCTGCCGGATGGGCGTCTGCTACGGCTGCGTGTTGCCGCTGCGCGAGGGCGCCGTGCGCGACCTGCGCAACGGCCAGCTCACCACCGCCGCCCCCGGCGACGGCGTGATCATCCAGACCTGCATCAACGCCGCCGCCGGCGAGTGCCACCTCGACCACGCCTGATCTCACCTGAGGAGACACCCATGACCGCGATCCAGAAGAAGCCCGTCAGCCCCGTCGCGCACCTCACCCCCGAGGACGTCGAGCAGATCGGCATCGAGCTCGACGCGATCCGCCAGGACGTCCTCGACAGCCGCGGCGAGCGCGACGCGGCGTACATCCACCGCGTCATCGACGTGCAGCGCCGCCTCGAGCTCGGCAGCCGCGCGGTGCTGCTGTTCTCGGCGTTCCCGCCGGCGTGGATCGTCGGTACGGCGGGCCTGAGCGTCGCCAAGATCCTCGAGAACATGGAGATCGGGCACAACATCCTGCACGGGCAGTGGGACTGGATGCGGGACCCGAAGATCCACTCCACGACCTGGGAGTGGGACATGGCCACGCCCGCCGAGCAGTGGAAGCACTCACACAACGAGCTGCACCACACCTACACGAACGTGATCGGCAAGGACAACGACCTCGGCTACGGCATCATGCGCGTCGACGAGGACCAGCCGTGGCACCCGTTCTTCCTCGTGCAGCCGCTGTGGAACTTCATCAACGCCTGCTTCTTCGAGTACGGCATCGCGGCCTACGACCTCGAGCTCGGCGCGACGATCAAGAAGAAGCAGACCCAGGACCCCGACTTCAAGCGCCGGCTCAAGGGTGTCCTCACCAAGATCCGCCGCCAGGCGACCAAGGACTACCTGGTGCATCCGGCGCTCTCGATCCCGACCGGCTCGTTCCTGGCGACGCTGGCCGCGAACTTCACCGCGAACGTGGTCCGCAACCTGTGGAGCCACTCGGTGATCATGTGCGGCCACTTCCCCGAGGGCGTCGAGACGTTCGAGAAGCGCTCGATCGACGGGGAGACCCGCGGCGACTGGTACCTGCGCCAGATGCTCGGCTCGGCCAACATCTCCGGCTCGAAGGCGATGCACATCATGACCGGCAACCTCTCCCACCAGATCGAGCACCACCTGTTCCCGGACCTGCCGTCGAACCGGTACGCCGAGATCGCCCCGCGGGTGCGGGCCCTGTTCGAGAAGTACGACCTCAACTACCACGCGGCCCCGCTGCCGAAGCAGGTCTACTCCGCCTGGCACAAGGTGGTCCGGCTCTCGCTGCCCAACGGCTGGCTGGCCACCACCAACGCCAAGAACGCGCCCCAGCAGCTGGCGCTTCTCTACAAGATGGCCACCGGCGGCCCCAAGGTCCGCCGGGCCGCGCAGGCCCGGCTGACGCAGCAGGCCCGCAAGGCCGCCGCCTGAGCCGGCTGATCCACGGGCTGGCCTGTCCC
>NZ_DASWVI010000469.1:0-3804 GCF_036401255.1 Nocardioides sp. | reverse complement strand
GGACAGCTGCCGGGTCGGCGCCGGGTCGGGCGCGGGCGGCTCGCCCGGAGCTCCGGCCGGCAGTGGCGCCGACGACCCCGCCGCGAGCACGTCGCGCACGCGGGCCATCGACCAACGGTCACGAGGGTCGCGACTCATCGTGGCGAGCAGCAGCGGGGAGAGCCAGCCGGCGTCGGGCAGCCGGGGTGGCTCCTCGTGCACGATGCGGTACAGGGCGCCGAGGACGTTGTCGCCGACCTCGTACGGTGGGTGGCCGGCCAAGGCGTGGAACAGCGTCGCGCCGAGCGACCAGACGTCGCTGGCATCGGTCGCCTGCTCACCCGAGGCGACCTCGGGCGACAGGTACGCCGGTGACCCCGTCACCAGGCCGGTCTGGGTGAGTGTGGCGTCGGCCTCCGCGCGGGCGATCCCGAAGTCGGAGAGCTTCACCTGGCCGTCGGGGCCGACCAGGATGTTCGAGGGCTTGACGTCGCGGTGCACGATCCCGGCCGCGTGTGCCGCGGCGAGCGCGTCGGCGGCCTGGCCGAGCACGGCGGCGGCCTGGTCGGGCGTCATGGCGCCGTCGCGTCGGACCAGCTCGGCGAGGGTGGACCCCTCGACGTACTCCATGACCAGCCACTGCTCGTCGCCCTCGAGGACCAGGTCGTAGACCGCCACGACGTGCGGGTGGTTCAGCCGGGCCGCGAGCCGGGCCTCTCGCTCAGCGCGCGCCAGGTCGGGCGTCGCCACACCGGGCGCCATGCCGACCCGCTTGAGCGCGACCTGGCGGCCCAGGACCTGGTCGACACCGAGCCACACGGCGCCCATGCCGCCCCGACCGACCTCCCGCTCGAGCGTGTACCTGCCAGCGATCACATGCCATCCCTTCCCGGATCCGCGCCAGCCTAGTGCCGTGAGCCAGCCGGGCCACGGGAACCGGGTGGGCGACGACCGGCGGCATGCGGCAGGCTTGACCCGCACGTACCCGTTCACCGACCGACTCAGCCCGAAAGGCTCACCGTGTCCATCGACCCGACCCTCCTCGACGACCTCGAGTGGCGCGGACTCATCGCCCACTCGACGGACCTCGACGCCCTGCGCGAGGCCCTGGCCACGGGGAGCGTGCGGTTCTATGTCGGGTTCGACCCGACGGCGCCGAGCCTGCACCTGGGCAACCTCGTGCAGATCCTGACCGCGAAGCGGCTGCAGGACGCCGGCCACACGCCGTACGCACTCGTGGGCGGCGCGACCGGCATGATCGGTGATCCGAAGGAGTCGGGGGAGCGCACCTTGAACTCCCTCGACACGGTCAAGGAGTGGGTCCAGCGGGTCCGCCGCCAGATCGAGCCGTTCTTGTCCTTCGAGGGCGACAACGCCGCCACGATGGTCAACAACTACGACTGGACCGCCAGCCTGTCGACGATCGACTTCCTCCGTGACATCGGCAAGCACTTCCCGGTCAACCGGATGCTGGCGCGCGACGTGGTGCGCACCCGGCTGGACGCCGGCATCAGCTACACCGAGTTCAGCTACGTGCTCCTGCAGTCGATGGACTTCCTCAACCTCTACCGCGACCACGGGGTGGTCCTGCAGTTCGGTGGATCCGACCAGTGGGGCAACCTCACCGGGGGCGTCGAGCTGATCCGCCGCGCCGCCGGCGGCAAGGCGCACGCGTTCGCCACACCGCTGGTGACCAAGGCCGACGGCACCAAGTACGGCAAGTCCGAGGGCGGTGCGCTGTGGCTCGACCCCGAGATGCTCTCGCCGTACGCCTTCTACCAGTTCTGGCTCAACGTCGAGGACGAGAAGGTCGGCGAGCTGCTCCGGATCTTCACGTTCCTCTC
Source organism: Nocardioides sp. (assembly GCF_036401255.1). Taxonomy (GTDB): domain Bacteria; phylum Actinomycetota; class Actinomycetes; order Propionibacteriales; family Nocardioidaceae; genus Nocardioides. The sequence continues at coordinate 1,981 of NZ_DASWVI010000469.1, read as the reverse complement.
GCGCGCCGAGATCGAGGAGCTCGAGGCACAGCATGCGGACAAGCCGTTCCTGCGCGCCGGGCAGCGGGCGCTCGCCGAGCACGTGACGACCCTGGTCCACGGCGCCGAGGAGACCGCACGCATCATCGCCGCGTCGGCTGCGCTGTTCGGCGGCGGCGACCTGAGCACGCTGAGCGCCTCGACCCTCGGCGCCGCGCTCCGGGAGGCCGGGACCGTCGTCCTCGACGGCGACGAGGAGCTGCCGACGGTCGTCGACCTGCTGGTCGCGACCGGCCTGGCGAAGAGCAAGGGTGAGGCCCGTCGGACCGTCGCGGAGGGCGGCGCCTACCTCAACAACGAGCGGATCGAGGACGCCGACCGGGCACCCGCGGACGCGGACCTGATCGGCGGCACCTGGCTGGTGCTGCGTCGGGGCAAGAAGAACTTCGCCGGGGTCGAGGTGCGCTGAGCGTGGCGGGGACGGCCGAGGGCGCACGCTGGCTCGACGAGCTCGAGCAGCGCGCCCGGGCCGCCCTGCCTGCGGTGGTGCTCGACTACGTCCTCCAGGGAGCGCGCGAGTCGGTGACCGCCGGCGAGGCGGTCGAGGCGTGGCGCGGCGTGCGCTTCCGCCCGCGGGTGCTGCACGACGTCACCCACGTGGACCTCTCGTGCCGGCTGCTGGGCTCGCAGCTGGACGTGCCCTGGGGCGTCGCTCCGACCACGCTCCAGCGGGCGGTCCATCCGGACGGGGAGATCGCGATGGCGCGCGCCTGTGCCGAGGCGGGCGCGCCGATGGTGGTGTCCAGCAACGCCGGCACCCCGTTCGCGGAGATCGGCGCGACCGGCGTGCACTGGTGGCTCCAGGCCTACCTGCCTGCCGACCGCACGCTCGCGGAGCCGATGCTGGAGCGCGCGGTCGCTGCGGGCGCGCGTGCGGTCGTGCTGACCGTCGACACCCCGGTCGTCGGGACCAAGTACGCCGAACCCGGCGCCCCGCTGGTGTGGGACGAGGTCGACCCGGCGCTGCTGCGGGTCAACTTCGACCCGGGCTACGACGACCAACCGGGCGCGGAGAAGGCGCTCGACCTGGGCCCGCACGACATCGGTTGGGTCGCGGCGCGCACGGGGCTCCCGGTCGTGGTCAAGGGCGTGCTCCGTGGCGAGGACGCGATCCGCTCCGTCCAGGCCGGGGCCGGAGCCGTCTGGGTCTCCAACCACGGCGGACGCCAGCTCGACCGCACGGCGTCGACAGCCTCGTCGCTGCCAGACGTCGTGGCGGCGGTGGGGGAGCAGGCCGAGGTGTACGTCGACGGGGGGCTGCGCTCGGGGCTCGACGTCCTGACCGCCCTCGCGCTCGGTGCGCGCGCCGCCTTCTTGGGCCGGTCCCCGCTGCTCGCGCTCGTCGACGGCGCGGACGGGGTCGCACGCTTCCACCGGGAGCTGCGTGAGCAGGCCGTCGAGGCGCTCCGGCTGGCCGGGTGCCGCACGGTCGCCGACGCGCGGGGGATCACCGCCGCCGCCGGCCCTACCCCGCGCTGACCTGCGCAAACGCGGTTGTGTCCGGGGTCACGCGCGGCCGATTTGAACTCCCGCGGCAGGTCCCCTAATGTTCTCCGGGTCGCCAGGGAGCGGCGGGAGGCAAGACCATGCGGTCGGGCCTTCGGCCCCGGGTGGCCACCTCCCTCATCTCGCCTCACCGGTGAACGAGTGCGCGCGCTAGCGGCCTCCGACATCAACGAGGTCTACAGGTGTGCGCAGGTGGGCAGAGAATTCGCCAGGATTTGCACCGAGGAATTCGAGCCGCTAAGTTTTACGAGTCGCCCCGGAGCGGAAAGCGCGAAAGCGCCAAGGCCCGGTGTGCGCGTCTGATTCTTGAGAACTCAACAGTGTGTCATAGTCGACGAATTAGTTTGTTATGCCCCGTTGACTGATGCCCTTTTTTGGGGTGGATGTCTTCGGTTTCTTTGACAATGAATTCTGACAACTTGTCAGGTTCTTCTTT
>NZ_DASWVI010000468.1:0-3538 GCF_036401255.1 Nocardioides sp. | reverse complement strand
GGTCGGCGCCTCCGCGGCGGGTGCCTCGGCGGCGGCCGCGGGAGCGGCTGCGGCCTCGGGGGCCTCGGCAGCCGCAGGGGCGGCGGCCTTCTTCGCCGGCGCCTTCTTGGCGGGCGCCGACTCCTCGGCGGACTTCATCCGCCCGAGCAGCTCGGCACCGTAGGTGTCCTCGAACTTCTTGACGGCAGGCAGCTCGATGCTGGAGGACGCCGTCTTGGCGAACTCACCGATCGCGCCCAGCTTCTCGAGCGCTTCCTTGCTGGGGATGCCGTACTTCTTCGCGAGTTCTGAAACTCGGGTCTTAGCCACGCTTCTCCTTCTGGCCTGAGACCCGGGTCCAGTCTGCGCTGGGGGTGATTCAGACCGTTAGTGGTTGTGCAAACTCATCGCGAGGTACTCATCGAGTGCTCATGAGCTGCTGCTCCAGTCTCTGTCGGTCGATCAGGGTGGTGGTGCTGTGCTGTGGGCCGCGGCGACGTAGTCCCCCACCGGTGCGCTGGAGAGCCCGGTCGCGACCCGGAGGGCCCGGCCGAACGCCTTCCGGCGTACCGCGAGGTCGTAACACTCGGCGGTGGGGTGCAGGTGTGCTCCCCGGCCGGGTGCGGTGCCCTGCGGATCGGGAGCGACGACCGGCTGGCCGTGCACCCCCGAGCCGACGGTCACCCGTAACAGCTCACTCTTCGCGGCCCGCTTGCGACATCCCACGCACATCCGGACCGGGCCGCGGGGGCTGGAGGGTTCGGGGCATGCAGAAGGGGTGTGTTCACGCGCCACTGGCGACCACCCTACCGCGATCGGTCCACCGTTTTCGAACCGGCACCCGGGGGCGCCAGCAGCCGCAGCAGCTCCGGCCACACGCGGCGGCCCAGCTCGGCGTCCGCCTCGGACGTCCCGCCGTGCACCAGGCGCGGCGGCGGCGGGACCTGCTCGCCCGGCAGCAGCAGTCGGTGGCCGGCCTCGGGGTGGCTCACGAGCGTCGTGGCGAGGCCCGCTGCTTCGCGGCGGCGCACGACGCCCTCAGCGAGGTCCAGGCCCGGCCAGAGCCGGTCGTCCCCGCCGGCGACCAGCACCACCTCGCCGGCGATCCGCTCGACCGGGATGCGCGCGGCGGGCACCCGGTCGGCGTACGACGCCAGGCTCTGCTCGTACATCCCGACCAGCTCCAGCGGGTCGGCGCCGGGCTCGGGCTCCCAGGAGTCGTCGTAGGGCACGAACGGCAGCGGCGAGCCGCCGCTGGTCCACGCCGACCGCTGCGGCCGGTCCGAGCTCAGCCCGGCCCACACGACCCCGCTGCCGGAGACCGAGACGACCGCGTCGATCTCCGGGTGGCGGGCGCCGAGCAGCAAGGCAGCCTCCGCCCCGCGGGAGGTGCCCATCACGACGAGCCGGTCGCAGCGCTCGTGCAGCGTGAGCAGGGCGTCGTCGAAGGACTCCAGGGGCACCAGGTCGATCTCGGCGCCGAACCACCGGTACGACGCCGCCGTCGCGCCGGCGGCGGCCAGCACCCGGCACCGGTCCTCCTCCACCCGCCCGCTGGAGCCCGAGAGCACCAGCACGCCGGTGGGGCCGTCGCCTACGAGGAACAGCTCAGCGCTCACAGCAGCTCACCTCCTGCCTCGGGCCTTGGATGCCGAGTCGGCGCCAGTTTCCGGTCCGGCGACGCCGAGTCGGCGCCAGTTTCCGGCGCGGCGCTGCGCGCGGGAGGGAAACTGGCGCCGACTCGGCTCCTATCGACATCAGGAGCTCCTCGTCAGCCTTCGGCTGACTCGTCGCTCCTGATGTCGATGCGCCAGCCGGTGAGCCGGGCGGCGAGGCGGGCGTTCTGGCCCTCCTTGCCGATCGCGAGCGAGAGCTGGAAGTCGGGGACGACCACGCGCGCCGACTTGGCCGCGGCGTCGACGATCTCGACCGAGGTGACCTGCGCCGGGGAGAGCGCGTGGGCGACCATCGCGGCAGGGTCCTCCGACCAGTCGACGATGTCGATCTTCTCGCCGTGCAGCTCCGACATCACGTTGCGGACCCGCTGGCCCATCGGGCCGATGCAGGCGCCCTTGGCGTTGACGCCGGGGATGGTCGAGCGCACCGCGATCTTCGTGCGGTGACCGGCCTCGCGCGCGATCGCGGCGATCTCGACGGTCCCGTCGGCGATCTCGGGGACCTCGAGGGCGAACAGCTTCTTGACGAGGTTGGGGTGGGAGCGCGAGAGCGTGATCTGCGGGCCGCGCATGCCCTTGCGGACCGACACCACCAGGCACTTGATCCGGGTGCCGTGGTCGTAGCGCTCGCCCGGCACCCGCTCGCCGACCGGCAGCAGCGCCTCGAGCTTGCCGAGGTCGACCATCACGTCGTCGGGGTTGCGACCCTGTTGGACGATCCCGGAGATGATGTCGCCCTCCTTGCCGGAGAACTCGCCGAACCGCACGTCGTCCTCGGCGTCGCGCAGCCGCTGGAGCATGATCTGCTTCGCGGTCGTTGCGGCGATCCGGCCGAACCCGGCCGGGGTGTCGTCGTACTCCCCGACGGTGTTGCCCTCCTCGTCGACCTCGGCCGCGAGCACGCTCACGTGGCCGCTCTTGCGGTCGAGGACGACCCGCGCGTGCTCCTGCGCCCCCGGGGACCGGTGGTACGCCGTCAGCAGGGCCTGCTCGATCGCCTCGACGAGGACGTCGAAGGAGATCTCCTTCTCCCGCTCCAGCATCCGCAGGATGCTCATGTCGATGTCCATCAGGCCTCCCCCGCCTCGTCGTCTCCACGGTCCGACGCACCGTTGTTCGGCTCGTCGGCCGGCTCGTCCTTGGGCCGGTTGAACTCCACCTGCACCAGCGCCTTCTTGACCTCGGCGTAGGCGACCTGCCGTCGGGTCCCGCTGACCTCGAGGGTCACCTGCTGCTCGTCGCTCTCGAGGATCCGGCCGGTCGCGGCCCGCCCGTCGGCGAAGGTGACCTTGACCAGGCGGCCGGCGTTGCGGCGCCAGTGCCGGGGCAGCGTCAGCGGCCGGTCGACCCCGCGCGAGGTGACCTCGAGGGTGTAGGGCTGCTCGCCCATCACGTCGGACCCGTCGAGCACCCGGTTGACCTCCCGCGTCGCGTCGGCCACCTCGTCCAGCGTGACGCCGCCGTCCTTGTCGACGGCGATGCGCAGGATCCGGCGCTTGCCGGCGGGGGTGATCTCGACGGCCTCGATGTCGAGGCCCAGGGCGCGCAGGGGGTCGTCGAGCTCGGCCTCGATCTGGTCCCGGGTGGCGTCCTGGTTGGCACTGCTCACGAGTGGGCGACCTCCTTGTGCTGTTGTTGGTCGACAACGATAGCGGCTGGCGGGCCTCGGTAGGGTCGTCGCCGTGCCCGCCGGTCCTCGTCTCGCCCGTCGCAGCGCCATCGCCCTCGTCGCGGGGCCGCTCGCGGGCCTGGTGGCGGTCTCCGGGTGCGACGACGATCACCCGTCGCCGGCCGGGTCCCCCACGGCGACCAGCGCGCCCGACCCCGACGTCGCGCTCGTCGACGGGGTCCTCGACGAGCTGGGCCAGGCGCTGCGGCTCGCG
>NZ_DASWVI010000467.1:0-18006 GCF_036401255.1 Nocardioides sp. | reverse complement strand
AGACCACGAGGCCGAGGGTGCCGACGACGGCGAGGGCGGCGACCAGCGCGAGGCCGTTGCGCGCCGGGCCGACGGCCAGCAGTCCGCCTGCGATCGCCGGCCCCACGAGATAGAGCATCTCCTCGGCGACGGTGTCGACGGAGTACGCCCGGGCCCGCAGGTCGGTGCCCTCGGTGAACCACCGCCACTGGGCTCGCATCGACGGGCCCAGCGCGGGCGCGCACACGCCGAGCGGGACGGCGATCGCGACCCAGGCCGCGGGCGCGGACACGCCGGCCGTCGACATGGTCAGCGCCGCGACCAGCACGGCGACCCAGGTGCCGGCCACCAGCGGCAGCACCCGCCGCTGGCCCCAGCGGTCGAGGGCCCGCGCCTGCAGGGGCATGGCGAGGGCGCCCAGCCCGAACAGCGCGACCGCCCCGCTGGCCGCGGAGAACGAGCCGGTCGCCTGCCGGACGGTGAACAGGAACGAGAGCGGGAGCACGCCGTACCCCAACCGGCCGACGAGGCCCAGCGCGAACGTGCGCAGGACCGCGGGGCGGGCGAGCAGGCGGCTCCCGGCGTGGGTGGTGCCGGACATCAGTGGACTCCGTGGACGGCAGGGACAGGATCGGAGCGGTCACGAACCGTCAGTCACGGAGGAGCTGCATGGCGCCATCGTAGGCCTGGAATACGTCCGGTGCCCGTGGTCTTCTGGTGAACATGACTCTCGAAGGCGAGTACGAGCCCAGCCCGGAGCAGTGGGTCCGCGACCAGGTCGAGGAGTTCGAGTCCTCCAACGGGCAGCGCGGCAACCTGCTGATGGGCAAGCCGGAGTGGCCCGTCGTGGTCATCACCTCGAAGGGCGCCAAGTCCGGCAAGCTCCGCAAGAACCCCGTCATGCGCGTGGAGAAGGACGGCGTGTACGCCGCGGTCGCGTCCAAGGGCGGCGCCCCGGAGCACCCGACCTGGTACCACAACTTCGTGGCCCACCCGGAGGTCGAGCTCCAGGACGGGAGCGAGAAGCACACCTACTCCGTGCGCGTCGCGGAGGGCGCCGAGCGGGCCGAGTGGTGGGAGCGCGCGGTCGCCCAGTACGCGCCGTACGCGGAGTACCAGCAGAAGACCGACCGCGAGATCCCGGTCTTCCTCCTCGAGCGCACCGACTGACGTCACCCGCGGGGCACGACGCTCGTTGAGCGCACATGCGTGCACTCCTCACGGGCGTCCTGTCCCTTGCCGTGGCCACGGCCCTCGCGACCCCCGCGGTCGGTGCGCCCACGCCGGGTGACCCGGCGTACACCCAGCGCGACGCGCAGAACATCGCCGACGCCTACGGGCGGATCGCCGGCGAGGGCGGCCAGCTGCAGAACCCGGCGTACCTCCCCGCGCTGGTCGCCGCCTCGACGCAGCGCGGTGTCGACCAGCTGCTCGCCCAGGTCGCCTCGCCGACCCGGCCGGCGCTGACCCCGGGCAACGTCGTCCCCGGCTGGAACGTCGGCAACCCGCTGCGCGCGGGCTGGGCCGGCACCCGCGGCGCCTCCCGCGCGGTCACGTTCGAGAACCGGTACGGCGCACGGCTGCGCGGCCACGTCTACAAGCCGCTGCGCGGCGCGACCGACCCCTACACCGGCCGGCGGCTGCGCGGCCCGTTCCCCGGCGTGGTCATCACCGAGGGCTCGGTGCAGGGGTCCGAGGGCATGTACGAGTGGCTGGCCCAGGACCTCGCCGAGCGCGGCTACGTCGTGCTGACCTACGACGTGCAGGGCCAGGGCACCAGCGAGACGCTGCCCCACCAGGACCCGCCGGTGCCCGTCGACGGCCTGCCGTTCTGCGACCCGTCGGCGGCACCCGAGGGCGGCGAGCTGTCCGGATGCCCGGGTGTCCCGTCGCAGCAGCTGGCCAACTTCGTGGTCGGCACCGAGGACGCGCTCGACTTCTTCACCTCGCGGGCCAACCCGTTCCTGCGCAGCCTCGACCTGTCCCCCGACCCGCGCCCGGCGACGCCCGGGCGGACCACGCGGATCGCGATCATCGGCCACTCGATGGGCGCGGCGGCGGTGTCGAAGGTGCAGGGCACCGACCGCCGGGTCGCCGCTGTCGTGGCGCTCGACAAGCTCGCCGGACCGTCGTCCTCGGGGCCGCTCGACGGCTCCGGCAACCGGCCGGTGGTGCCGGCGCTGGCGGTGCAGTCGGAGTACGGCTTCACGGTCTCGCCGTGGTGGCTCAGCGGCGGCAGCTCGCTGAACCCGCAGCCCAGCCCGGACGGCCCGGACCCGGGGCGCGAGCGCGCGACCGGGTACGACGCCTGGCGCGCCGCCGGGGTGGACGCGATGCTCGTCGTACCCCGTGCCTCCACGCACCTGGAGTACACCGACATCCCGCTCGTGCTGCCGGCCAGCCGCTACGGCCAGGACCTCACCAGCGTCTACGTGCAGCGCTGGCTGGACCGCTACCTCAAGCACCGCGACAACACCCGTGCGCTGCTCGCCGACTCCTTCCGCTACCTCGAGCCCGTCGGCGACGGCCGGTGGTCCCCGGTGCGGCTGCGCCGCGACGAGCTGCTGAGCTTCTACTACTGCTCGGCGTACGCCGTGCACACGCCCCACGGCCCGGTCGCCGACGCCGATGTCACGGGGGTCGGCTGCTCCTGACCCGTCCTCTGGGGTCGTCGAGACACCAGAAGTGGCTGGCGGGCCGCCCCTTTCCCGACCATTCCTGGTGTCTCGACGGGAGAGGTGCGCCACGATGCGCAGGTGACCGCGACCAGCCCGGCGTCGCGCTCGGCGCTGGCCGAGCCGACCACGAACCCGCCGGGCCGCTGGATCGGCGCGATCACGCTGGCCAGCATCGGGCTGTGGGCGGGCTTCTTCGGGCCGATCCAGGTGCTTCTCGCCCAGCAGGCCGAGGAGATCGCGGGAGACGACAAGAAGACGGTCCTGGCGGTCGTGCTCGGCCTCGGCGCGTTCGTGTCCGTGGTGTGCAACCCGGTCTTCGGGGCGTTCTCCGACCGCACCACGCTCCGGGCCGGCCGCCGGCTCCCCTGGGTGGCCGGCGGCGCGGTCGGCGGCGCCTTGTCGCTGCTGCTGCTCGCGGTGGCCGACAACGTCGTGGTGATGGCGCTCGGCTGGTGCGGGGCGCAGGCCACGCTCAACGCGATGCTCGCCGCGGTCACGGCTACCGTCCCCGACCAGGTGCCGGTCGGCGAGCGGGGCCGCGTGGGCGGCATCCTCGCGATCGCCCAGACCGTCGGGGTCGTCGGCGGCACCGGCATCGCGTCGGCGACCGGCAGCATCGCGGCCGGGTACGCCGTCACCGCGGCCGCACTGGTGCTGCTGGCGCTGCCGTACTGCTTCGACTCCCGCGACGTCCCGCTCGCCGCCGACGAGCGGCCGGCACCCTTCGACCGGCGCGCGTTCGTCCGGTCGTTCTGGGTCTCGCCGCGCGAGCACCCCGACTTCGCGTGGGCGTGGATCACGCGGTTCCTGGTCAACCTCGGCAACGCACTGGCGCTGCTCTACCTCCTGTACTACCTCCAGGACGTGATCGGTGTCGACAAGGACGAGGCCGACGACCGGGTGTTCGTGCTGACCGCGATCTACGCGGCGGTGATCATCGCGACCACCGTCGTGTTCGGCGCCTGGAGCGACCGCAGCGGCAAGCGGAAGGTGTTCGTGATCTGGTCGGGCGTGGTCGGCGCGATGGCGTCGCTGCTGCTCGCCGTCGGCCAGAGCTGGCCGGCGGCGCTGGCGGCCGCGGTGCTGCTGGGCGTCGGCTACGGCATCTACACCTCGGTCGACTTCGCGCTGATCACCCAGGTGCTGCCCGGCGCCGCGGACCGGGCCAAGGACCTCGGGGTCATCAACATCGCCAACGCCCTGCCCCAGGTGTTCGCGCCGTTCATCGCCGCCCTCATCCTGCTCGTCGTCGAGGCCGCCGGCGGCGTCACCGAGACCGACGGCGACCGGTTCTCCGTGGGCTACGGCGTGCTGTACGCCGTGTCGTTCCTGGTCGCGATCCTCGGGTCGGTGTTCGTCACCCGGATCCGCTCCGTGCCGTAGGCCGCCGCGGCCGCTCGCTGTAACGCCCGTTTACCCACTCCTCCCCCGTGCTGCAACACCCCGGGAGGTCGGGGTAACACGGCGTTACAGCTGTCGGGGACGGCTCAGGTGGCGGGCTCAGCGGTCGGCGCGGGCGGCCCGGGAGATCGACATCGCGAGGCCGGCCAGGTGCCCGAGTCGGGCGATCTCGGAGTCGAGGAACTCCGGGCCGCCGCGGCGGCCGATGACCACGATCTCGGACTTGTTCAGCCGGGCCCCGCAGAAGATGTTGTTCTCGTCCGCGGACTCGAGGGCCGCGGCCCGCTCGATCGGCTGCCAGGTCAGGTCCTGCGGGGCGGCGCCGGTGGCGTAGACGACGCCGTCGGCCCTGCTCACCCGGGCACCCCAGTCGGCGCGGAACACCACGGGGAGCCGGTCGATCAGCCGGTCGAGGGCGCTCTCGGGGTCGTCGGTCAGCTCCTCGACGGCCTCGAGGTCGAGGAACAGGTTGCCGGCCGCGGCGTACCGACCGATCCACAGCACCCGGACGCCCGCGAGCGTGTTGAGCGTCGAGACGACCGAGTCGGGCATCGAGCCCGGCTCCATCTCGAGGAACACGTCGTCGACGGCCGTGCCACCGTGGTGCTTCTCGACGATCTCGATGGCCTGGATGTCGCCACCGGCCTCACCGATGGCGCTCGCGAGCCGACCCAGCGATCCCGGGACATCGGGCAGCTCCACGCGCAGCAGGTAGGGCATCTCAACTCCAATCCGACCCCGACCCTAGCCGCCCGAGGTTGCGGGCGCGTTTCCTCAACGCTCCGCGAGATGCTCCGCCAGACCCGCCGCCGGCCCCTTCCTCAGCCCTCCGCCAGACGCCGGGGCAGCCCGGTGGCGCGCTGCGCGCGGGTCGCGACGGCGGCGCGTACGGCGGCCTCGGACCCGACCACCCGCACGTGGTGTCGGGCGCGGGTGACCGCGGTGTAGAACAGCTCGCGCGTGAGCAGCCGCGACCCCTCGTCGGGCAACAGCACGCTGACCCGGTCGGCCTGACTGCCCTGGCTCTTGTGGATGGTCATCGCGTGCATGGTCTCGACGGTGTCGAGCCGGCCGGGCGCGAACTCCTTGAGCCGCTCCGAGCCCCCCACGAACACCCGTCGCCGCTGGCCCTGGCGGACCACGACGCCGCTCTCGCCGTTGTAGACGTCCAGCGCATAGTCGTTGCTGGTCACCAGCAGGGGCCGTCCGACGTACCACTCCGCGTAGAGGTCCACCTCCGGGTCCTCGGCGAGCCAGCGCTCGACGAGGTGGTTCCAGCGGCGTACGCCGTAGGGGCCCTCGCGGTGCGCGCACAGCAGCCGGTAGCGGTCGAGCTCGGCGAGCGCCGCGGCCGGGTCCTCGGCACGCGCCGCCGTCCAGACCGCCCGGGCCGCCGCGAGCGAGTCGGGGCGCAGCGCCGCCTCGACCTCGGTCTCGTCGGAGGTCGCCACCCACGACACCTGGTCCGACGGCGTGCGCAGCACGCGCACGACCTCGTCGGGATCGCCCGAGCGCAGCGCGGCGGCCAGCGACTTGATGTCCTCCTCGGAGCGGAAGTTCGTGCTGAGCTGGGCGACGGGCGAGTCGGGGCGGCCGTCGTAGCCGGCCACGAGGTCGCTGAGCACGGCCCCCGCACCCACCGAGGTGAGCTGCTGCGGGTCGCCGACCAGCACCAGCCGGGAGTCCGGGCGCAGCGCCTCGAGCAGCCGGCCCATCATCGTCAGCTCGACCATCGACGACTCGTCGACCACGACCACGTCGTACTTCAGCCGGTTGGCCCGGTCGTGGCGGAACCGGGTCGCGTTGTCGGGGCGCCAGCCCAGCAGCCGGTGCAGGGTCAGGCCGTCGAGCCGCCCGACCAGCCCCGGCGCCTCGGGCCAGGTCGTCGCGACGGCGGCGAGCTCGGTCGTGACCGCCTCCTGCAGCCGGGTCGCGGCCTTGCCGGTCGGCGCCGCCAGCGCGATCGAGAGCGCGCCCCCGGCCTGGTCCGCGAGCAGGGTCAGCAGCCGGGCGACCGTGGTCGTCTTGCCGGTGCCGGGGCCTCCGGTGAGGATCGTCGTACGCCGCCGGACGGCCCCGACGACGGCGTCGCGCTGCTCGGGGCTGAAGTGCCCGCTGCCGAGCCGCGCCAGCGCCGCCTCGAGCCGCTGCTCGTCGACGCCCGGCGGCGCGAGCGACAGCCGGGCGGCGAGGTCGTCGTGGACCTGGCGCTCGAGCCGGTGGTAGCGGTCGAGGTAGAGCAGGCCGTGCTCGTGTCGCACCACGCCGGCGTGCACGAGCGGGGAGTCCGCGACCGGCCACTCCTCGGGCCAGGGCAGCTCGGGAGCGGTGGCGGCGACGCTCGCGAGGTCGAGGCAGACCGACCCCCGGCGCACGGCGCGCACGGTGAGCGCGACCGCCAGCAGCATCCGCTCGTCGGACTCGCCGCCGAGCACGCCGATCCGGGTCGCGACGTGCACGTCGGACGAGGTCAGCAGACCGGCCTCGTTGAACGTGGCGAGCAGACCGCTCGCACCGGTCGCGATCCTCCAGTCGTGCTCGTCGACGGGCTCGAACAGCTCGCTCATCTCGGTCCTCGGTCCAGCAGGTCGGAGAGCTCCTCGACCAGCGCGACCGGCGGCCGCCAGGAGAAGACGCCGCAGGGCGAGCCGTCGACCAGCGGTGTCTCGGGTCCGCACATGCCGCGCAGGTAGAGGTACAGCACCCCGCCGAGATGGCGGTCCGGGTCGTAGCCGGGCTGGCGCCAGCGCAGGAACCGGTGCAGGACCGCGGCGTACAGCAGCGCCTGCAGGGGATAGTCGGAGTGGCCCATCGCGGCGTCGAGCGCGTCCGGTGCGTAGCTGTGGGCGGTCAGCGGCTCCTCGGCCGGCCCCAACCAGTTGGTCTTGTAGTCGACGACGAGGTAGCGGGGCCCCTGCTCCGAGCGCAGTCGCAGGACCACGTCGACCGAGCCGGTGAGGTAGCCGCGCAGGGTCTGCTGGCCCAGCGGGCCGTGGAGCTGGGTGGCATAGGCCCGCACGGGGTCGTCGGGCGGCAGGTGCCGCTCGAGCAGCGGTCCGAGGTCGCCGAGCAGTCCGTCGCCCAACGGCAGCTCGAAGTCCATCTCGCGCAAGCGGTCGCCGAGCCCGACCTGGCGCAGCGTGGTGCCGTCGGCGAGCGGGCCGAGCGGCGAGTCGCAGACCGCGACCAGCGCGTCGGCGAGCTCGTCGCGGTCGAGCGCCACCGGCCACCAGCCGAGCTGCTCGTCGATGTGGCCGAGCAGCTCGGCCCGCAGGTCGGGCGCGTCGGGGTCGGTGTGCTCGAGCACCGCGTGCACCAGCGAGCCGAACGTCGCACCGACCGGCAGCCCCGCCATCGGCGACGGCACGTCACCAGCGACCGGCGACGCCACCGGCACGGACTCCGGAGTGAGCGCCTCGTCCTCCTTGGCGCTGACCTCCGGCTCGCTCGCGACCGCACCGACGACTCCGGCGGGCACCACGGCCTCGACCTTGCTGAGCGAGGAGTACGACGCACGCCGCCACTCGGTGTCGATGGCGCGGGTGAACGACCGCGCCGCCAGGTCGGGCACGTCCGGCAGGGGCGGGTCCGCGCCCGGGTCGGCGTGGATCGCGGCCTCGGGCGCCGGGCCACCGCGGTCGCGCCAGCGGGAGAACAGCGTGATGACGGCGTCGTCGTCGGGAACGGCAGGCGACTCCGGCACGTCCGAGGAGGCGTCGTCGGGGTCGCGCATCAGCAGCCGGTGCAGGGGTGAGGCGACGGCGTTCTTGGTGGGCGCCCACCAGGCGACCACCTGCGACTTGGCGCGCGTGGTCGCGACGTAGAGCAGCCGCAGCCACTCCCCGGCCTCCTCGTCGGCCCACCGCCGGCAGTGGTCGGTCCAGCTGCCGCCGGTGCGCGAGCCGCCGACGTCGAGGCAGCGGGTGCCGTCGTCGTCGTGGAACAGCGGCCGGGTCGGCTTGGGGACGAACCGGTCGGCGAGGGCGGGCACGTAGACCACGGGGTACTCGAGGCCCTTGCTGGCGTGGATCGTCACGAGCTGGACCGCGGCCGCGTCGGAGTCGAGCCGCCGGGTGCGCTCGACGCCGCGGCCGGCGCGGCCCTCGGTGACCTGCTCACGCAGCCAGGTGAGCAGGGACGGCAGCCCGTGGCGCTCGGTCAGCGTGACCTCGTGCAGCGCCTCACCGATGTGGCGCAGGTCGGTGAGCCGGCGGTCGCCGCCGACCTCGGCCAGCACCCGCTCGGGCAGGCCGGCCACGTTGGCCGCCTCGAGCACCGCCGCGAGGCCGCGGGTGGCGAACAGCTCCACCCAGCCGCGCAGGGTGTCGGCGACCTCGTCGGTCAGGTCGTCGCCCCCGGCGTCGAGCTCGGCGGCGGTGTGGCCGAAGAAGCAGGTCAGCGCCGCGGAGCGCACGCGGGTGCTGCGGTGCGGCTGCTCGAGCGCCTCCAGCAGCGTGAGCCACTCGACCGCGGCGGGGGTGGCGAACACGCTGCCGCCACCGGCGATGACCGCGGGCACCCCGACGTCGAGCAGCGCCTCGCGCACGGACGCGAGGTCGGCGTGGCGATAGCTGATCACCGCGACGTCGCGGGGCCGGATCGACTCGCCGCACCAGGTGGCGCCCGAGGCGAGGAGCCGGCGTACGTCGAGCGCGAGGTCCCGCGCGACGTGCGGTCGCACCTGGCCGACCGTCAGCGTGCTGCCGCCGCGGCGCCCGAACGTGTCGCGCCGCACCACGCGCAGCCGGAACGGGTGGGCCACCGGAGCCCCCTGGAGTCGCGACTCGGCGTGGTGGGCGGTGACGTCGTGCACGACGATGCGTTCGTCGCCGAGCGCGGCGCCCGCGAGCAGGGCCTGCAGCGAGTCGAGGAGCGGCGCGTCGCTGCGGCGGTTGACCGCGAGCGTCTGCCGGACCCGGGCCGTCTCGGCGGCGCGGAGATAGGTGGTGACGTCGCCGCCGCGGAAGGCGTAGATCGCCTGCTTGGGGTCGCCGATCAGCACCATCGTGGCGTGGCCGGTGAAGGCGCGGTCGAGCACGTCCCACTGCACGGGGTCGGTGTCTTGGAACTCGTCGACGAGCACGATCTGCCAGCGCGCCCGCATCCGTTGCGCTGCGGGGCTGTCGGGTCGGTCGAGGGCATCGGCGAGCTGGGAGAGCAGGTCGTCGTAGGAGAGGATCCCGAGCCGGCGCTTGCGCCGGTCGAGCTCGTCGCGGACGGTGCGGGCGAAGCTGACCTTGCGCCCGGGCGTCGTCGACCGGTCCTCGGCCGCGGGCTCGAGCCGGGCCTGGGGATCGCCGACCGCGGCCCGGGCGATCGCCAGCGCCTCGTCGTGGGTGAACGCGGGCTCGGCGTCCGCGAACGCCCGCAGGTAGAGGTCGTCGACGGTCTCCTTCACGAGGTCGTCGAGGTCCTCGACCAGCCGCGCCCGCGCGTCGGTGTCGCCGGCCACGCCGAGGGAGTCGAGCACCATCGAGCAGAACTGGTGGGTGGTCGCGATGGTCGCGGCGTCGAACCCCGCGAGCGCCTCGGTGACCCGCCGGTGACCGCGACGCCGGTCCTCGGGGCCCCACGAGCGAAGCAACGCGACCAGGTCGGAGTCGCCGACGCCACCAGCCTCCGGGTCATCGCTCAGCACCCGCTCGGCCTCGACCAGCTGGGCGCGCACCCGCTCGCGCAGCTCCTGGCTGGCGGCGCGGCCGAACGTCACGACGAGCATCTGCTCGAGCCGGGCGACCCCCTCGGCGACGTACCGCGTGACGAGCGCGCCGATCGTCCAGGTTTTGCCGGTGCCGGCGCTCGCCTCGAGGAGGACGGTGCCGGTGGGCAGCGGGTCGGTGATCGCGAAGGGACGCATGGTGCTCACAGCGGGCCCACCCGCTCGGCACCGGACAGCAGCGGCTCCCAGATCGCCCATGCCTGCTCGCCCAGCCCCGCGGCGACGAGGGCCTCGACCGGCGCGTCGACCCCGAACACCCGCTGGTGGTAGGGATCCGCGTCCTCGCCGGTGATGCCGAAGGCGTTGTGCGGGTCGGTCTCCCACTCGCGCCGCGCCGCCTCGACCGGCGGGTGGTCCTGGCCCATCAGCTCACGCGCGTAGGCCTCCGCCCACGCCAGCCCGGTCTTCACCGGCACCGGCAGCGGGGCACCCAGCCCGCGGTCGCGGAGCTCGACCAGGTCACGCAGCCAGTCGACGGCCCGGTGGTCCAGCGGCCCGCTCAGCGCGCGCTTGGGGCCGGCGCGGTCCTTGCCGATCGCGTGCGCGGTCCAGTGCTGGTCGGGGTAGGTCGCCGACAGCGCGAGCAGGTCGACCCACGCGTGCAGCCGCTGCCGGGCGTTGAGCCGGGAGTAGCCGAGGCTGACCACCCGGCTGCCGTAGACGCCGGGGACGGTGCCGGTGAGCCGGCGCCCGTCACCGAGGTCGACGTCGACGTCGACCGAGCGGCGCTCGCCCTCGCGGACGTCGGCCGTGCGTGACCACAGCCGCTGGCACTCCTCGGCGACCTCGTGCAGGGCGCGGGTGCCGAGACCACCGGGCGGCAGCGTGCCGGCGAGCTGCTCGGCGGTCATCACCGCGACCGGGTCCTGCCCCGCGAGGAGCTCGCGCAGCAGCCGGTCGCCGATCTGCCACTTCTCCAGGCTGTCGAGCGACACCGGGATCGCGTCGGCGAGGTCGTCGGGCTCGAACGGCGCCGCCACGTCCAGCCGCCCGCGGAGGAAGGCCCGCACGGGATGGGCCAGGAAGTCGCGCAGGTCCTGCAGCGAGACGTCCTCGCGAGGCCGCGGCGGCAGCGGTCCGTCGAGCAGCGGGGGCGGCTCGCGGCGTACGCCCCACGCCGAGCGTGCGCCCGCGAGCGCGGCGGTGTCGAAGCTGAACGGGCGCTCGCGGGCGAAGTTGCGCGCGTCGTAGGGCTGGAGCGGGTGGCGGGTGAGGATCCGCTCGCGCACCGGCTCCGCGGTAGTGCGGTCGGCGGCGTCGAGGATCTCGCCGAGGGGTACGGCGGGCGGCCGGCTCGCTCCGGACTGCTCGTCGGCCCCGGAGTAGGTGATCACGAGGTGCTCGGTCGCGGCGAGCACCGCGTCGAGGAGCAGCTGCCGGTCCTCGCTGCGCACGTCGCGTTCGCCGGTGAGCGGGCGCCGGGCGAGCACGTCGTCGCCGTCGACGGCGCCGGCGCGCGGGAACACCCCGTCGTCGAGACCGACCAGGCAGACGACCCGGTGGGGCACCGAGCGCATCGGCACCATGGTGGCGACCGTCAGGCTGCCGGTGCGGAAGTTGGCGCGGGTGGGCCGGCCGGCCAGCCGCGACGCGAGCATCGCGCGCACGTCGGAGAGCCGCAGCTCGAGGCCGCCCTCGTGGGAGGACGCGGCGGCGCGGGCCAGCTCGCGCTCGAACTGCGGCACCTGCCAGGCGTCGTCGGCCGGCACGTCGACCAGGGAGCGGACGCCGTCGCGCAGCCCGGTGGTCCAGTCGGCGACCGTGCTGGCCGCGGCCAGCGCCGCGAGCGTGTGGTCGACGCGCGCGACGAGCTCGGCGAGCCGGCCGGCGAGGTCGATCTCGGAGCTCGCGACGTCGTCGAGTGGCAGGCCCCGGCCGAGATGGTGGTGGTCGTCGCCGCTCATCGCGACCCCGAGCAGGATCCGGTCGAGGCCGGTGCGCCAGGTGTTGTGCGGGAACCGCTCCATCCGGAACGCCGTGCGCGACTGTTCGTCGAGGCCCCACCGCACGCCGGCCCGCGCCACCCAGCGCGAGATCCGGTCGAGCTCGTCGTCGGTGAACCCGAACCGGCGCCGCACCGGCTCGGACCCCGCCAGGTCGAGCACCTCGGACGCCGTCACCCGGCCCCCCGCGAGCTCGAGGAGGTCGCTCGCGACGGCGAGCAGCGGGTTGGTGCTGGTGAGCGCCCGATCGGCGAGCTTGACGCGCAACCGGTGGGCGGGGTGGCCCTCGGTCGTCGCGAGGCCGAAGCCCGCCGAGATCAGCGGCGCGTAGGTCTCGATGTCGGGGCACATGACGAGCACGTCGCGCGGCTCGAGGGTCGGGTCGTCCTCGAGCAGCCCGACCAGCACCTCACGCAGCACGTCGACCTGGCGGGCCGGACCGTGGCAGGCGTGCACCTGGAGGCTGTGGTCCTCGGGGTCGAGCCGCCGGGTCGCGCGCTCGTCGTGGGACGGCGCGCGGTTGGCGCGCAGGTCGTGCTGGAGCCACGCGAGCAGGGTGTCGGCGGGGCCGTCGGGCACGGGCACCAGCGTCGAGGGGACACCGTCGAGCAGCCGCCGCAGCTCGCGGGCGTCGCGGCCGAGCGAGGCCAGCAGCGGGTGCGCCACCCGCTCGACGGAGTCGTCGGCCTCGCGCGCGACGACGCCGCCGAGCCCGGCGAGGTCGTCCCAGAGCGCCGGCGAGGGCTGGGGCAGGAACAGGTGCACGTCGCGGTGCTGACCCAGCGCCCGGAGCAGCGCGACCTCGGTGACCGGGAGGCGGGTGTGGCCGAACAGCGAGAGCCGGTCGGGCAGCGGCAGGTCCCGCCCACCCTCCTGCAGCGCCGCGCAGGTCTCGGCGTGCCGGACGTCGGGCGGCGGGGCGCCGACCTGGGCGACCAGCCGGCGCCACAGCTCGGGCTGCCAGGCCAGATCGGGAGGGAGGTCGGCGTCGTTCCCCTCGCGCCAGGCGGTGACCAGCGCGGGGCGCTGCACGGCGTACGACGCGAACAGGTGCGCCAGCCGCAGCGCGACGGAGTAGCGCCGGCTGCGGCGCAGCTCGCCGTCGGCGCCGTCCTGGTCGTGGCCGAGGTGGCGCGCGAGCGTCGCGAAGACCGGGTCGTCCAGGCTCTCGTCGATCGTCGCGAGCAGCGGCCACACCAGCCGCTCGGGGTCCCACGGGTCGTCGCGCTCGCGACCCAGCAGGAGCGACACCAGCGACCGCGGGTTGAGGAACCGCACGCCCGCGCACACCCCGTCGCCGCCCCGCGGTCCGGTGCCGAGCCGGTGGCTGAGCCGCTGGGTCAGCCAGCGCTCCACACCCTTGGCCGGCACGACCACGACCTCCTGGGCGAATGAGTCGTCCAGCGGCGTGCTCAGCAGGTCACCGAGCGCGTCCGCGAGCACGTCGGTGCGCGCGGCTCGGTGGATCTGCAGGGTCACACCGCGACCCTATTCGCCGGCGCGGACAGCGCCACGTCGGTCGGCCGCGAGATTCGTCGGCCGCCTCCGCCCCTACGCGTCGCGCCGCCGCAGCATGACGTACGCCGCGGCCAGCAGCAGGGCGGTCTCGGCGGCGAACACCGCGAGGCCGGTCCAGGGGCCGAGCAGGTCGGGGTTGAACGGCACCGGGGTCGAGATCACCGAGCCCGCGTTGCCGGGCATCAGCTTGGTCAGCCACTCGCCGAACGTGCCGGGCACCAGGTTGACCATGTTGCCGAGGATCAGCATCAGGGCGAGGACGACCGAGATCGTGCCGGCGGTGTGCCGGAGCAGGAACCCGACGGCGACGGTGAACAACCCGATGCCGGCCAGGTACAGGCCCGAGCCGTACATCGAGCGCAGCACGCCGCCCTCGAGCGCCATCCCGATGCCCTCGCGGTCGAGGAAGTAGTTGCCGCCGGCGTACCCGACCAACGCGGTCGCGGTGCCCACGACGAACAGCACCGTGACCAGCAGGAGGGACTTCGCGGCCAGGACCCGGCCCCGGGCCGGTACGGCGGCGAACGTGGAGCGGATCATCCCGGTGCCGTACTCGGTGGTGACCACGAGCGCGCCCAGCACGACCGCGGTGATCTGCGCGATCATCATCCCCCAGGTGATGAACGAGCCCGGCGACTCGTCGGCCTCCGGGGAGGCCAGCCAGTCGGCATTGCCCCAGCACAGCAGCACGGTCAGTCCGGCGCCGAGCACGAACGTCGCGACCAGCGTCCACCAGGTCGACCGGACGGTCCGCAGCTTGAGCCACTCCGCGCGCAGCACCGCCCCGAAGCCCGGGCCGCCCACGTCGGGGCTCACGACGAGCGTGCCGCCCTCGGTCATCGTCGCGGTCATCGCAGGGCCCCCTTCGGCGCGCCCGTGGCGTGGTACTCCACGCTGTCGGCGGTCAGCGCCATGAACGCGTCCTCGAGCGAGGAGCGCACCAGCGTCAGCTCGTGCAGCATCAGGCCGCGCCGGAACGCGAGCTCGCCGATGGCCGCCGCGTCGAGCCCGACCACGCGCAGCTCGTCGTCGACGCGGGTGACGTCGAGCCCCCGGCCGGTGAGCAGGTGGGCGACGTCGCCGAGCGCCGGCGCCTTGACGCGCACGTACGACGCAGCGTGGTCGGCCATGAACTCGTTCATCGAGCAGTCGGCAAGGATCCGCCCGCGGCCGATCACCAGGAGGTGGTCGGCCATCAGCGCCATCTCCGACATCAGGTGGCTGGAGATGAACACGGTCCGGCCCTCGTCGGCGAGCTGCCGGGCGAACGTGCGCACCCAGCGGATGCCCTCGGGGTCGAGGCCGTTGACCGGCTCGTCGAGGACCACGACCGGCGGGTCGCCGAGCATCGCGGCGGCGATGCCGAGCCGCTGGCCCATGCCGAGCGAGTACCGCCCGGCCCGCTGGCCGGCCACCGACTCCAGGCCGACCAGCTCGAGCACCTCGCCGACCCGAGTGGTGGGGATGCCGTTGGACGCCGCCATCCACCTCAGGTGGTCGCGTGCCGACCTCCCGGGGTGGATGGCGTGCGCGTCGAGGAGGGCGCCGATCTCGCGGAGCGGCGCCGGGGCGGCGGCGTACCGGTGCCCGTTGACGCTGACGGTCCCGGAGGTCGGCGCGTCGAGGCCCAGGATCATCCGCATCGTCGTGGACTTGCCGGCGCCGTTGGGACCGAGGAAGCCGGTGACCCGGCCGGGCTCGACGACGAAGTCGATGCCGTCGACGGCCACCCGGCTCTGCCCCTGCGGGGCGGCGAAGCGCTTGGTGAGTGCGTGGGCGCGGATCATGGGGTCCACCCTGCGGCGACCCGCCGACCCCGCACATCGGGGGTGACCCCGGACCTGACCCTGGCGGGTCTCGGGGTGGGCCCGGGTTCGCCCGATCGGCTGCGGCGTACGGCGGGCGCTCCCTACCCTCCCGAGCATGACCGTGGACATGAAGCGTCTCCTCCTCCCGTTCGGCGGGCTCGCGCTGGTCTGCTCCGGCTTCGGCGCCGGCATCGCCGTCTCCGCCACCGCTGCCGACGGCGCCGACCGCGCGGCCCCCGTGGTCGTCACCCGCGAGCCGCTCGCCGAGGTCGCCGCGCCGCCCGGTGCGCCGCACCGCACCCTGGGCCTCAGCAAGGTCGTGGTCATGCCGGGCGCCAAGCTCGGCTCCCACCACCACCCGGGCGCGCAGCTCGGGTACGTCGCCGAGGGGACGCTGACCTACACGGTCGAGTCCGGTCAGGCCAAGCTGATGACGGGCCCCGGCGACGACGCCACCCTGGTCCGCACGATCGACGCCGGCGAGACCGTCAAGGTCCGCCCCGGCCGGTGGCTGATCGAGGAGCAGGGCGAGGTCCACCACGCCCGCAACGCGGGTACGACGCCGATCGTCATCTACATCGCCACGCTGCTGCGCACCGGCCGGCCCGCCGCCATCCCCGACTGACGGACCGCGTCCGGACCGCCATACTCGTGGGGCCGGTGGGAGGCCGGCACACGACGACGCTGGGAGGGCGGGCACGGTGGCAGAGGGCGACGCGGCGCAGCCGCCGCGGGACGCGGGCGCCGGCTGGTCCGACTCCGCCGCTCGCGCGGTCCTGCAGCTGATGGTCGAGTCCGTCGCCGAGATGATCGGCTTCGAGCTCGCCACCTTGTCGGTCGTGCTCGACGACCAGCTGGTCACCGTGGCCTACACGGGTCCGGAGGAGTTCCGCGAGTACCTCTCCGCGAGCGACCCCGTGTCGGTGCTGGACCCGGTGCTCGCGCAGGCGGAGGCCTGGGGCCGGTTCCGCTTCCTGGCCGCCGAGGACTACGACGCGTCCGCGCTCGAGGGGCACTGGCTGGTCGTGGCCGAGGAGCGCGCCGACGTACTCGACGCCTGGCACCCGATGGACGTGCTCGTCGGGCTGCTGCGCGACGACGACGGCCGCCTGATCGGCGCGATGTCGGTGGACCGGCCGGTCTCCGGCCGCCGCCCCGATCCCGCCCAGCGCCGGCTGCTGGAGCGGTACGCCGCCCAGGCCGAGCGGGCCGTCGTGACGGCATTCGAGCGCGAGCAGCTCGTCCAGCAGGTCGCCCACTCCGAGGCGGCCCGCCGGTTGATCCGCTCGGCGTCGTCGCCCGACCAGGGGTCAGTGCAGGCGGTGCTCGACCAGACCCACGTGCCGCTGGTCGAGGGGTTCCGGGCCGCCGGCTCCTGGATCCAGGTCTTCGACGACGAGGCGGACGGTGCCGGCATCGGGCACGCGCGGTCCCGCGAGGGACATCCGGTCGACCTCTCCGACCGGATGGTCGACCTCGCCCACGAGCTCGCCCCGAGGCTGTGGGAGACCCAGCAGGTCCTGGTGATCGCCGACGGGGTCGAGCCGACCCTGACCGGCGCGGAGGCGCAGCCGCTGCTCGACGAGGCCCGACGCCAGATCGCGGGGCTCGGCCTCGCCTCGGCGCTCGCGGTGCCGCTCGGGGCGGGCGCCGAGTGCCTCGGGTTCCTCGTGCTCTCCCGCCGTGGCCAGGACCCGCCGTGGTCCTCGGTGGAGATCGGCTCCGCGCTGCAGATCGGCTACGACCTCGGCGCCGCGCTGATGACCGTCCGTGCGCTCGAGCGGGAGCGCCGACTGGTCCACGAGCTCCAGCAGCTCGACGCCTATCGCACGCAGCTGATCGCGACGCTGTCCCACGAGCTGCGCACTCCGCTCACGGTCATCTCCGGCAACCTCGAGCTCCTCGGCGACCTCGACCTCGACGAGGCGGCCCGGCCCTACCAGGCCGCGATGACGCGCGGCACGGTGCGGATGACCAAGGTCGTCGAGGACCTGCTGCTGCTCGCCCGGGTCAGCGACCCTCAGCATCCGCTGGTGCGGGTGCCGGTCGACCTGCGGACCATCGCCACCGGTGTCCTCGACCTCGTCGGCTCGACCGCGGCCGCCAAGACCATCGACGTCCGCTTCGAGCATGCCGACGCCCCGGTCGTGGTCCCCGGCGACCCCGCCGAGCTCGACCGCCTCGTCGGCAACCTGGTCAGCAACGCCGTCAAGTACACCCCGGCCGGCGGCACCGTCACGATCACGCTCGAACGACGCGGGCCGGCCGCGGAGATCCGGGTCTCCGACGACGGGCTCGGCATCTCCGAGGAGGACCAGGTCGGGCTGTTCCGGCCGTTCTTCCGCACCACGAACCCCGACGCGATGCGCGAGCCCGGCACCGGCCTCGGCCTGGCCATCGTCGCCACGATCGTCGAGCGCCACCACGGCGAGGTCCGGGTCCGCTCCCGGCTCGGTGCGGGGACGACGTTCACGGTGCGTCTCCCCGCCGGCTGACACCCACAGGAAGCCCACAGGCGGCACCGACGCCCGATCCAGGTCACCGGCGTCAACTGAGGACATGGACCCCGAGACCACCCACACCCCCGACCGCCCCACCTCCGACGCCAGCGCGAGGCGTCCTGGCCACCGGACCTGGCGCGGCCCGCTGGCCGGCGCGATCGCCGGCGGCGTGCTCGCCGCCTCGGTCGCGGTCCCCGTGACCTGGGCGACGCTGCGCGACGACGGCACCGACACCGTCGCCCAGCAGACGACCAGTGCCTCCGGCACCGACCTCGAGGACCTGCAGTCGCCGGCCTGGGGCCAGCCCGGTCCCAGCACCGGCACCGGCACCGGCACCGGCAACGACGCGGCGACGGCCACCGCTGCGAGCGAGAAGCAGTCCCGCGGGGTCGTGCTCATCGACACCACCCTCGTCGACGGCGAGGCCGCCGGCACGGGACTGGTCATCGACGCGACCGG
>NZ_DASWVI010000466.1:0-10248 GCF_036401255.1 Nocardioides sp. | reverse complement strand
ACGCCGCAGCCGGGCCGCACGTCGCCGCCGCCGACCGGCCCCACGAGTCCGACGGGTCCGACCGGCCCCGCGGGCCGGCGCCCGCGGCGGCGCCGTGGACCGGCGTTCTGGCTGCGGATCGTGCTGGCGCTGCTGCTGGCCTGGGTCGCCTACCTGGTGATCGTGCCGCTGTGGGCCTGGAACAAGGTCGACCAGGTCGACTACGAGCCGTCCGGCGACCGCCCGGCCGACCAGCCCGGCACGACGTACCTGCTGGTCGGCAGCGACTCCCGCGCGGGCCTGTCGAAGGAGCAGCGCAAGGAGCTCGGCACCGGCAACGCCGCCGGCCAGCGCACCGACACGATCATGCTGCTGCACACCGGCGACGGCCCCAACCTCTTGATGTCCGTCCCGCGCGACTCGCTGGTCGACGTCCCGGGGCACGGCACGACGAAGATCAACGCGGCCTATGCGTACGGCGGCCCCAAGCTGCTGGTGCGCACCATCGAGGCCAACACCGGCATCCGCGTCGACGACTACGTCGAGATCGGCCTCGGCGGCCTCGCGGGGGTGGTCGACGCCGTCGGCGGCATCACGATCTGCCCGACGTTCGACATGGACGACAAGCTGGCGAACCTCCACATCAAGAAGGGCTGCCAGGAGGCCGACGGCCAGACCGCGCTCGGCTACGCGCGCTCGCGGCACACCGATCCCCGCTACGGCGACATCACCCGGGTCAAGCACCAGCGCGAGGTGGTGGCCGCGGTCGGGAGCAAGGTGTTCTCGCCGTGGACGTTCATCAACCCGGTGCGGTACTGGAAGCTCGCCAACGCCGTCCCCGACTTCTTCGCGTTCGGGAAGGGCACCGGCGCGACCCGCGCGGCGATGTGGGCGACGGCCATGCGCAGCGCGGACCTCAGCTGCGTGGTGCCGATCTCGGACCTGGCCGTGCACTGGGACCCCGATCGGTCCAAGCAGATGTTCCGCTACATCATCGAGGACAAGACCGGCGACATCCCCAAGACCCTGTGCACCCCGACGGGGTTGCCGAAGAGCGTCACCGGATGAGCTTCGAGACGCTGGACTGGTCCGTCGACGAGGACGGCATCGCCACCCTCACCCTCGACCGGCCCGACCAGCTCAACGCGTTCGACGTGACGATGGCGCGCGAGCTGGAGACGGTGTTCACCCGCGACGCCCGCGCCGACGACGTGCGCGCGGTCGTCGTCACCGGCGCGGGGCGGGCGTTCTGCGCGGGCATGGACCTGGCCATCGAGGGCAACGTCTTCGGGCTCGACGAGTCCCTCCGACCCACCCCGGAGGAGTTCCGGGCGGCGTACGCCGAGGAGCCGTACCACGACGGCGTGCGCGACACCGGCGGTCGCGTGACGCTCGCGATCCATGCGCTTCCCAAGCCGGTGATCGCGGCGATCAACGGACCGGCGGTCGGCATCGGGGCGACGATGACGCTGGCGATGGACCTCCGGCTGGCGTCGACCAGCGCGCGGATCGGCTTCGTCTTCGGCCGGCTCGGCATCGTCCCCGAGGCCGCCTCGACGTGGTTCCTGCCGCGCATCGTGGGCATCCAGCAGGCGTTGGAGTGGGTCTACTCCGCGGAGGTCCTGACGGCGGACGCGGCGTACGCCGGCCGGCTGGTGCGCAGCGTCCACGAGCCGGACGAGCTGGTGCCGGCGGCGTACGACCTCGCCCGGTCGTTCGTGGTCGGCCGCTCGCCCGCGGCGCTCGGGCTGGCCAAGCAGCTGCTCTACCGCAACAGCGCGGCCGCCGAGCCCCTCGAGGCGCACCTGTCGGACTCGCTGGCGATGTACTACACCTCGATCGGTGACGGCAAGGAGGGCGTGGCCGCCTTCCTGGAGAAGCGCGCGCCCGCGTTCACCGCTCGCGCCTCGCAGCTCCCGCGGATCTTCCCGCGGGCCTAGCGGCACTAGCCTCACGAGGGACCGCCCTAGGCGGCCGGCCCGCGCGAGGCGGCCGGGGTCTCCTCGGCGTCGGCGAGCAGCCGCTCGCGGAGCCGGGCCAGGATCCGGTTGAGCAGCCGGGAGACCTGCATCTGGGTCACACCGATGTCGACGCCGATCTCGGCCTGGGTGCGATTGCCGAAGAACCGCAGCTCGAGGATCCGGCGCTCGCGCGGGGTGAGCCCGCGCATCACCGCGGCCAGCGTCACCCGGGCCTCGGCCGTGTCGAACGCCGGGTCGACGCCACCGAGCCGCTCGCTGAGCGGGTCGTCGCCCTCGACGACGGGGACGTCGAGGGAGGTCGGGGCGAAGCAGCCGCTCGCGCCGAGCGCGTCGAGGACCTGGTCGAGCTCGACGCCGAGGTGGCGGGCGAGGTCTGAGGGGCGGGGCGAGCGGCCGAGCTCCTGGGCGAGGTCGCTCTCGGCCGCGAGCACCCGCGACTGCAGCTCCTGGATCGAGCGGGGCGGCCGCAGGGCCCACCCGAGGTCGCGGAAGTGCCGGCGCACCTCCCCGCGGATCGTCGGCACCGCGAAGGACAAGAAGTCGTGGCCGCGGCCCGGATCGAAGGCCCGGACGGCCTTCACCAGGCCGAGGTAGGCGACCTGGTCGAGGTCGTCGGTGGCGACCCCGCGTCCGCGGTAGCGGCGGGCGCAGTCGCTGGCGACGCCCATGTTCAGGCGGACCAGCTCGTCACGGATCCGGTCGGCCTCCTCGTCGGACGCCGTCTCCAGCTCCTCGAAGAGCCGGGTGGTGGCCTCGCGTCGGTGCTCCATCTCGCACCTCCTAAGGCGATGGGTGGGCTGCACAAGGGCGACCCACCTCCTCGATCGTCGCAGCGGACCGGCAGGCGCACACCACCCCTTCGGGCGACTGGCCGACCACGCAGACGTGTCGCGAAAACCCTTGGGTCGGCCCCTGGCCCGCCGAACAGTCAGGTGTCGGCGGCAGCGCCGGCCCTCGGACTCGGCGAGGCCACGACGGACGAATCCGAGGGAGGATGGAGCCAGCAGGCCCCACCGGCACCCGCGCCACGGCCCTGAGGGCCGGGGTCGTGCTCGCGTGCGCCGCCATCGGTCTCCACCTGCTGCTCGCGTCCGGCCTGCCGGGTGACCTGACGTACCTCGCCGCCGTCGGGGTGTTCGTGACGATCGCCGGTGTCGGCGTGTCCCGGCCGGAGCGGTCGAGCGCGTCGGTGCTCGTCGCCGCGGGCGTCGTCGTCTCGGCCCTCGGCGACGTCCTCGACCGCACGCTGTCGTGGGCCGGCGTCGGTGCGAGCGACTCGCTGTCCGCGCTGGCGTTCTTCGTCGGCTACCTCTTCCTCGGCGCCGCGCTCCTCGACCTGTTCGCGCCCTCCGACGCGCGGCGGCGCCTGCTGCGCGTCGACGCGTTCCTCGACGCGGCGACGATGGTCACGCTCGGCGTGATGCTGGTCTGGATCATGTCGTCGACCTCCGGGGCGTCCCATCCCGGGCAGAGCGTCAGCGAGCGAGCCCTCGAGGTGACCGCGCCGATCGCCGACCTGATCCTCCTGGTCTTCACGGCGCGCGGCATCGTCGTGAGCCGGGGCCGGTCGAGGACCAGCTGGCTGATGGCCGCCGGCGTCGGCGCGTGGCTGCTCACCGGCGTCGCGTACGTCGTCGTCGGCTCGACCCCGCCGGACCGGCTGGACACCGGCTGGCTGGTCGGGATGCTGCTGCTCGCACTGGCGACGAGACCTCGCGAGGACCCGGTCTGGGCGGCCGACCGGAGCGCCGCCGGGGTGAGCCGACCGGCACACGTGTCGATCGCGCTCGTGCTCGCCACCGTCCCGCTCGCCGTGCCGCCGGTCATCCACCTGATCACGCACCGCGACGACGGCACGCTGTACGCGCCGTACCTCGGCATGGGGCTGCTCCTGCTCATCACGCTGCTGCGGGTGGGCCGGCTCCTCGCCTCCGAGGCGGCGGCGCGTGAGGAGGTCGTCCGGAGCCGGCGCTACTTCCAGGAGCTGGCCGACAGCACGACCGACGCGATCATCGTCGTCGACGCACGGCTGCGGGTCGTGTTCTGCACCCGCAACGTCGAACGGCGCCTCGGCCCACCGCACCGGGACGGTCTCTTCCCCTGGATCGACGCCGTCGATCCTCGGCTGCACGCGGGCATCGAGGACGCGCTCGCGCGCACGCGCGAGCAGCCCGGTCTCGTCGTGCAGGAGGAGTTCGAGCTCGCCTCGGACCAGATGCCGGAGGGCCCGCAGCGGGTCTGGGTGCTCGCCCGCTTCGTCAACCTGCTCGACCAGCCCGACGTGCGCGGCATCGTGATCTCGCTCTCCGACTCGACCGCTCGCAAGCGGGCCGAGCTGGAGCTGGAACGCTCGCGCGACGCCGCCCTGGCCGGCTCCGAGGCGAAGTCGACGTTCCTCGCCACGATGAGCCACGAGATCCGCACTCCGCTCAACGGCGTCCTCGGGCTGACCGAGCTGATGCTGACCACCAGCCTGGACCGCCAGCAGGGCCGGTACGTCGAGGGCATCCGCGTGGCCGGCGAGGCCCTGCTCCAGGTCATCAACGACATCTTGGACTTCTCGAAGATCGAGGCGGGGCGTCTCGAGCTCGACGAGGTCGACTTCGAGCTGGCCCGGCTGCTCGACGAGACCGCGAGCCTGGTCGCGGGACCGGCCCAGGAGAAGGGCCTCGAGCTCGTCGTCTCGTGCGCGCCCGAGGTGCCGTTGGGGCTCCGGGGCGACCCGGTGCGGCTGCGGCAGGTGCTGCTCAACCTGGCCTCCAACGCGATCAAGTTCACGACGACGGGCGAGGTCGTGATCTCCGCGCGGCTCGACCGGCCCCTGGCCTCGGCGATCGCGGAGGTGCGTCTCGAGGTCGTCGACACGGGCATCGGCATCGACCCGGCCCAGCGCGAGCACCTCTTCGACGCCTTCACCCAGGCGGACTCCTCGACGACGCGGCGCTTCGGCGGCACCGGGCTGGGGCTGGCGATCTGCAAGCAGCTCGTGACGGCGATGGGCGGCCGGATCGGCGTCGAGCCGCGGCCCGACCCCGGCGGCAGCAGGTTCTGGGCGACGGTGCCGCTGCCCGTCGCCGCCGTACAGCCGCGGCCGCTGTCGGCGGACCGCGGCGCCTGGAACGGACTGCGGGTGCTCGTCGTCGACGACAGCGAGACCAGTCGCGAGCAGCTGTCCGCCCAGCTGTCCCGGTGGGGTCTCGTGGTCGACGAGGCCTCCTCGGGCACGGAGGCGCTGACGATCCTGCTCCGGGCCGCGTCGGCCGGCCGACCCCACGCCATCGCGCTGCTGGACCTGTCGATGCCGGAGATGAACGGCCTCGAGCTCGCCGCCCGCATCCGGGCGACACCGGAGCTGGCCGGCACGGCGAGCCTGCTGCTCACCTCGGGCACGCCGGTCTCCCCGGGCGCGGCGCTGCCGAGCGGCGTCGCCGGCCGGCTGGTCAAGCCGGTGCGCTCGGCCGCGCTGCACGAGACGATCTCGACGGTGCTCGCCCAGCGGCCGGCACCCGTGGCCGGGCCGGTCCCGTCGGCCGGCGGGGCCCGGGCACGGATCCTCGTGGTCGAGGACAGCGAGGTCAACCAGATGGTCGCCGTCGGCATCCTCGAGCAGCTGTCCTACGAAGCGACCGTGGCCGAGCACGGGCTCGCCGCCCTGGACGCCCTGCGCACCGGCGCGTTCGACGCCGTGCTGATGGACTGCCAGATGCCGACGATGGACGGCTACCAGGCGACCGCGGAGATCCGCAGGCTCGGCCTGGGCGGCCCGGGCCTGCCGGTGATCGCCATGACCGCGGCGGCCGTCGCCGGCGACCGGGAACGCTGCCTGGCCGCCGGCATGGACGACTACATCAGCAAGCCGGTCACCAGCGCCGGCGTCGCCGCGGTGCTCGAGCGGTGGCTGCCGGTCAGCGGCCCACCGCCCTCTCCAGCTCGGCCTTGTTCATCGACGAGCGGCCCTTGATGTTCTTGCGCCTGGCCTCCTCGTAGAGCTGGTCGCGGGTGCGACCACCGGAGCCCCGGTGGGACCGCAGACCGCCGCGCCTCGAGGACGAGATGTCCTCGGTGGAGGTGCGGCTGCGCTCGCGCGCCTCGCCGCTGCGGGCCCGCTCCTTGTTCACGGTGCGGGCCGCGATCTCCTCGGCCACGTCCTCGCTGCGACCACGCTCCTCGAGCCCGTCCTTGATGTGCTCGTACTGCCGTTCGCGCTTGTTGCTCCACTGCTGCTGGGGCATGTCCTGACCTCCTCGCGTGTGCTGGCCAGGAGGTACCCGCCCGGCCCGGACCGGATGCGCGTGCGCCATCGGGTCCGGGCCGGGTCGTTCGTCAGATCTTGGACTGCACCCCGGCAAGGAGCTGGCGGGCCATCACGATCCGCTGCACCTGGTTGGTGCCCTCGTAGATCTGGGTGATCTTCGCGTCGCGCATCATCCGCTCGACGGGGTAGTCGCGGGTGTAGCCGTAGCCGCCGAGGACCTGGACGGCGTCGGTGGTGACCTCCATCGCCACGTCGCTGGCGAAGCACTTCGCGGCCGCGCCGAAGAACGTCAGGTCGGAGTCGCCGCGCTCGGACTTGCCGGCCGCGGCGTACGTCATCTGGCGCGCGGCCTCGACCTTCATGCCCATGTCGGCGAGCAGGAACTGCAGGCCCTGGAAGTCGCTGATCGGCTTGCCGAACTGCTTGCGCTCCTGGGCATAGCCGAGCGCGTAGTCCAGCGCGCCCTGGGCGATGCCGACCGCCTGGGCGGCGATCGTGACGCGGGTGTGGTCGAGGGTGCGCATCGCGGTCTCGAAGCCGGTGCCCTCGGCGCCGATCATCCGGTCCGCGGGGATGCGGACGTTGTCGAGGTAGACCTCGCGGGTCGGGGAGCCCTTGATGCCGAGCTTCTTCTCCGGCGCGCCGAAGCTGATGCCCTCGTCGGACTTCTCCACGACGAACGCGCTGATGCCGCGCGAGCGCTTCTCGGGGTCGGTCACCGCCATCACCGTGTAGTACTCCGACTCGCCCGCGTTGGTGATCCAGCGCTTGACGCCGTTGAGCACCCAGGTGTCGCCGTCGCGGACCGCGCGGGTCTTCATGCCCACGGCGTCGGAGCCGGCGTCCGGCTCGGACAGGCAGTAGGAGAACCCGCCGTCGCCGCGCGCGAGAGCGCCGAGGTACTTCTGCTTCAGCTCCTCCGAGCCGGCGATCTGGATCGGCAGCGACCCGAGCTTGTTGACGGCCGGGATCAGGCTGCTCGACGCGCAGGCCCGGGCGACCTCCTCGATGATGATCACGGTCGCGAGCGCGTCGGCCCCGGCCCCGCCGTACTGCTCGGGGACGTGCGGGGCGTGGAAGTCGGCGGCGACCAGCGCGTCGGCCGCCTCCTGCGGGTAGCGGGCGTGCTCGTCGACGTCGGCGGCGTACGGCGCGATCTTGGCGTCACAGACGGCGCGGGCGGCCTCGCGGACCGCCTGGTGCTCCTCGGAGAGGGCGAAGAGAGGGTAGTCGGAGCTCATGGCCGGGACTCTACTCGCGGGTAATGCCGAGGTCCGGGTCCGGGCATGCGAACGCCCGGCCGGGGCAGAACCCGGCCGGGCGTCGGCGGTGTCGAGCAGGTGTCGCTCAGGTGGAGCTAGCGGGTCACTTGACCTTGAGGGAGGTCTTCGAACCCTGGGTGTAGCCGTCGCCCTTGTAGATCAGGGTGAGCTTCTTGCCCTTGGCGCTCTTGGGCAGGGCGAAGACGGCCTTGCCCTTCTTCAGGGCCTTGGTGGCGATCTTCTTGGTGCCGAGCTTCGCGATGACCTTGCCGGCGGGGACGACGTCGTCACCGACACGGGTCACCGCCGCCGTGGCCTTGTAGCCCTTGGCGGTCTTGGCGACCTTGCCAGCGGTGCCCGAGACGCCCTTGGTGACCTGCACCGAGCCGAGGTCACCCGGCGCGTCGGACGCGCACGCGATCGTGGCGGGGATGGGGCCCGAACCCATGTCGATGGTGGTGTCCATCGTGAAGGCACTCGGAAGCATTGCCTTGTACGTGCCCGCCGGCGGCAGGGTGAACGGCTGGTTCGCCGCGGTGCCGAGCACCGTCGCGGATCCGTCCTCGTGGACCGTGGGCGCACCGAACGCGATGGGAGCCGCGATCGAGGTCGAGCCCAGGCCGACCGCGTAGTCCGTCGCGTCGGCGTGGTCGACCTTGTAGTTCGCCAGGGCGGCTCCGGTCGGCGAGGGGATCGTCAGCGTCGCGTCGAGAGCGAGCAGGCCGCCCGGGAAGCTCTGGCCCGCGGTCGCGGTCGGCGGGATCACCGGCGTCGACACGACCAGGTTGAACGTGCCGAGGGGCGACTGGATCGGGCTGGACAGCGCGCAGGCGTAGTCGGTGCTGGCCTCAACCGCGTTGGCCGCGACGGTGGTCGCGCCGACCAGCGCGCTCGCAGCAAGGGCCGACGTGGCGCCGGCGACCGCGGTGCGGGTGAGAAGACTGCGGAGATTCATGAAAGTGCTCCCTCCCGAGCAACTCAGATCGCGCCGCCACTCGGCGACGCGAGACCGGGTCACCGTAACCCCTCCCGAACGTGACGGAGGCCATAACCCCCGAACTGGTGCGATCTTGCGACTTCCTGCCGACTTCGACGCCCGGCCTAGGCTGGGTCCATGGCTGATTGGCAGGACCCGGAGTGGGTCCGGTTCATGCTCGACGACTGCGAGACCTGGGCCGTCGTGGGGCTCTCGGGCGACCCGGGGCGCACGGCGTACTCCATCGCGTCACTGCTCCAGCAGCGCGGCAAGCGGATCGTCCCCGTCCACCCGTCGGCGCCGACGGTGCTCGGCGAGCAGGGCTACCCGAGCCTCGCCGACATCCCGTTCCCGGTCGACGTCGTCGACGGGTTCCGGCGCTCGGAGGCGGCCGGGGAGTTCGCCGACCAGGCCGTGGCGATCGGCGCGAAGGGCGTGTGGTTCCAGCTCGGCGTGGTCGACGAGGAGGCCTTCGCGCGGACGACGCAGGCGGGCGTCGCGATGGTCATGGACACCTGCCCCGCCATCGAGTGGCGCAAGCGGGGATGAGCCGGGGATGAGTCTGGCGGTCCCGCCGGGGCCCGGGATCCCGGCCGGCCTGGAGATCCCCGACGCGGAGCTCGTCGAGCGGTTCTCGCGCTCCCCCGGTCCCGGCGGCCAGTCGGTGAACACCACCGACAGCCGCGTCGAGCTCGAGTACGACGCCGCCACGTCGACCGCGCTCACCGAGGCCCAGCGGGCGCGGGTGGTCGGCCGGCTCGGCTCGCCGGTGCGCATCGTCGCCACCGAGCACCGCGGGCAGCACCGCAACCGGGTCGCTGCCCGCGAGCGGCTCGCGGCGATGCTCCGCGAGGCACTGGCGCCGCCTCCCCCGCCTCGGCGCCCCACCAAGCCGACCCGCGGCTCCCAGCGCCGCCGCCTCGAGGCCAAGAAGCAGCGAGGCCAGACGAAGGCGCTGCGCGGGCGGGTGCGGGACGCCTGACCGCGGCACCGGTCGCTCGTCGAGACACCAGGAATGGCTGCGACACGCCGGGGGCGAGCAGCCATTTCTGGTGTCTCGACGCGAGACGACCCGCCCCGGACTCAACCCCCGAGCCGGGCCAGCTCCTCGTCGACGACCGACGGGTCGAGCTTGGTGAAGATCGGGGTCGGCTTGACCACCGGAGTGCCGGGGACGATCGGGCGACGCTCCCAGGCGGGGAAGCCGGAGTACTCGCCGGTGATGATCGGGTACGGCGCGCCGCCGTCCAGGTCGTCGACCTCCTCCAGGCGCGGCATCGGGGCGAGGTCGCCCGCACCGCCCAGTGCCCGGTCGACCTCGTTGGCCGAGAACGGCAGGAACGGGCTGAGCACCAGGTT
Source organism: Nocardioides sp. (assembly GCF_036401255.1). Classification (GTDB taxonomy): domain Bacteria; phylum Actinomycetota; class Actinomycetes; order Propionibacteriales; family Nocardioidaceae; genus Nocardioides. Next base: position 435 of record NZ_DASWVI010000466.1, on the reverse strand, counting down.
GAGGTCCGCCACGCACTGCGCGACGACGTGCAGGATCGTGCCGAGCCGATCGCGCTGGTCGTCACCCTTGAGCTTCCACGGCTCGGTGTCCGAGACGTACTTGTTCACCTCCGCGACCGCGCGCATCGCCTCGCCGATCGCCTGCTTCTGCCGGTGTCGGCCGATCAGGTCGCCGACGACGTCGAACGTCGCGGCGACCGAGTCCAGCAGCGCCTGGTCCTCGGCGGTGAGGTCGCCCGCCTTGGGGATCTCGCCGAAGTTCTTGGCGATCAGGTTCGCCGTGCGGTTGACCAGGTTGCCCCAGCCGGCCACCAGCTCGTCGTTGGTGCGGCGCACGAACTCCGACCAGGTGAAGTCGGAGTCCTGGTTCTCCGGTCCGGCGGCGGCCACGAAGTAGCGGAACGCGTCGGGCTGGTAGCGGCTGAGCAGGTCACG
>NZ_DASWVI010000465.1:0-28450 GCF_036401255.1 Nocardioides sp. | reverse complement strand
CTCGCTGGCGCCGAGCACCAGACCGGCCAGCCCGGCGGTGGCCAGGATGCCGGACACGACGTCGACCGGCACCGGGTAGCCGCGGTCGGCGGGGAGCACCCGGCGCCCGGCGGCGACGACCGCGACGGCGACGGCGACGTTGACGTAGAGGCACCAGCGCCAGCCGGCGTACTCGGTGAGCAGGCCGCCCAGGAGCAGGCCGACGACCGCACCGCTGCTGGCGACCGCGCCGAAGACGCCGAAGGCCTTGCCGCGCTCGCGCGGCTCGGTGAACGTCGCGGCGATCAGGGCCAGGGCGGCCGGTGCCGTGAAGGCCGCGGACGCGCCCTGCAGCGCGCGGCCGAGCACGAGCAGCTCGAACGAGGTGGCGGCGCCGGCGAGCGCGGAGGCGGCGGCGAAGCCGGTCAGGCCGGCGGTGAGCACGCGCCGCCGGCCGAGCCGGTCGGAGGCCTTGCCGCCGAGCAGCAGCAGGCCGGCGAAGGAGAGCGTGTACGCCGTGACCACGTAGGAGCGGTGCGCGTCGTCGAAGCCGAGGTCGGCCTGGGCGGTCGGCAGCGCGACGTTCACGATCGTGGCGTCGAGGGCGACCATCAGCTGGGCGAGCGCGATGACGCCCAGGGCCGCCCAGCGGCGGTCTCGAGCGGGCGTGGCGGGCCCGGCGGCGGGGGGAGAGGTGCGGGTGGTCATGACGGGTCCTTCCGAAGAAGCGGAGATATTCACTCCGGTTAACCGTGCGCCTCCCGCTCGCGGATGTCAAGAGAAATGGAGAAATAGCCTCCGGTTGGGTACGATCGGCCCGTGACCATGCGCGCCGACGCCCGCCGCAACCTCGAGCAGCTGCTCGCCGCCGCCCGCGACCTCGTGGCCGAGAAGGGCCCCGGGGTCGCGCTGGACGAGGTGGCCCAGCGCGCCGGGGTCGGCATCGCGACGCTGTACCGGCGCTTCCCCGACCGCACGGCGCTGCTGCGCGGGGTCGTGCTCGACGCGCTCGAGCGGACCCGCGTGGTCGCCGAGCGGGCCGCCGAGGAGCACGACGACGCGTTCGAGGCGCTGGCGGCGTACCTGCGCGACGCCTTGGAGCTGCGCGTCTCCGCGGTCATCCCCCAGGTCCTCGACGTCCTCGACCTCGAGGAGCCCGAGGTCGCCGCCGCCCGGGAGGCCAGCGCGCGGGCCACCGAGGCGCTCGTCGACGCGGCCCACCGCGACGGGCAGCTGCCGGCCGACGTCACCTTCGCCGACGTCGGGATGATGCTGGTCCGCATCGCCCGGCCCCTGCCGGGGCCGATGCCCGACGACCTCAAGCACGACCTGGCGCGGCGGCACCTGGAGCTGTTCCTGCGCGGGCTGCGCGGCGGCGACGGCGGGCGGCTCGGCGGGCCGGCGCTCGACCGCCGCGAGCTCGCCGAGCTCACGCGGGAGGTCGACCGACGGACGAGGTGATCTGTCCGTGCGGTGGAGCCCGTGGCACCACAGGCCGATGTCGCCGAGGGTGAGGACTTCCTAGCGTCGATCGCGTGACCAGTGCCCGCCTCCCTCACGTCCTCGCCGTCCTCACCGCGGTCGGTGTCCTGCTGACCGCGACCGCCTGTGGCGACCGCGCCCCGACCACCGCGGACGCGGTGCACCGGCCACCCCAGCCGCACGGGCGGCCGGCGCCCCACGAGCCGGCCCGGCTCGACCGCACCGTCCTCGACACCGGGCGCATCGACATCGCCCGGCTCGAGCCGGACTTGCGTGCCGCCCTCGAGCAGGCCGCCCGCGCGGCCCGGGCGGACGGCGTCGTGATCGAGGTGACCAGCGGGTGGCGCAGCCGGGAGCACCAGCAGCGGCTGCTCGACGAGGCCGTGATCGAGTACGGCAGCCTCGACGAGGCGCTCGAGTACGTCGCCACCCCGCAGACCTCGGCGCACGTGACCGGCGACGCCGTGGACGTCGGCCCGGAGTCGGCCCGGAGCTGGCTGAGCCGGCACGGATCGGCGTACGGCCTGTGCCAGATCTTCGCCAACGAGACCTGGCACTTCGAGCTCGCGACGACGCCCGGCGGGACGTGCCCACCGATGTACGCCGACAGCAGCCAGCGCTAGCGGCGCCGGCCGCCCGCCGCCGCCGACCGGGCTGCTGGTAGGACAGGAGCATGAGGACTCGCACCATCGGCAACGACACCGTCGGCCGCACCGAGGTCGGCGCCATCGGCCTCGGCCTGATGACCTTCGACCAGACCGGGACCCAGCCCCGTCAGCAGCTGCTCGACACCGTGCGCGCCGCGCTCGACGCCGGGGTCACGCTCTTCGACACCGCGGACGCCTACGGCCCGGGCGAGGAGAAGGGCGCCGGCGCCCAGGGCGAGAACGAGCTGCTGATCGCCTCGCTGCTCGACGAGCTCGGCGTACGCGACCGGGTGCTGCTGGCCACCAAGGGCGGGCACGTCCGCACCGAGGGCGGCGGCTGGGGCACCGACAGCACCGACGCCCACCTCAAGCAGGCGGTCGACGACAGCCTGCGCCGCCTCGGCGTCGAGCAGATCGCGCTGTGGCAGCACCACCGGCCCAGCAGCAAGGTGCCCTACGAGGACGTCCTGGCCTCGATGCAGGACATCGCCGAGACCGGGAAGGTCCGGATGTTCGGCATCTCCAACGCCAACCCCGAGCAGATCCGGGCCGCGCACGCGGCGCTCGGCGAGCGGCTCGTCAGCGTGCAGAACCAGTACTCCCCGGCGTTCCGCAGCAGCCGCCCCGAGATCGACGTGTGCGCCGAGCTCGGCCTGGCGTTCCTGCCCTGGAGCCCGCTGGGCGGCCTCGGCGACGCCAAGGAGCTGGCGGCCAAGCACCCGGCGTTCGCGACGGTCGCGCAGGCCCGCGGCGTCAGCGCCCAGCAGGTCGCGCTGGCCTGGGAGCTGGCCCAGTCACCGGTCGTGATCCCGATCCCCGGCGCCAAGCGACCCCAGTCGATCCAGGACTCCGCGGCCGCCGCCGAGCTGGACCTCACCGACGAGGAGCTGCGCGCGCTCGACGCCGAGTGAGGCTCAGCCGACGGTGATGACGGTCTTGTCGCCGGTGCGGGCGACCGCGTGGGCGAAGGCCTGCGGGGCCTCGGCGAGCGGGAAGCGGTCGCTGACGAGCGCGTCGAGCTCCAGGCCGGTGGTGGCGAGCTCGATCGCCCGCGGATAGGTCGCGTGCATCCGGCGCACCATCGCGAACGTCAGGCCCTTGCGCCGGGCCGGCGCGGCCGGGAACGACGAGAGCGGCACCGACGGGATGCCGCCGAGCGCGATCCGGGCACCGGGCCGGGTGCACGCCACCGCGGTGGCGATGGCGTCGTCGACGCCGGCCATCTCGACCACGACGTCGACGCCGCGACCCCCGGTGAGCTCCTCGACGGCGGCCGGCGTCTCGTCCGGGGCCCAGGCGGCGTCGGCGCCGTAGCGGAGCGCGGTCTCGCGCCGGTGGGCGAGCGGCTCGCTCACGACCACCCGCCGGGCACCGGTACGCCGGGCCACCGCGGCGGCCAGCACCCCGATCGGCCCCCCGCCCACCACGAGCACGTCGTCGTCGGCGCGCACGTGCGCGACGCCGACCGCGTGGATCGCGACCCCGAGCGGCTCGAGCAGGGCGCCCGCGTCGTCGCTGAGCGGGTCCGGCAGGGGGAACAGCAGCTCGCTGGGCCACACCAGCCGCTCCTGGAGGCCGCCGTCCAGGCCGGCGTGACCGGCGAAGCGGACGTCCGGGCACAGGTTGCCGTGGCCGGCCGCGCACTGCTCGCAGGCCCCGCACGGGATCGCGGGATCGACCGCCACGCGCTGCCCGGCGTACGGCCCGTCGAGCGCGACGCCCGCGAACTCGTGCCCGGGCACGACCGGCTGGTCCAGCGTCACCTCGCCGGTGCCGCCCTCGGCGTACCAGTGCAGGTCGGAGCCGCACAGGCCGACCGACGTCACGGCCACCGTGGACCAGCCCGGTCCGGGTGCGGGTGGCGAGCCGACCTGCTCGACGCGGAGATCACCGATGCCGTGGAGTCGGGCCGCTGCTGCCACGCCGTCAACCTACCGCCGCCGCACCGCGCGCTCGCACCCGCCAGACTGAGAGCCGTGGACCGACCGACGCTGCGCCGGCTCTTCCCGCGCCGGGTCGCGATCATCTGCGCCGTGGTGCTGGTCGCCCAGGGCATCGGCCTCGCCATGCTGGTGCGCGACGTCCGCGAACCCCGGCCCCACGAGGCGCCGGTCGCCGTGGTCGCTCCCGCGATCGTCGGGCAGGCGCTCGCCGACGAGGTCGACGCCCTCGAGGGCCGGCCGCTGGACGTGACCGCCACCGACGACCGGGGGGCCGCGATCGAGGACGTGCGGCACGGCGTGACCGTCGCGGCGGCGGTGATCGACCTGGCCGGGACCCAGGACCAGCTCGTGCTCAACGGCGCGACCGACGGCCGGCTCTCCCAGGCGGTGCTCGACCAGGTGCGGGCGATCGAGGACGCCCGCGGCCGGACCGTCACCGTCCGGCGCGTCTCCGTCTCGTCGGTCGAGGACGACGTCGTCCGCCGCCTCGCCGTCGGCTTCGGCGCCCTGGGGTTCGTGGTGGCGCTGGGCCTGTCCCTGCGGTTCGGGCCGGTCGCCCGCACGCTCCGGCTCGGCACCCGGCGGCTCCTGGCGGTGGCGGTGATCTCCCTGCTCGCGGGGTACGCCGCGGCCGTCCTGCTGCCCGGGGTGAGCTCCCTCGACCAGGCGGCCCAGCTGCGGCTGGCCGGCGCGCTCGCGCTGACCGCCGCGGTCGCCGCGACGGTCACGCTGGCCCTGGAGGGCGTGGCCGGGTTCGGCGGCCTGGGCCTGAGCGGCGTGTTCTACCTCGTGGTCGCGACCCCGCAGCTGCTCGGCACCGACCCGCACCTGCTGCCGGCGCCCTGGCCGACGCTCGGGACGTGGCTGCCGCCCGGTGCCGCCACCGAGGCCCTCGCAGCGATCGCGATGTACGCCGGGACCGGCGTGCGGCTGCCCCTGCTGGTGCTCGCGGTCTGGCTGCTGGCCGGCGTGCTCACCTTGCTCGTGTCACGCCGGGAGCGTGCCCGCGAGCAGACCGCGCCGGACGCGGGCCTCGACGAGCCGCTGCTGCTGCACGCCCCGCTGAGCCCGGTGGTCCGGCACGGACGGCTGGTCCGCTGGCGCTGGCGGGTGGCCGTGGTGGTGCTGCCGGCCGCGGTCACGGCGTTCGCGCTGGTCTCCTTCGTCCCGCGGGACGCGGTGGCGGACGCGGCCCCGGTCGCCAGCCGGGCCAGCCAGACCCAGTGCGTCTCGACCGGGTCGGTCCGCAGCGTCGCCGACCTCAACCGCATCGCGCGCACGGTCCGCGGGGGGCCGGAGTTCGAGGGCGGTGACGTGGGCGCCGACACCGAGCTCCAGGACGGCCGGCGGCTGATGGTGTTCGGCGACACGCTGCGCAGCCCGTCGTTCGACGGCCAGCGCTTCGTGCGCAACTCGATGCTGGTGATCGGCGGCGAGTGCATCCAGGCGATCGTGCCCGAGGACCACGGCGCGCTGATCCCCGACCGCCCTGGAGCCTCCCCGTCCGGACCGGTGGGCTACTGGCCGATGTCCGCGATCACGCTCAACCACCCTGGCTACGACCTGGTCGTGGTCACCGCCCAGCGGGTCCGCAGCACCGACAGCGACGACGCGTTCGGGTTCGAGAACCTCGGCCCCGCGGTCGCGGTCTTCGTGGTCCCGCGCGGCGAGACCCCCCAGCTCATCGACGTGCGCGACCTCGGGCCCGACGCGGCCGACATCACCCGGCCGGTGTGGGGCGCCGCGACGGCGCTCGACGGGGACTGGCTCTACCTCTACGGCACCGCCAACCCCGACCAGCCCTACGTGTTCGGGTTCTCCCTGCGGGTGGCCCGGGTGCACCCCGACGACGTGCTGCGTGCCTCCGCCTGGGAGTACTGGTCCGGGACCGACTGGGTCGACGACCCCGCCCGCAGCGCGGAGCTGGTGCCGGCCGAGGGCGGGACCTCGCAGACGCTCTCGGTGTTCGGTGCGGACGGGCGCTGGTACGCGCTGAGCAAGCGCAACGAGTTCCTCGGCAGCGACGTGGTCGTGTGGAGCGCCCCGGACCCGTGGGGGCCCTTCGACACCGGCCGCACCGTGGCCGTCCTGCCCACCGACGCCGCCGAGGGCCGGCTGCGCTACATGCCGCTGGCCCACCCCGGCCTGCTCCCCGAGCCCGGGACGGTGGTGGTCTCCTACAGCCGCAACCGCACCGACGTCGGACAGATCGTCGAGGACCCGACCCGCTACCGGCCACGGTTTTTGCGCGTCGACCTCCCGTAGGGCCCGCCTGCCGGTCCGTGCCGTCGGACGGGCGGGGATACTGGCCCGCATGGGAGACCCGAGTGCATCCAGGGCGAGCCGGGGCCGGACCCGCTCGGCCGTGCTGCTCCTGATGCTGGTCGTGGTCGTCAACCTGCCGCTCGCCCACAGCACCTGGACCGACGCGAAGGTGCAGCGCTCGGGCGTCGACGTCGACGCCACCGTCGTGGACCACCAGGACGGTGGCTGGCTGTCCTTCCGGTTCCCCGAGGACGTGGATCCCGAGCAGCGCACGTGGACCGCCGAGGTCGACGACGCGGCGTACGCCGAGGCGGTCGACTCCGGGCGCGTCGAGGTCCGCGTGCTCGAGGACGACCCGTCGGCGTACGACGTCTCCGGCGCCGTCGAGAGCCGGGTCCCGCTGATCGCGACCGTGGTCGTCGACCTGGTCCTGCTCGTGCTGGGCCTGCTGATGTGGCGCTTCGGCGGCCGCCTGCGCAGCGGCCTGCGCGCGGTCGCGCTCGGCGACGTGGAGCGCTGCGCACCGGAGGTGCTGCTGGAGCGGCTCCAGGCCGAGGACTACCTGGTGCGCGGCGAGGTGATCGAGGTGGCCCCGGACCGCGTCGTGCTCGACCTCGGCAACCGGACCATCGAGGTGCTGCTCGACGGGCACCACAACCCGGTCGGCCACCAGCAGGCGGCCCAGGTGCGGGCCCGGATGATCTAGCGAACCTAGCTTCGCTAGACGCCGACCGAGGAGCGCGCGGGGAGCTCGACCGGCTCGGCCTCGATGGCGACCGGTCGGCGGGCCAGCCCGGAGACCAGGACGGCCACCATGAGCGTGGGCCCGAGGAGCACGAAGGCCAGCAGGCCGGCCATGAGCAGCGTGGTGATCATCGGTCCTCCGGTGGGGTGGGCTGCAGGACTCGTTTCCCGCGCGGCGTACGCCGAAACCTCCCCGCGGTGTGGCCTGGGCGACATCGTCGCCCGGGGATCACCCGGGCGGCGGGCGGGCGGGGCATCCCGGCCGGGGGTCGTGGGTAGTGGCCACCCATGACCACGTTCTCCGCCGACACCCGTGCCGAGGCGGTCGTCGACGCGCCGCGTGCCCGGATCTGGGCGGCGCTGACCGACCCCGCCCTGGTCGCCGACCTGACGCCGTTCGTCTCGACGATCCGCGAGGACGGCGACCACTGGCGCTGGCAGCTGGCCGGACTGAAGGTGCTGGGGGTCGGGGTCGCCCCGGCGTTCACGGAGCGGATGACCTACGTCGAGCCCGAGCGCATCGAGTTCCACCACGACCCGCCCCCGGGTGCGACCGAGCGGTCCTCGGTCGAGGGGTGGTACTCCCTGACCGAGCACGAGGCCGGCACCCGGTTGGTCACGGCGCTGGAGATCACCCTCGATCTCCCGCTGCCCCGGGTCTCCGGCCCGGCCGTGCGGGCGACGATGAGCGGGGTGATCGACCAGATGGGCGAGCGGTTCTCGCGGAACCTGCTCGCCCACCTGGGCGCCCGACAGGTGGCCTAGCCAGCATCCGCCGGCCGTGCTTGTCGGCCTCTTCTCCCGCTTGTCAGGGGTTGCAACGGGCGACAAGCGGAGGAATCCCCGGTGGACCGGGGATCCTCCGCCCCGCTCAGGCCCGAGACGCCTCGGACTCCAGGTCGTCGAACGCGTCGTCGAAGTCCGGGCCGCGCAGGTAGGGGCGCTCGAGCTTCTCGCCCTCGACGTCGACCTCGGGCAGCAGCCGGTCCAGCCAGCGCGGCAGCCACCAGGCCCGGTCGCCGAGCAGGTAGAGCACGGCCGGGATCAGCGCGATCCGCACCACGAACGCGTCGAAGACCACCGCGATCGCCAGCGCGAAGCCCATCGACTTGATGATCGGCTCGTCCTGGAGCATGAACGCCGCGAACACCGCGGTCATGATCGCCGCTGCGGCGGTGACCACCCGGGCGCTGTTGCGGAACCCGTCGACCACGGCCTCCCTCATCGGGTAGCCGTGCACGTGCGCCTCGCGGATGCGGGTCACCAGGAACACCTGGTAGTCCATCGCGAGCCCGAACACCACGCCGATCAGGAAGATCGGCATGAAGCTCACGATCGGCTGACCCTCCATCCAGCCGAACGCACCCTGCTGGAACACCGCGACGGTCGCGCCGAGCGTGGCGAGCACCGAGAGCAGGAACCCGAGGGTCGCGGTGAGCGGCACCAGGATCGAGCGGAACACCAGCATCAGCAGCAGGAACGCGAGCCCGATGACCACCGTGAGGTAGATCGGCAGGGCGTCGCTGAGCCGTTCCGACACGTCGGTGGTGATCGCGGTCAGGCCGGTCACGCCCGTCTCGGTGCCGGTCTGCTGCTCGATCGCGTCCTGCCCGTCGCGCAGCGCGGTCAGCAGGTTCTCGGTCGCGGTGTCGTCGGGGCCGGACGACGGGGTGACCATGATCTGCGCGCCGGTCCCGGCCTCGTTCGTCGCCACGACCTGGGCGTTGTCGACGTCGTCGAGCCCGGCGGTCCAGGCGGCGACCTCGCCGATCGCGGCGCCGCGATCGGCCTCCGCGACGTCGGTCGCGTCGACGACGACCAGCAGCGGTCCCTCGCGACCCGGCCCGAAGGCCGCGGACATCAGGTCCGACGCCTGGCGCTGGGTGGTGTCCGAGGCCGCGGTGCTGTCGGTCGGGAACGCGAGGTGCAGGTCCTTGAGGGGTACGGCGAGCGCCCCGAGCGCGACGACGACCAGCAGCGCGACGGCCACCGGCTTGCGGCCCACGAGCCGGGCCCACCGGACGCCGTTGTTGAGCACGTGGCCGTCGGGCTCGCGGTGCGGGGCGTAGCGGCGGACCCGGCCGCCGAAGGCCTTGGACTTCAGCAGGCCGAGGATCGCCGGCAGCAGCGTCAGGGCGACCAGCACCGCGATCAGCACGGTGCCGGCGGCGGCGAGGCCCATCGCGGTCAGGAACGGGATCCGCACCACGGCGAGCGCGGTGAGCGCGATGAAGACGGTCAGGCCGGCGAAGACGACGGCCGAGCCCGCCGTACCGACGGCGATGCCGATGGCCTCCTCGCGGTCCTCGGTGTGGTGCAGCTCGGTGCGGTAGCGGGCCAAGATGAACAGCGTGTAGTCGATGCCGACCGCGAGGCCGATCATCGTGGCGAGCATGGGAGTGCTGGAGCCGATGTCCATGAACGCGGTCATGCCGGTGACGGCGGTGATGCCGAGCCCGACGCCGAAGAGCGCGGTGACGATCGGCAAGCCGGCAGCGACGAGCGAGCCGAAGGTGAGCACGAGGACGAGCAGCGCGACCGCGACGCCGATCAGCTCCGAGGAGCCGCCGGGCTCGGTGAACGCGCTCATGCCGGTGCCGTTGGCCTCGACGGTGAGTCCGCTCGCGCGGGCGTCGTCCATGACCTCGAGCAGCCGGTCCTGGGTGGCGGGCTCGATGTCCTGCGGGGTCTCGACGTCGTAGTCGAACGTGATCGTGCCGACCCGGCCGTCCTCGGACAGCGGGCTGAGCGCGGCCGCGTTCGCCAACGCCTGGTCGCGCGGCGTGCCGTCCTGCTCGGCGGCGTCCAGCAGCTGCTGCCGCTGCGAGGCCGCCGCGTCGACGGGGTTGGCCAGTGGCGCGTCGGCCGGCACCTGCGGCACGTCGCGCAGCTCGGCGATCAGGTCGTCGACCGCGGCGGCGTACGGCGCCTCCTCGAGCGTGTGACCCTCCGGGGCGGCGACGACGACGTTCACCGTCGCGCGGTCGAAGGCGTCCACCGACTGCGGGAACAGCTCCTCCTGCATGTCGGCGGCCTTCTCCGAGGGGATGCCGGGGATCGAGAACGCGTCGGTCATCGGCTTGGACATCGTGGCGGCGAAGGTGCCGACCGCGAGCATCGCGACGATCCAGCCGGCGATGAAGATCGGCCACCGCCGGTAGGCGGTCTTGCCGAGGCGGTGGAGCAGGGTGGCCATGGTGGTGGTCTTCCTGTGGTGGGTGGTCAGGATCGGTGGAACAGGTCGCGGGCGAGGCCGACCTGCTCGTCGAAGACGTCGACCAGCGAGCGGTCCCGGTGGTCGTCGACGAAGACGCCGAGTGAGTGGTCGAGCACGGCGAGGAGGAGCCGGAGCAGGAGCTTGGCGCGGTCGGGGTCTGCGCCGGCGCCCTCGCGCTCGAGCACGAGCTCGGCGAACTCGTCGGTCACGGCCTCGAAGCGCTGGTGGGCGGCGCCGAACAGCCGCGGCTCCGTGCGCAGGACCCGGCGGCCGAGCTCGACCTCCTCGCGCTCGGGTCGCTTGACCGTGAGCGCGACCCGAGCCAGCTCGGCGAGGTCGTCGAGCAGGTCGCCGTGCGGGCCGCCGGCGCGGAAGGCGTCGACGACCTCCTCGGGGAGCTCGGGCGTCGCGCCGAGCACCGCGTCGACCTTGCCGGGGTAGTAGTTGAACAGCGTCCGCCGCGAGACGTCGGCGGCCTCGGCGAGGTCGTCCATCGTCCAGCCGTCGAGGCCGCGGTCGTCGGTGAGCACGAGCGCGCAGTCGCGGATCCGGTGCGCCGTCTCGAGCCGCTTCAGCTCGCGCAGGCTGGTTGCACTTCCGGTCATGGAGTGCATTGTTGCACTTCATTCAAAAAAGTGCAGAATCGTGACGGTCGTCACGGGTGGCCTGGGGGCGACGCCCCTCGACTTGCTCGCCGTCGCCTCGGCGCGGAAAGGTGCGGTCCATGGCCGCCACCGCCTCGTCGTACTCGATCACCATGCGCCTGCACACCGCGCCCGACCACGGCGTCGTGGGCGCGGTCGCGACGGCGATCTCCGCGGCGGGCGGCATCGTCACCGGCATCGACGTCGCGGACTCCAGCGCCGCCCGGCTGGTCGTCGACGTCACCTGCTCGGCCAGCGACGCCGAGCACGCCCAGCAGCTCGAGGCCGCCGCCGAGACCGTCGAGGGCGTCGCGGTGCACCGGGTCAGCGACCGGACGTTCCTGCTGCACATCGGCGGCAAGATCGAGGTCACCTCGAAGGTGCCGCTGCGCAACCGCGACGACCTCTCGATGGCCTACACCCCGGGCGTCGGCCGGGTCAGCCTCGCGCTGGCCGAGAACCCCGGCGACGTGCCGCGGCTGACGATCAAGGGCAACTCGGTCGCCGTGGTGACCGACGGGTCGGCCGTGCTCGGCCTCGGCAACGTCGGCCCGGGCGCGGCACTGCCGGTGATGGAGGGCAAGGCCGCGCTGTTCAAGCGGTTCGCCGACATCGACGCCTGGCCGATCTGCCTGGCCTCCCAGGACACCGACGAGATCGTGCGGGCGGTCGAGATGATCGCGCCGGGGTTCGGGGGGATCAACCTCGAGGACATCGCCGCCCCGCGGTGCTTCGAGATCGAGCGGCGGCTGCGCGAGAGCCTCGACATCCCCGTGTTCCACGACGACCAGCACGGCACCGCCATCGTGGTGCTGGCCGCGCTGACCAACGCGCTGCGCGTGGTGAAGAAGGACATCTCCGACGTGCGCATCGCGGTCTCGGGCGGCGGCGCCGCGGGCACCGCGATCGTCACCCTGCTGCTCGCCGCGGGCGCGCCCGACATCGTGGTCTGGGACCGCGAGGGCTGCCTCTCGCGCGACGACGAGACCCTGCCTCCGGCCAAGCGCGAGCTGGCCGCGATGACGAACCCGCGGCGGGTGCGCGGCGACCTGCGAGCCGCCCTCGACGGCGCGGACGTGTTCATCGGCGTCAGCGGCCCCCGCCTGCTCGAGGCCGAGTGGATCCAGGACATGGCCGAGCAGCCGGTGGTCTTCGCGCTGGCCAACCCCGACCCCGAGGTCGACCCGGTCGAGGCGCAGAAGTACGCCGCGGTCGTCGCGAGCGGCCGGTCGGACTACCCCAACCAGATCAACAACGTGCTCGCGTTCCCGGGCGTGTTCCGCGGCCTGCTCGACGCGCGCGCCAGCGAGATCACCCTCGACATGCTGCTGCGCGCCGCCGAGGCGATCGCCCTGGTCGTCAAGGACGACGAGCTCAACCCCGCGTTCATCATCCCGACGGTGTTCCACCCCGACGTGCAGCGCAAGGTGGCCGCCGCGGTCCGCGGGGTCTGACCTCAGACGGCTCAGCCGACCCGGCGCGGCCACCAGAACCGGTCGCCGAGCAGCATCCCGAGGGCCGGCACCAGCAGCGTGCGCACCAGCAGGGTGTCGAGCAGCACGCCGAGGCAGATGATCGTCCCCAGCTGGGCGAGCACGACCAACGGGAGCACCCCGAGCACCGCGAACACCGCCGCGAGCAGGATGCCCGCGCTGGTGATGACGCCGCCGGTGGCCGACAGCGCCCGCAGCATGCCGTCCCGCGCGCCGTGGCCGGCCGCCTCCTCGCGGGCCCGGGTGACCAGGAAGATGTAGTAGTCGACGCCCAGCGCGACGAGGAACAAGAACGCGAACAGCGGCACGCCGCTGTCCATCGCGCCGAAGCCCAGGGGGCCGGTGAACAGCCACCACGACGCGCCCATCGCGGCGGCGTACGTCGCGACCACCGTCAAGACGAGGAGGACCGGGGCGACGGCGGAGCGCAGCAGCGCCACCAGTCCCCCGAGCACCAGCGCCAGGATCAGCGGGACGATCAGCCGCAGGTCGCGATCGGATCCCGTCCGCTCGTCGATCGCCTCGGCCTCCGACCCGGTCACGTGCGCGTCGTACGGCGCGACCGCGTCGCGCAGCGCCTCGACGGTGTCGGCGTTCTCCCCCGACCGCCCGGAGAGCACGGCGTCGACGACCGTGACGCCGCCGCCGGTGTCGGACACCCGGGCGGAGGTGACGCCGTCGATCGAGCGCACCGCCGCCAGCACCGGGTCGGCGGGTCCGGTGCTGACGACCTGCGTCGGGTCGGCCGTGCCGGCGGGGAACGACTCGGCCAGGCGGGCGGCGGCGCTGATCGCCTCCGGCTCGTCGAGGAACTGCTCGGCCTGGTCCAGGCCCAGGTCGATGCGGAACAGGCCCACCGCCATGGCGGCGAGCAGCACCAGGGAGGCCCCGGTCACGACGGCCGGTCGGCGTGCGACCCGCTCGCCGATGCGGTGCCACACGGTGCCGGACTCGACGGTGACGGCCTCGCCGACGTGCGGCACCCGCGGCCAGAACACCCAGCGGCCGAACAGCACCAGCGCCGCGGGCAGCACGACCAGCGCGAACGCCGCCGCGACGACGACGCCCACGGCGCAGGCCAGGCCCAGCCCGCGGGTGGTCGGCGTCAGCGAGAGCAGCAGGGTGAGCAGACCCAGGACGACCGTGGTCGCGCTGGCGAGCACCGCCTCCGCCGTACGCCGCAGGGCGTGCGCCATCGCGCGGTGGCGCGATTGCTCGGTGCGCAGCTCGTCGCGGTAGCGCGAGATCAGCAGCAGCGCGTAGTCGGTGCCCGCCCCGAAGACCAGCACCGAGAGGATGCCGACGGTGGACTCGTCCCAGGCGACGTCGACCGCGGCCATCACCTGGGTGGCCAGCACCGCCGCCAGCCGGTCGGCCACGCCGACCACGACCAACGGCACCAGCCAGAGCACCGGGCTGCGGTAGGTGATCACGAGCAGCACCGCGACCACGAGGGCGGTCACGAGCAGCAGCCGGGTGTTGGCGCCGTCGAAGACGGCGGCGAGGTCGGCCTGCACCGCGGCGGGGCCGGTGACCTGGGCGCGTACGCCGTCGGGAGCCGCCTCGTCCGCGGCGGCGCGCAGCTCCTCGACCGTGTCGGCGACCTCGCTCGCCGAGCCCGACGGCACGGGGACCGCCAGGAGCGCCGCGGTGCGGTCCTCGGCAGGCACCAGCGGACTGGCCTCCTGGGCCGGGCCGCCCCCGCGCGCGACGAGGTCGTCCGCTCCCTCCCGTAGGCTCGCGAGCTGGTCGCCCGAGAGCTCGCCGCGATCGGCGGTGAACAGCACGATCGCGGCGGTGGTGGCGTCCTCGGGCAGCCGGTCCAGCAGGGCGGTGCCCTCGGTGCTGTCCAGGCCGTCGGGGAGGGAGTCGGTGGTCCGGGAGGCCCGGTCGCCCTCACCCACGGCGCCGATCAGCACCAGCGCCAGCAAGAATGGGACCAGGGCCACCGCCCAGGCGGTGCGCCGGCCGGCGATCAGCGAGCTCAACGAGGTCATCGGGTCTCCGCGGTAGGTTCGGAACGGGTCGCTAACTACCTTAGACATCAAGTGGGTGAAACAAAAATGCCGGAAGCCGAGCCGACCGGACCGGCCAGTGAGTTCGCCGACTCCTGGCGCCAGACCGGCAGCCTGCTCGCGCTGCGCGAGGCGATCGAGGCCGGTGCCCGGCTGCGCCACGTCGTCGCGCGGCGCGCGGGCCTCGGCGACTCCGAGCTCGTCGCGCTCCAGCACCTCGTGCGGGGCTCGCTCGGCCCGGCCGAGCTCGCGCGGCTCCTCGAGGTCAGCACCGCGGCCTCCACCGGCATCGTCGACCGGCTCGCCGAGCGCGGCCACGTCGAGCGCCATCCCCACCCCGCGGACCGCCGGCGCACCGAGGTGCGGGTGACCCGCTCCGGACGCGAGGAGGTCCTCACCCACCTGCTGCCGATGTTCCGGGCGCTCGACACGTGGGACCGGTCCTTCACCGACGACGAGCGCGCACTCGTCGAGCGCTACCTGCGGGGCGTGCGCGCGGCCTTCGAGGAGGTGGCCGGGCCCGGGCCGGCGATCGCTCAGCCGCCGCCCTCGGAGGCGTAGAGCGCCGCGCCGACGACGCCGGCCTTGTTGCGCAGCGCGGCCGGGACGATCTCGGTGTCCAGGTCGAGCAGCGGGAGGAACTCCGCGGAGCTCTTGCTGACCCCGCCGCCGACGACGAACAGCTCGGGGGAGAAGAGCTTCTCCAACGTGCGGTAGTACGTCGTCAGGCGCTTGGCCCAGTGCTCCCAGGAGAGGTCCTCGCGCTCGCGGGCGCTGTTGGCCGCGCGCGACTCGGCGTCGTGGCCCTCGATCTCGAGGTGGCCGAGCTCGGAGTTGGGGACGAGCACGCCGTCGTGGACCATCGCCGACCCGATGCCCGTGCCGAGGGTGGTCACGATGACCAGGCCGGAGCGGCCCTTGGCCGCGCCGTACCGCACCTCGGCGAAGCCGGCGGCGTCGGCGTCGTTGACGACGTGGACCTCGCGGCCGGTGGCCTCGGTGAACAGCCGGTCGGCGTCGGTGCCGAGCCAGGAGTCGTCGATGTTGGCGGCCGAGCGGACCACGCCGTGGCGCACGACCCCGGGGACGGTCACCCCGACCGCCCCGGTGCAGTCGGGGAACTGGGCGAGCAGCTCGACGAAGACCTTCGCCACCCGGTCGGGGGTGGAGGGGTCGGGCGTCTTGATCCGCACCCGCTCGGCGGCGAAGTCGCCGGCAGCCAGGTCGACCGGAGCCCCCTTGATGCCGGTGCCACCGAAGTCGATGCCGAAGGGCTGCTGTGCCGTCTGGGCCATCTGGCAACCCTAAACTGCACCTCATGGCGGCGCACGAGACCCGGATGCTGCTGCTCGGCGCGGTCGCGATGTTCGAGCCCGTCAACGGCTACCAGATCCGGCGCGAGCTGCTCTCCTGGCAGGTGGACCGCTGGGCGCACACCAACCCCGGCTCGATCTACCACGGCCTGACCTCGCTCACGAACCTCGGCCACCTGGTGCGCCACGACCTCGTCGACGGCGGCCGCGAGGTCGCGGTCTACGAGCTGACCGAGAGCGGCCGCGCCGAGCTCGACCGGCTGATGATCGAGGCCCTCGAGACCGTGGACGTGTTCGAGCGCTCGGCCTTCCACGTCGCGTTCTCGATGCTGCCCCTGCTGGACCGCGACCGGGTGGTGCGCTCGCTCACCAGGCGCCGGGTCGAGCTGGAGCGCACCGTCAAGGAGCTCGCCGACCAGGAGCCCGGGGCCGCGCCGCCCCACGCGACCCGGAGCATGCTGCTGTGGCTCGACCTCGCCGTCGCGGAGCTGGCCTGGCTGCGGGAGACGATCGAGGAGGTGCGCAGCGGCCGGCTCGCCTTCGAGCTCGGCGAGGAGTGGGGGTGGACACCGCCCCCCGACGACCCCGGCTGGCAGATGAACACCGACCGGGAGAAGTACCGCGCCCTACTCGGCCGCTGACGTCCTCGTCGCGCTCGCGGCCTTCTTGGCCGGTGCGCGCTTGGCCGGTGCGCGCTTGCGCGGCGGGCGTTGCGCGCGCAGCCGGACGCGCGGCTGACCGCCCTCGGGGTGGTCGAGGTCGAGGTAGGGCTGGGCCCCCGCGAGGGCGCTGAGTCGCGGGAAGCCGTAGTGACGCGGGTCGAAGGCGGCGTGAGTCTTGCCGAGGTAGCTGCCGACCGACCCGAGCGCCGACCAGCCGTCGTCCTGCGCCGTGCTGCGCACCGCCGCCTCGAGGATCGTGCGCAGGTCGGGCAGCGAGTCCGCCTCGGACTCCGCATCCGACTCTGCCTCCTGGTCCGTGGTGGGAGGGGCGTCCTTGTCCGACTCGTCGCGCAGCACCTCGAGGAAGATGAACTTGTCGCACGCCGCCTGCAGCGAGGCCGGGGTCCGGCGCCGGCCGAGGCCGTAGACGGTCTTGCCCGACTCGCGCAGCCGGGTCGCGAGCCGGGTGAAGTCGCTGTCGCTCGAGACGATCGCGAACGCGTCGAGGTTGCCCGAGTAGAGCAGGTCCATCGCGTCGATGATCAACGCGGAGTCGGTGGAGTTCTTGCCGACGGTGTTGGCGAATTGCTGGATCGGCGCGATGGCGTGCCGGGTGAGCTCGGACTTCCAGCCGGTCAGCTGCTGGGTCGTCCAGTCGCCGTACGCCCGCTTCACGGTGGGGACGCCGTAGCGCGCCAGCTCGGCGAGGAGTGCCGCCGCGTGGGCGGCCGAGACGTTGTCGGCGTCGATGAGGACGGCGAGGCGCACGTCGGCGGGTTCGGTCACGGCTCACTCCTACCACGGCGGCACCGGGCCGTGAACCGGGCCGTGAACCGGGCCGTGAACCGGGCCATAAACGGGATGCCGTGCGGCGCGCCACCTGCCACGCTCGAAGGGTGCCCACCGAGCTCACCCGGACCCGTCACCTCGACGGGCTGCGCACCGCGGTGGCGGCGTTCGTCCGGTACGCCGGCCGGGCCGGCCTCGACGCGCCGGTCCCGACCTGCCCGGACTGGACGGTGCGCGACCTGGTCGCCCACCAGGGCATGGTGCACCGCTGGGCCGCCGCCCTGGTGCGCGGCGAGAGCGACGTCGACCCCGACCCGTTCGAGGCGGCCGGGCGCGCCGATCCCGACCCGTTGGACTGGCTGCGCCGCGGGGCCGCCGACCTGGCCGACCTGCTCGCAGCCGCGCCCGCCGACCTGCGCGCGCTGGTGTTCTTGAACGACGCGCCCGCGCCGCGTGAGTTCTGGGCCCGCCGCCAGTGCCACGAGACCACCGTGCACGCCGTCGACGCCCTCGCGGCCAGCCTCGGCCGGTGGCCGCGCCCGGAGGAGACCTGGGTCGAGCTCGACCTCGCGCTCGACGGGATCGACGAGCTGCTCGGCGGGTTCCTCACCCGGCCCCGCTCGCGGCTGCGCTGCGAGGAGGACTCGGTGCTCGTGGTCGCGCCCGACGACGCCACCGAGCACTGGCGGGTCGCCCTGGGACCCCGACCCGCGGTGACCGAGCGCGTCGCCGGGCCGCGGCCCGCGGACCCCGACGTCGACTGGGTGCTCGACGGCCCCGCGGTCGAGCTCTACCTCGCGCTGTGGAACCGCACCCGGCGCGACGGCCTCGACGACGGCTGGCGTGAGCGCGCGGCGGTCGTGTGGCACTGAGCCGACCCGGCGCCTCGGGCGATGAGTCCCCGCGCGCCGGCGGGTCTCTTCGCGGGCTCGACTTGACCAGGGCCATTCAACGTTGAACACTGGTATTCAAACTTGAACACAAGGGGGATCCCATGATCCAAGCACGAGGACTCGTGCAGACGTTCCACACGGGGCGCGGCAAGAACGCCAAGGAGGTCCGGGCGGTCGACGGCGTCGACCTCGACGTCCACGAGGGCGAGGTGGTCGGCTTCCTCGGACCCAACGGCGCCGGCAAGACCACCACGCTGCGGATGCTGACCACGCTGCTGCGGCCCACGGCCGGCAGCGCGACCGTGGCCGGCTACGACGTGGTGCGCGAATCGGTCCAGGTGCGCCGCAGCATCGGCTACGTCTCCCAGGTGGGCGCGACGTTCTCGGGCGCCTTCGCGGGCGACGAGGTCGTCGACCACGGCATGCTCTACGGGATGTCGCGCGCCGACGCCGTACGCCGCGGGCAGGAGCTGTTCGCCCAGCTCCAGCTCGACGGGCTGTGGAAGCGGATGCCGAAGAACATGTCCGGTGGCCAGAAGCGCCGCCTCGACGTGGCGATGGGGCTCATCCACGACCCGCGGCTGGTGTTCCTCGACGAGCCGACCACGGGCCTGGACCCCCAGGCCCGCGCGAACCTCTGGGAGCACATCGAGGGCCTCCGGTCGAGGTTCGGGGCGACGGTCTTCCTCACGACCCACTACCTCGACGAGGCCGATGCGCTGGCCGACCGGATCGTCATCATCGACCAGGGCCGCATCGTCGCCTCGGACACCTCCGACAACCTCAAGGCCCAGGTGGCCGGCGACCTCGTCGACCTCGAGGTCGCCGACCCCGACCAGGTCGGCGTGGCCGCGGAGCGCCTCGGCGCGATGGTCCGCGGCTCGGGCGGCGCCGACGGCGTCGAGACCGAGCATCGCCACGTGCGAGCCCGGGTGCAGCGCGCCGGGCGCGTCGTACCCGCCCTCCTGCGCGACCTGGACGGCGCCGGGGTCGAGCTCGACTCGATCGAGGTGCTGCGCCCCACGCTCGACGACGTGTTCTTGTCCCTCACCGGCCGGTCGCTGCGCGACGCCGACTCCACCGACCCCGCCCAGAACCAGCCCGAGGAGGTGCTCGCATGACCACCCGCGTCAGCACAGGCGCCGGCTTCGCACGCGAGTGCGCGATCGTGTTCCGCCGCCAGATCCGGATGAACCTGCGCAACCCCGCCTGGGTGATGATCGGCATCATGCAGCCGGTGCTGTACCTGGTGCTGTTCGGCCCGCTGCTCAAGCCGCTCGTCGGCTCCTTCGACACCGGCACCGCCAACGCGTACACGTTCCTGGTGCCCGGGCTGCTGGTCCAGCTCGGCATGTTCGGCGCGTTCTTCGCCGGCTTCGCGCTGATCGGGGAGTGGCGCGAGGGTGTGATCGAGGCCGAGCGGGTGACCCCCGCCAGCCGCTCGGCGCTGCTCGTCGGCCGGCTGATGCGCGACGTCTTGCAGCTGCTGGTGCAGGCGCTGATCCTCGTGGGACTCGGGCTGGCGATGGGCCTGCGCGGCTCGGTCCCCGGGATCGTGCTGGGCATCGTGATCACCCTGCTGATCGGCGGCGCGTGCGCCGCGGCCTCCAACGCGCTGGCGCTCACCACGAAGAGCGAGGACGTGATGGCGCCGGTGATCAACATCGTGATGATGCCGGTGCTGCTGCTCAGCGGCATCCTGCTGCCGATGACGCTCGGCCCCGGCTGGCTGCGCCGGGCCAGCGACTTCATGCCGTTCCGCTACATCGTCGACGCCGCGCGCGACGGGTTCGCCGGCGACCTGGCGACCTCGTCGGTGCTGTGGGGCCTGGTCTGGGCGATCGCTCTCGCCGCCCTCGGCGCCTGGTGGGGCACCGCGACGTTCCGCCGCGAGAACGCCTGACCGGCGGCGTGCGGGTTTCACCGGTCGGCCGGTGAAACCCGCACGACACGCCGAGGGGCCACGGCGTGTCGTGCGGGTTTCGGCTGACAGGTCCTGGAGGTCGGGCTACATCTGTTCACTCGAAGGTCTAGACACTTGACATCCGGTGTGGTTTTGTAAAGCCCTGGACGTGACGCTCGTCATCTCGCAGGAGGCCCCGCCATGACCCCCAGCACGCCCGACATCTCGCCCGACAGCACGCCCGCCAGCACGCCCGCCAGCACGCCCGGCATTCCGCACAGCACCGTCCCCGAAGGGTCGACCGCGACCTGGAAGGACAAGAAGCGCTTCCTG
The DNA here is from genome assembly GCF_036401255.1 of Nocardioides sp. Classification (GTDB taxonomy): domain Bacteria; phylum Actinomycetota; class Actinomycetes; order Propionibacteriales; family Nocardioidaceae; genus Nocardioides. The sequence goes on along the minus strand of NZ_DASWVI010000465.1, from coordinate 8,128 downwards.
TGGCTGATCGGCCTGGTGGTGCCGTCGCTGGCGTTCATCGGCTACGGCGCCTGGGAGCTCACCGGCTGGGGCATCTGGTTCTGGATCGGCCCGATCGTGATCCTGGTCGTGGTTCCTGCCATCGACCTGGTCGCGGGCCTGGACCGCTCCAACCCGCCCGACGACGTCATCGAGGCGCTCGAGCAGGACCGCTACTACCGCTGGATCACCTACCTCTTCCTGCCGATCCAGTACGCCGGGTTCGTCGGCGCGATGTGGCTGATCGCCGGCGGCGCCGACCTCGGCGTGCTCGACAAGATCGGGCTGGCCGTCTCGATCGGCTGCATCGGCGGGATCGGCATCAACACCGCCCACGAGCTCGGGCACAAGCGCGAGGCCAACGAGCGCTGGCTCTCCAAGATCGCCCTGGCGCAGAGCTTCTACGGGCACTTCTACATCGAGCACAACCGCGGCCACCACGTGCGCGTCGCGACACCCGAGGACCCGGCCTCATCGCGGGTGGGCGAGAACTTCTACCAGTTCTGGCCGCGCACGGTCTGGGGCTCCCTGAAGTCCGCCTGGCGCCTGGAGAAGCGTCGCTACGCCCGCAAGCAGCAGCACCCGTTCCGCCTCGGCAACGACGTCCTCAACGCCTGGCTGATGTCGGCGGTCCTGTGGGGTGCGCTGGTGGCGTGGCTGGGGCCGCAGCTGCTGCCCTACCTGCTGATCCAGGCCGTCGTCGGCTTCTCGCTGCTCGAGGTCGTCAACTACATGGAGCACTACGGGATGCTCCGGCAGAAGGTCGGCGTCGGGGAGCGGCAGCGCTACGAGCGGGTCGACCCCACGCACTCGTGGAACTCCAACAACATCGCCACGAACGTGCTGCTCTACCACCTCCAGCGCCACAGCGACCACCACGCGAACCCCACGCGTCGCTACCAGTCGCTGCGCGACTTCGAGGAGTCGCCGGTGCTGCCGACCGGGTACGCCGGGATGATCGTGCTCGCCATCGTCCCCGCGATCTGGCGCCGGGTGATGGACCCGCGGGTGCTCGCCCACTTCGACGGCGACATGTCGCGGGCGAATCTCGCCCCCCGCAAGCGCGACCGGATCCTCGCGAAGTACCCGCCCCCGCAGACCGAGGACGCCGCGCGGCCGGCCGGAGACCCGGCCACCCCGGTGGTCACCGAGGAGGTGCTCGCGGCCCGCTGCCCGGGCTGCGGCTACACCTACCGGGTCGAGGAGGGCAACGAGCTCGAGGGCTTCGCGGCCGGGACCGCATGGGCGGATGTGCCCGACGACTGGTGCTGCCCCGACTGCGGCGTCCGGGAGAAGGTCGACTTCGTGCCGCTCACGGAGGCCGCCAGCCGGACGTGAGGTAAAGCCTGAGCGGGAAGGCTCAGGTCCCGGCGGCGCCCGCCGTTCGGAAGCCCATGAACCTTCGCGCGCACTCCTGGCAGCTGCGCCACCGGCTCGTGGCTCTCGGGACGGGCAGTGTGGTGCTGACCGCTGCGGTCCTCGTCGGCGTCGGTGCTTGGCAGACCACCCGGTTCACGGGGGATGCCGACGAGCGGATCGACGAGCTGACCACCTCCGACCTCACGCACGTGACCGCCGGCATCGACACCCTCGTGGCCGCCGTCGGCTAGTCGGTCCAGAGCGCCCAGGACCGCGGCATGACCGTGGCCAGGTCCTGGGTGACCAGCAGTGGCGGGCTCCGGCTCGCGGCCGGTGACCCGGTCACCTGGCAGGCGACCGACCAGGTGAGCGGCAAGACGAGCACCGTCGAGCTGCCGCGCGCGAGCATCGGTACGGCGTCCCTCGGCCAGAACAAGGACCTCGACGTCAAGACCCCCGTGGTCGATCCCATCGCGAAGATCGTCGGCGGCTCGGTCACCGTCTTCCAGCGGATGAACGCGCGAGGTGACCTGCTCCGCGTCGCCACCACCGTGGAGACCGCGGACGGCACCCGGGCGATCGGGACCTACATCCCGGCCGTCGACGACGAGGGGAACCCGAACCCCGTCGCCTCCGCGATCCGCGACGGCAAGCCCTACCGGGGCGTGGCGAAGGTCGTCGACACGTGGAGCGTCACCGCCTACGACCCGCTGCTCGACGCGCGCGGCAGGGTCATCGGCGCGCTGTTCGTCGGCGTGCCCCAGGCCCAGGCGATCTCCGCGCTGAGCGGCGCGCTCGAGCAGACCGAGATCGGCGAGCACGGCTCGGTCTCGATCGTGAGCACCGCCGCCGCGGATCGCGGCCGCGTGGTGGCCTCGAGCGATCCCGAGGCAGTCGGGACGACCCTGGAGGGTGCGGACGCCGACGGCACCCCGTGGGTCGAGGAGTCCCTGACCCGGGCGAGCGAGCTCACCGACGGCGAGCTCGCGCCGGGGCGGTACCGGCTGGCGGGCACCGGTGGCGCACCCGTCGCCGAGAGCACGGTGTACGTCGGCGCGTACGCGCCGTACTCCTGGGCCGTGGTCGTCACCGCCTACGGGCCGGACTTCGCCGCCGCGAGCCAGGCGCTGGCCGACGGGCGCAGCACCATGCTGAAGGTCTTCGTCGTGATGGCGGTCCTGCTCGCGATCGCCGGCGCGCTGGTCGCGTGGCTGGTCGCGACCCGGATGTCGCGGCGGATGAGCCGGCTCACCGCCGCGATGAGCGCGCTGGCCGAGCGGGACCTCACGGTCTCGGTGCCCGAGGACGGCGGTGACGAGATCGGCACGATGAGCCGGGCGCTCAACCTGGCGGTCCAGCACCTCCACGACCTGCTCGAGGAGATCAGCGCGGAGGCCGGACGGGTCGACGACGCCAGCAAGGGCCTCGACGGGGTGCGCACGGACCTGATCACGAGCGCCGACGCGGCGACCCAGCTCACCACCGCAGCGGCCGGCTCGGCGGGCGAGGTCACCGAGCACGTGCAGACCCTGTCGGTGGGCTCGGAGGAGATGTCCGCGTCGATCCGCGAGATCTCCGGCAGCGCGCAGGAGGCGGCCACGGTCGCCCGCGAGAGCGTCGGGCTGGCCGGTGACGTCGAAGGCGTCATGCGCACGCTGAGCGAGTCGTCGGCGCGGATCGCGGAGGTGGTCGACGTGATCACGACGATCGCCGGCCAGACGAACCTGCTCGCCCTCAACGCGACCATCGAGGCGGCGCGTGCGGGGGAGGCCGGCCGCGGGTTCGCGGTCGTCGCCGGGGAGGTCAAGGACCTGGCCAGCCAGACGGCCCGGGCGACCGAGGAGGTCGCGTCGCGGGTCGCGGCGATCAAGGGCGACACCGACAACGCGGTGCGGGCGATCACCGCGATCACCGAGACGATCGGCCGGGTCGACGGGTACCAGGCGGCGATCGCGGCGGCCGTCGAGGAACAGACCGCGACCACCAACGAGATGGCGCAGAACGTCGCCTCGGCGGCGGCCGGCAGCGGCCAGATCTTCACCAGCCTCGGTGAGGTCGAGGCCACGATGGCCCGGACCCGGGTCGCCGTCGAGGAGTCCTCGCGGGCGACCGATGACCTCGGCCGGACGGTGACGCGCCTGGCGGAGCTGGTGGGGGCGTTCCGGGTCTGAGCAGCGTCCTAGACTCGCGGCGTGCCCGGCCCTCTGCGCTCCCAGATCGTCGACGCGGCGGTCGCGATGACCGCCGCGACGGGGTGGGCGAGCGTGACGATGGCCGCGCTCGCCGACCGCGTCGGGGTCAGCCGGCAGACCGTCTACAACGAGGTCGGCGCCAAGCCGGCGCTCGCCGAGGCGATGATCCAGCAGGAGCTGGACCGGTTCCTCGGGGTCGTCTCGGTGGCGTTCGACCAGCACCCGGCCGACCTCGTGGGCGCGGTCCGCGCGGCGTCGGCGGGGGTGCTGGAGCTGGCCCAGGACAACCAGCTCCTGCACGCGGTCGTGTCGGCCACCCACGGGGCCGACACCGAGCTGCTGCCGCTGCTGACCACGCACGCGGAGTCGCTGCTCGCGGCGGCCAAGCTGGTCGTGGCCGAGCGGCTCGCGCCGTACGACGTCGGCATCGCCGGCCGCCGTCTCGAGGCGGCCATCGACGTGGTCGTGCGGGTGGTGCTCAGCCACGTCATGCAGCCCTCGGGCCGCCCGGAGGAGACCGCGGACGACATCGCCTGGATCGCCGAGCGGGTGCTGCGGTCCCCGGTGGATCGAGGCTGATCCTCGGCGCCCTCACGCCTCCGGGTGGGAGAACCCGAGCACGAGCGCCGAGACGGTGTCCATGCTGATGCCGTCCGCGCCGAGCACCGACGAGCCCACCAGGCGCTGGCCCAGCGCGTGGAGGTGGAGCGCGGCCACCATCTCCGCCAGCTCCTCGGTCGGCCGGTCGGGGACGCGCCCCAGGCGGCGCAGCACGTCCTCGATCACCGCGACCAGGCGGACCCGGAACCGGCCGGAGAAGTCCGCCAGCACCTCGCGCGCCTGCTCGTCGCGCAGGGCCAGCAGCGTGAACTCCGCGTGCAGGATGTACCACTCGCGGCCCTGCGCGCGCACGGCGTCGAGGACCGAGCCGATCGACTCGAGCGTGAAGTCCTCCTCGGGGACCGCGGCGATGGCCGCGGACGCGGCGGCCAGCATGCTCTCGCCCCGGTCGCGGAAGACCTCGAAGAAGACCTCCTCGATGCTGGAGAAGTTCGAGTAGAAGGCGCCCCGCGTGTAGCCCGCGGCGCCCACCAGGTCGTCGACGGTGACCCGCTTGAGCCCGTGGTCGACGAACACGCCGAAGCTCGCCTCGATCAGCCGCGCACGCGTGTTCTCCCGGCGTCGCGGGGCGGACCCGGGCGGGGGTGTGGCGATCGTCATGGGCACCTCCGATTCATTCGTGTATTCAATACGCTACCGTATTGAACGTGTCTTCGTTCCTCTACCGGCTCGGCCGGTTCGCCGTCGGTTCCGCGCGTTGGGTCGTGGCGGCCTGGCTGATGCTGCTCATCCTCGCCGCCGGCTCGGCGAGCCTGCTCGGTGGCCACCTCCAGCAGGACCTGTCGATCCCGGGCACCGAGTCGCAGCGCGGCCTCGACACCCTCGACCACCGGTTCCCCCTGCTGGCCGGCACCAGCGCCCAGGTGCTCTTCGTCGCGCCCGAGGGCGAGCAGGTCGCCGACCACCGGGCGGAGGTACGCCGGGTCCTGGGTCGGGTCGCCGACGTCGACCACGTCGCCCGGGTGGTCGACCCGTTCGCGCCGGGGTCGGAGTACCTGCTCTCGGCCGACGGACACGAGGCGCTCGCCCAGGTCCTGCTCGACGAGGGCCTCGACGAGCTCGACGACCAGACGGTCACCGACCTGGAGGACGCTGCGGAGGTCTCCGCCGCGAGCCCCCTGGACGTGCACCTCGGCGGATCGATCTTCACGACCACCAAGGTGAGCATCAGCGCGACCGAGGGCCTGGGCGTGGTGATCGCGATGGTGGTGCTCGCGATGACGTTCGCGTCGGTCCTGGCCGCGGGCCTGCCGATCCTCACCGCCCTGGTCGGCGTCGGCACCACGATGCTGGGCCTGCTCGCCGTCGCCGCCTTCACGACCGTCAACAGCACCACCCCCACGCTCGCGCTGATGATCGGTCTCGCGGTCGGGATCGACTACGCCCTGTTCATCGTCTTCCGCCACCGGACCCAGCTCGCGACCGGCATGGCGGTCGAGGACTCGGTCGCGCGGTCGGTGGCCACCGCGGGCAGCGCGGTGATCTTCGCGGGCACCACCGTGATCATCGCGCTGTGCGGGCTGGTCGTCGTCGGCATCCCGGGGATCACCGTGATGGGCTTCGCGGCCGCGGCAGGTGTCGCGATCGCCGTGGCGGTCGCCCTCACCCTCGTGCCCGCGATCTTGGCCCTCGCGGGGGAACGGCTCCGCCCGCGACCCGGGTCCCGGGCGGCGCGGCACGGTGCCGTCGCCGGCTCGACCGGGGCGACCGCCGGCCACAGCATGGGGGCTCGCTGGGTGCGCGGCGTGACCCGTGCGCCGGTGCTCACGGTCGTGCTCACCACCGCCGTGCTCGTGGTGCTGGCGCTGCCCGCCCGGGACCTCGACCTGGGCCTCCCGGACCGGGGCTCCGACGCGCCGGGCAGCAGCTCGCGCGTGACCTACGACCTGGTCAGCGACGCCTACGGCCCCGGCTGGAACAGCCCGTTGCTCGTCACCGTGGACATCATCCGCACCACCGACCCCGTCGGGGTCGTCGAGGGCCTGGCGGCCGACCTGGGACGCCTCGACGGCGTGGCCGCGGTGCCGCTCGCGACGCCGAACCCGGGCGGCGACCTCGGCGTGATCCAGGTCGTCCCCGAGACCGGCCAGACCGACCCGGCGACCGCGGACCTCGTGCGCGAGATCCGCGATCGGAGCGCCTCGCTCGAGGAGGAGTACGGCGTCACCGACCTCGAGGTCACCGGCCAGACCGCGGTCACCATCGACGTCTCCGAGCGGCTCTCGGGTGCGCTCCTGCCGTTCGGCCTGGTGGTGGTCGGGCTCTCGCTGCTGCTGCTGATGATCGTGTTCCGGTCGGTCGCGGTGCCGGTCAAGGCGACGCTGGGCTACGTGCTCTCGGTCGCGGCGTCCTTCGGCGCGGTCGCGGCGGTCTTCGAGTGGGGCTGGTTCGCCGACACGCTGGGCGTCTCGCGGCTGGGGCCGGTGATCTCGTTCCTGCCGATCATCTTGATGGGCGTGCTGTTCGGGCTGGCCATGGACTACGAGGTCTTCCTGGTCTCCCGGATGCACGAGGACTACATGCACGGCGGCGACGCCCGGGGCGCGGTCGTGAGCGGCTTCACCGCCAGTGCCCGGGTGGTCGCCGCCGCGGCGATCATCATGTTCAGCGTCTTCGCCGCGTTCGTCCCCCACGGCGACGCGATCGTCAAGCCGATCGCGCTCGGCCTCGCGGTCGGGGTGTTCGTCGACGCGTTCCTGGTCCGGATGACGCTGGTGCCCGCGGTGCTCGCCCTCCTCGGCGACCGGGCCTGGTGGCTGCCCCGGTGGCTGGACCAGCGGGTGCCGCCGCTCGATGTCGAGGGGGCCGGCCTCCTCGCGCACCTCGAGCACGAGGCCTGGGTGCGCGAGCACGGTGCCGCCGCCGTCCGGGCCGAGGCCGTCGGGATCGCCGACGAACGCGGCCGCACGGTGCTGGCGCCGATCAGCCTGGTCGTGCGGTCCGGGACGCTCGCCGTGGCCGCGACCGACGACCCGACCACGCGGGCGGCCCTCTTGGCCGCGCTGGCGGGCCGGCTGCCGATCACCGACGGCGTGCTCGTCGTGCAGGACCGGGTGCTGCCCGCCGAGGCGGTCGCCGTCCGGGCGCGGGTGTGGCACCTCCCGGAGTTCCCGGACGCAGGCACCCTCGACCGGATCGCCGCCGCCGCGGCGGGCGGCGCCGAGGTCCTCGCCGTCGTCGACCGGGTCGACGAGGCCGCCGCGCCCGTCCAGCAGGACCGTTGGCGCCGGCTGCTCGAGCTCACCGACCTCGGGGCGACGGTCGTGGCCGGGGCGAGCGCCGCCCCCGACGTACCCCATCAGCCGCTGCGGCCGGTCCCGGCCGCCGAGAAGGAGACCGTGTCGTGATCACCGACCGACGCACCCTGCGGGCGTTCGTGGCGCTCGCCCTGCTGCCGGCGCTGCTGGCCGCGATGGCGCTGTGGTCGCTGGGCGACCGCGTCAGCGACACCGACCAGATCGCCGCCGCCGTCGTCAACCTCGACGAGCCCGTGACCACGGGCGTCGGAGCCGCGGAACAGACCGTCGCCGCCGGCCGGCTCCTCGCCGCCGGCCTCACCTCGCCCGACGCGGGCTCGGTCGACCAGCGGCTCGACTGGCGGCTCACCGACGCCGCCGACGCGCGCGCCGGCCTCGACGACGGGACGTACGACGCCGTGGTGACGATCCCGAAGGACTTCTCGGCCACGGTGGCCGCGCTGTCGCGCAACGAGGCGCGCCGCGCGACGTTCGACGTGCGCAGCAAGGCCGGGTCGGGCGCACTGCTCGGTCTGCTGAGCGACGACGTCGGCCGGGTCGCCGCGGCGCAGCTGGGCCAGCGCATCACGGGCACCTACCTCGAGGGCCTGTACGGCGAGACCGCGCGACTCGGCGTGCGGCTGGGCCGGGCCGCCGAAGCGGCCGACCGGATCGGTGCGGGCGCCGCGGACCTCTCGGCCG
>NZ_DASWVI010000464.1:0-22191 GCF_036401255.1 Nocardioides sp. | reverse complement strand
TCGTCACCCTCGGCGCCCTCGGCCGGGGCGGCGTGCCGGGGCTGGTGGCGACCGGCGACGCCGTTGGCGGTGAGCTGCTGCATCACCTGCGTCAGCGCGGCGCGGAGCTCCTCGAGGGGCAGCACGTCCTGGAACAGCGGGGCCGGGCGGCCGTCGAGCACCGCGACCACGAGCGGCACCGAGGGGATCTGCATCGCCTGCGCGATCGCCGGCACCTGGTCGATGTCGACCAGGCCGGCGAGGAAGCGGCCCTCGAACTCCCCCGACAGCGTCTCGAGGTCGCGCGCCAGCTGCGCGCTCTCGGGCATCCGGCTCGGCGAGTAGAACACCAGCAGCACCGGCGCCGTCGTGGACGACTCGATGGTCGACTGGAAGTTCTGCTCGGTGACCTGGACGGCGTACGACGAGCCGGCGGCCGCGCCACCGGGCGCACCGTCCGCGGGCTGGCCCGCGGGGGCCTTCAGTCCGGACAGGTCGATCGCGCCGGGGCGCGAGAACGGCTGCTGGGTCATGGGCCCATCCTAGGGAGGCCCCCTGACCCGGGCCGCAGCGCGTCAGCGCAGGCCGAGCTCCACGGCCTCCTCGCGCAGCTCGTCGCGCACGCTGGGGTGCGCGGCGTGCTCGATGATCTGCCGGGCCTGCTCGCGCTGGTCGTTGCCGAACACCGTCGCGAGCCCCTGCTCGGTGACGATCGCGCTCATCTGGAACGAGGTGATCGGCTCGTCGACCATCGGGACGACCGTCGAGCAGTTCGCCTTGGGGTGCCAGGAGCGCAGCGCGATGAACGCCTGGCCACCGGCGCTGTGCATGGCACCGACGATGAAGTCGGTCTGCCCGCCGAAGCCGGAGTGGATGCGGGCGTTGATGCGCGAGGCGTTGGCCTGGCCGAACAGGTCGACCTGCAGCGCGGTGTTGACGCTGACCATCTGCGGGTTGCGGGCGATCCGCGCGGGGCTGTTGGTGACCTCGGTGCGGACCATCTCGACGCGCTCGTTGCCGTCGACCCACTCGAGCAGCTCGGGCGAGCCGAACAGGAACGACGCGGAGATCGGGATGTTGCGGTCCAGCGCGCCGATCTTCTCCAGGGCCAGCACGCTGTCGGAGAACATCTCGGTCCAGACCCGCAGGCCCGTGCGGCTGGTCAGTCCGTGCATGGTCGCGTCGGGTACGGCGCCGATGCCGGCCTGCAGCGTCGAGCCGTCGGACACGCGGGCGGCGACCAGCTCGCCGATCTTCGCCGAGCTCTCGTCGATCGAGGAGACCGGGGCGACCGGCATCGGCTCGTCGGCGTCGATCAGCACATCGATCAGGTCGAGGTCGACCAGCGCGTCGCCGAAGGTCCAGGGCATGTTGGCGTTGGTCTGGGCGATCACGATGCCGCCGTTGCGGCGGACCGCCTCGATCGCGGCCGGCAGCACGTTGACCTCGACGCCGAGGGACACCCGCCCGTCGCGGGGGCGCGTCGTGTGCAGGACGACGGCGTCCGGGGGCAGCTGCTTGCCGAACAGCGACGGGACCATGGACAGCCGCGAGGGCACGTAGCTCAGCCGCGGGCTGCGGCGCTGGCCGGGGCCGACGAAGGAGGTCTCGAGGACCACGCCGTCACGGTCGGGCAGCTGCGGCTGTCCGTTGAGTGCCCAGAGGCGGTACTCCTCCAGCGCGTCGTCGACGAGCTTGACCGTGTGCCACGGCGTGGCGTGGTTGCCGGTCACGACGACGCGGGGGTTGGGGGGCAGGGATGCGAGGGCGCTGGCGAGATCCACGGTGACGATTCCACCAGAGCCACCCAGTCGCCACCCGGGCCGGAAGTCCCCAGGGTGCGGGCCGACGGTCTCGGGACGCCCGGGGCCTACTCGCCGGTAGTCCCGGGTCCCTCAGAACCGGGCGGGCTCGCGGTACTCCCCCCACAGGCCGCGCAGCGCGTCGCAGATCTCCCCGAGCGTCGCCTCGGCCCGGACCGCCTCCAGCATCGGCTCGATGAGGTTGGCGTCCGCGCGCGCGGCGTCGACCATCCCCGCCAACGCGGCCCGGACGGCGGCGTCGTCGCGGCCCTGGCGGCGCGCGTCGAGCGTGCGCACCTGGTCGACCTCGACCTCGTGGGAGACCCGCAGGATCTCCAGGTCGTGGGTGACCGACTCCTCGTGGCAGTTGACCCCGACGATCCGCTTGTCGCCCTTCTCGAGGGCGGTCTGGTACTGGAAGGCGGCCTCGGCGATCTCGGACATGAACCAGCCCTCCTCGATGCCGCGCAGGAGCCCCCGGGTGACGGGGTTCTCGCCGCGGCGCACGGCCTCGGCCAGCGCCTCGGGCCGATCGGAGGTCAGCGACGAGCCGCCCATCGCGAGGATCTTGTCGAAGATCGCGGTCGCCTCCGCCTCGAGCCGGTCGGTCAGCGCCTCGACGTACCACGAGCCGCCGAGCGGGTCCGCGACGTTGACGACCCCGGTCTCCTCCATGATCACCTGCTGGGTGCGCAGGGCGATCTCGGCGGCCTGCTCGCTGGGCAGCGCGAGCGTCTCGTCGAGGGCGTTGGTGTGCAGGGAGTTGGTGCCGCCCAGCACCGCGGACAGCGCCTCGATGCCGGTGCGGACGACGTTGTTGTAGGGCTGCTGGGCGGTCAGGGACACGCCCGCGGTCTGGGTGTGGAAGCGCAGCCACTGAGCCTTGTCGGTGGTGGCGCCGTAGACGTCGCGCATCCACCGGGCCCAGATCCGCCGGGCCGCGCGGAACTTCGCGATCTCCTCGAAGAAGTCGACGTGTGCGTCGAAGAAGAACGACAGGCCGGGCGCGAACACGTCCACGTCGAGGCCGCGGGAGAGCCCGAGCTCGACGTACCCGAACCCGTCGGCGAGGGTGAACGCCAGCTCCTGCGCGGCGGTCGAGCCGGCCTCGCGGATGTGGTAGCCGGAGACCGAGAGGGGCTTGTACGCCGGGATGTTCGCGGCGCAGTACTCCATCAGGTCGCCGATGAGCTTCAGGTGCGGCTCTGGACCGAAGATCCACTCCTTCTGGGCGATGTACTCCTTGAAGATGTCGGTCTGGAGCGTGCCGTTGAGCGTCGTGGTGTCGACCCCGGCCCGCTCGGCGGCCACGAGCATCATGCAGAACACCGGCACCGCGGGGCCGCTGATCGTCATCGAGGTCGTCACGTCCCCGAGGTCGATGCCGTCGAAGAGGACCTCCATGTCGGCCGCGGAGTCGATCGCCACACCGCAGTGGCCGACCTCGCCGAGCGAGCGCGGGTCGTCGGAGTCGCGGCCCATCAGCGTCGGCATGTCGAAGGCGACGCTCAGCCCGCCGCCGCCGCGGCCCAGGATCATCCGGTACCGCTCGTTGGTCTGCCGTGCGTTGCCGAACCCGGCGAACTGCCGGATCGTCCAGGTGCGGCCGCGGTAGCCGGTCGGGTAGAGCCCGCGGGTGAACGGAAACTCCCCGGGCCACTCCGAGTCCTCGGTGCCGTACGCCGGCGCCACCTCCAGGCCGCTCAGCGTCGTGAAGTCGGCGTCGCGGGTGCGCGACGCGTCGTACCTGGCCTGCCAGCGGGAGCGTGCGGTCTCGGTCATGCTCGAAATAGTAGGACGTCCTAGTAATTGCGCCAAGCGGGCGCCGGAATCCCCGGTGGACCGGCGAAGTTTGCGCTTGTCGGCGGTTGCAACCCCTGACAAGCGCAAGGAACCCCGGCCCACCGGGGATTCATGCAGACCGCTTCACCGCATCCAGCGGTAGACCTGCCCGTCGCGTACGTCGACGGCGGTGGGCGGGCGGGGAGTCGGGTGCGACCGGAGGTGGTCGAGGACCTGGGTGCGCCCTCGCAGGGAGAGCGCCCCGTCGGTGAAGCGCAGGTAGGGGTGTAGCAAGGGTCGGAGGTCGGACCACTCCCCCGCGTCCATCGCGGCCCAGGCGGCCGCGGCGGGCGCCGGCAGCTCGGGCAGGTCGTGCAGCATCCGCGGGGTGCACATCCGCCACGCGTCGGTCACCAGCTCGCGCATCTCCTCGGCCCCGAGGCGGTCCAGGTGCGCGCACACCCACTGGTAGCGCAGGTCGCGCGGCGGCGGCAGGAAGAACGTGTCGGGGTCGTCCGCGATCAGCCCGTCCCGGGCGTCACGCGGGTAGCCGAACCCCATCCGGGTCTCGTCGCGCGAGAACCCGACGTAGACGATCTGGCGCACCTTGAGCTTGTAGCGCCCCCCGGTGAAGAACTCGTAGGTGCGCGGGAGCGCCAGCCCCACCTCCCGCACGTCGTCCGCGGTCACCATGCCGCGATGCTGGCACGCCCCACCGACATTGATGTTCTAGAAGTCGCCGGCCTCCTGCCGGACCGGCCGCAGCAGCGCCGAGAGCTGCTCGAGATCGTCGGTCGACAGGGCACCGAGCGCGAAGTCGGCGGCCAGCAGGTCGCGGGTCGCGACCTCGACCAGCGCACGGCCCTCGGCGGTGATCTCGGCCAGCACGGCCCGCCCGTCCTCGGGGTGCGCACGCCGCACGATGAGACCGGCGGCCTCGAGCCGCCGCGCGATCGAGGTCACCGACGTCGGGTGCACCTGCAGCCGCTCGCCCATCTTGCCCAGCGGCAACGAGCCTCGTGAGGAGAACACCAGCAGCACCAGCGCCTCGTAGCGCGCGAACGTCAGGCCGTGGGGCTTGAGGATCGCGTCGAGCCGGCCGATCACCAGCTGCTGGACGCGCATCAGCGAGGTGACCGCGTGCATCGCCGGTACGCCGTCCCAGCGGGTGCCCCACTGCCGGGCGGCCTCGTCGATCGGGTCGAAGGGCAGGCTCATCGAGCGCGACACTAGGGCATGGGACGGGGAGGCGGTGGCCGCGCGTCCCCCGCGGAGCGTTCAGCCCCGCTCGCCCCAGCAACCGGCGACCGGATGATCCGCACTCTCGAAGTAGCCGGGCTTGTCCGCGAACCGGAACACGAACCGCCGTACGAGCGAGACGCCGTCGGCGGTGGCGCAGGCCTGCATCCTGATCACGTTGCCCGACCCCGGTCGCTGCGTGCGCACGGTCATCCTCGCGCCGCGGTCCGCGATGCTCACGTGCCCCAGCGCGTCCGCCTCCACCCCGTCGGAGGCACCACCCCAGGTGGCCACGAGCTCCTCGGCGTACGACTCGAGGGCGCCGGACGCGGCCTGCTCCCCGGCGCTGGAGGAGCTCGAGCCCGTGGAGCCGGGCGGGGTCGGCTCCGCGTCGGGACCGTCGTCGCTCGAGCATCCCACCACGGAGGTGCCGAGCAGAGCGAGGACGGCCAGGGTGTGCGTGAGCCGCAGGTGCTGAGGCATGCGGGGGGTCTACCCGCCCCGATCGGCGCCAAACGCGCAGGTCCGGCCGCCCCAGCGCTCACCCGGAATCGGTTGCCGGCCGGAGCGCGCAGGAGGATCCTCGGACCAGGAGGTGGCGATGAAGTCCTCGCCTGTTCCCGACGGCCTGCCGCTGCTCTCCCGCGGGCGGCACCGCACCCCGCGCCGCGGCGCCTCGCTGACCGAGGTCGCCTCGCTGCTGGCCGGCGAGCCCTGGTCGGACCGGCCGGGCTGCACGCACCCGCTGCTGGCCGACCTGGCCCGCCTGGTCAACGACCACACCTCCGACGCCCGCCGCCCCGGGCTCGTGACCCTGGCGGCCGACCTCGCGGACCGGCGCGGCGACGACGACACCTGGATCCGGCTCCCGGTCGCGGTCGCCGCGAGCACGATCCTCGACGTACCCGAGCCGACGCAGCGGATCCTCGCCGTGGGCCTGCTGCGCGCCGAGCCCCTGTGCATCGACGCCGTGCCAGCGCTGGCGGAGACCCTGCGCACCGTCCGCGCCACGCTCGAGCTGGTGCCCGGGGCGACGACGTGGGTCGAGATGCTGCGCCGCCGCCCACCGATCGACCTGGACGCGTTCGCCCGGCACACCGCTCCGGCCATGGTGCGCTGCACGGTCGACGGACTCGTGACCGCACAGCACCCCGATCTGGACCGGCGCCTGCGCGACCTGCTCGAGGTCGGCATCGCCGCCTGCCCGCGCTGACCACATCCGGGTGGCCGCGCGGCACCGGTCAGGGTCGCCAGGCGCCGGCCACCTGGCGGGTGGCCGCGTTGAGCCGGTTCCACACGTTGACCGCCGTGATCGCGATCAGCAGCGCCGAGAGCCCCTGCTCGTCGTAGTGGGCGCTGGCGCGCTCCCACACCTCGTCGGGCACCGGGTCGCCGCGGTCCGCGACCCGGGTGACCGTCTCCGTGAGCTCGAGGGCCGCGCGCTCGGCGTCGGTGAAGTACGGCGCGTCGCGCCAGGCCGCGACCGCGAAGATCCGCTCGTCGCTCGCGCCCTGCTTCCTGAGCCCGTTCGAGTGCAGCTCGACACAGACGCTGCAGCCGTTGATCTGGCTGGCCCGCAGGTGCACCAGCTCGATGGTCTCCGCCGGCAGGCCGAGGTCCTCACCGGCGCGTGAGTACGCCGCCAGCGCCTGGAGCGCGGCCGGTACGGCGAAGACGGGGTGGGTCATCCGTGGTTCCATGGGTCTCTCTCCTGTCAGGTCGGGCTGTCCCGACTCGTCGTCAAGGACGTGGCTCCCAGATGACGGACCCCGGAGGAGGAACCTGACAGTGCCGACCCAAGAAGACCTGGCCCACGAGTTCGAGGACCACCGCGAGCGGTTGCGCGGCGTCGCCTACCGGATGCTCGGGTCGACCGCCGAGGCCGACGACGCCGTCCAGGAGACGTGGCTGCGGCTCTCCCGCTCGGACGCGAGCGAGGTGCGCAACCTCGGGGCCTGGCTGACCACCGTGGTCGGCCGGATCTGCCTGGACCTCCTGCGCTCCCGGACGGCGCGCCGCGAGGACCCCCTGGACGTCCGGCTGCCCGACCCGGTGGTGACGCGCCTGGACGCCGATCCCGAGTCCGCCGCGGAGCAGGCCGACCAGGTCACGCTCGCCCTGCTCGTCGTACTCGACAGGCTCGGCCCGCGAGAGCGCACCGCCTTCGTCCTGCACGACCTGTTCGGCGTGCCGTTCGAGCAGATCGGTCAGATCGTGGGGGCGAGCGCCGCGACCGCCACCCAGCTGGCGAGCCGGGCCCGCCGCCGGGTTCGCGTGGCCGCTCCCCCGGTCGCCGACCGAGCGACCCAGCGACGCGTGCTCGACGCGTTCAGCGACGCCGCTCAGCGCGGGGACTTCGAGGCCCTGCTCGAGATCCTCGACCCCGACGCCACGCTGCGGGCCGACGGCGGGCCCGCGGGCCCGTCGGTCCTGGTGCGCGGCGCCGCCGAGATCGCGGCGCGCGCCTCGTCGTTCCGGCGCGCGGGCCTCGACCAGGTCCACGTGCTGGTCAACGGCGCGGTCGGCCTGCTGGCCCACCGCGACGGACGGCCCGTCTCGCTGTTCACCCCCGTCGTCCGCGACGGCCGGATCGTCGAGATCGACATCCTGGCCGACCCCCAGCGACTGGCGCGACTGGCGCGACTGGTCAGTTGACCCGGCCGCCCCGCAGCCCGGCGCGCTGCACGACGCGCTGGATCGCGAGGTCGCGGGCGTAGGGGCGCGAGACGTAGCGGATGTCGCGGATGCCCTGCTTCTGGGCCGCCGACTCGAAACAGAAGTGCCCGTAGCCCAACAGCCGGCCCAGCATCGGTCGGCGCACGGTGATGTCGAGGATCCGGCTCAGCGGCATCGTGGCCAGGCTCTGGGTCAGCACGCCGTGGACGCGGAACACCCGCATGTTCGTGATCACGAAGCGGTCGCGATGCTCGCGCATCGCCAGCCAGCCGGCGTGCCCGAACAGCCCGAACGAGAGCAGCTCGGGCACCCAGGCCACGGACATCGGAACCACGCCCGTGACCGCGAGCAGCCACACCGCGACCACGACCTCGAGGATCGGCCGGACGAACGCGGCCCAGTGGTGCCGGACCTCGTCGACGATCACCTCGCCCTCCTCACGCAGCAGGTGCTGGGCGATGTCGGGATCCACCCACCGCGGCACGGCCGCTACTCCAGGTCCCGCACGAACGTGATCACCGCGGTGAACAGGTCACCGGTGAGGTCCGCGCCGTTGCTGCTGGCGGTCTTGGCCGACTGCGCGAGGCCGTGGGGATCGGTGACCATCCAGAACAAGCCGAAGGCGACGAGCAGGACGATGACGGCTTTTCTCATGGGGGAAGGGCTCCATCTCGGTGACACCCGGAGTCAGGTCGAGGATCGGGACGTGTCTACCGAGCCCACGCGGCCGATGCACGCAGGCGCGCCGGTCTAGACCGATACCGGGTCAGCCGTGCACCGGCCAGCAGACCTCGGTCCGGTGGGCGAAGAGGTCCTCGGGGTCGCCGAGCGGCAGGTAGCGCTCGACGACGGGCCCGTCGGCGGCCACCGCCTGCTCGGTCACGGCCCGGCCCACGGTGGAGTACGCCGCGTCCAGGTCGACCATCGGCCCGTCATGGGTCGCGACCGCGTAGCGAGCCGCCGGCCGGCGTACCGCCTCGACCCGTCCGGGGAGCGGTGGCACCTGCGCCACGGGGACGAACGCGACGAGCTCGCCCGCGCCGTCGGTGAAGAACTCGGTCGGGAACTCCGCACCGTCCGGGCCGGTGCGCTCGACCCCCGAGGTGCGCAGCAGCCGGTGCAGCTCGGTGAACGCCTCGACCCACCAGCTGACGACGGTGTCGCCGTCGACGCGGCCGCGGATCGCCACGGTGAGCGTCGCGGGCTCGTCACGGTGCTCGACGGCGATCCGTTGCTCCCCCTCCAGCATCCGGCGCAGCGAGTCCACCGCCTCCTGGGTCTCGCGCAGCTGCCGGCTCATCCGGTCCAGGTGGGCCGCGATCACCCGGTCGCGGGCGGCCTCGTCGGGCGCGTCGAGCACCGCGCGGACCTGGTCGACCGGCAGGTCGAGGTCGCGCAGTCGCCGGATCATCCGCGCCGGAGCGACCTGCTCGGGCCGGTAGTAGCGGTACCCGCTGTGGGCGTCGATCCGGGCGGGCTCGAGCAGTCCCACGTCGTGGTAGTGGCGCAGCGCCTTGACGGTCAGGAACGTCATCCGCGAGAAGTCGCCGATGCTGAGCAGCACGCTCGTCGGGTCGGTCATGGCGCCCAGCCTGCACCCTCCCGCTACGGGAGGGTCCAGTCGTCATCCGGTGCTCGACTCCCCTTGACTCTCCCGTGGGGGGAGGCCGGAGAACTCCGGCCATGAACACACCCGACCTCACCTCACCTGCCACCCCGGGGCGGGCGCCGCTCGCGGTCCTGCTGACCGGGGTCTTCCTCATCGTGCTCGACTTCTTCGTGGTCAACGTCGCGCTCCCGTCGGTGCAGCGCGACCTGCACGCCGACGACACCACCCTGGAATGGCTGGTCGCGGGCTACGGCCTGGCGTTCGGCGGCCTCCTCATGGTCGCCAGCCGGGTCGCGGACCGCTGGGGCCGGCGCCGGATGTTCGTGGCGGGCATCGCGCTGTTCGTCGCCAGCTCCGCCGCGTGCGGCCTCGCGCCCGACCCGGAGCTCCTGCTGGCGGCCCGACTGGTCCAGGGCGCGGCGGCGGCCGCGATCGGCCCGACCGTGCTGGCCCTGATCGGCGACGTGTACGCCGGGCCGCACCGGGTGCGCGCGCTGGCGGCGTACGCGACCGTCATGGGTGTCGCGGCCGCGTCCGGTCAGCTGATCGGCGGTGTCCTGATCCACCTCGACGTCGCCGGCTCCGGCTGGCGGGCGATCTTCCTGGTCAACGTCCCGATCGGGCTGGCCGCGCTCGTCGCCGCACCTCGCCTGCTGCCGGAGTCCCGGGTCACCGGAGCACCCCGGGTGGACCCGACCGAGGCCGCTCTCGTGGTCGCGGCCCTGACCGCGCTCGTGCTGCCGCTGGTCGAGGGTCAGCGCCAGGGCTGGCCGCTGTGGACGTGGGCGTCGCTGGCCGCTTCCGCGGTGGCCGCGGAGCTCGCCTGGACGCGGGGCCGGACACTGCGGGGCGCCGGCGTGCCCCCGCTGGTCGACCCGGCGGCGTTCCGGTCCCGGCCGGTCGCCGCCGGGATCCTCGGCCAGCTGACGCTGTTCACGGGCATGGCCGCGTACTTCCTGGTGCTCGCCCTCTACCTCCAAGACGGCCGCGGGCTCGGGCCGCTCGCCTCGGGCGCCGTGTTCACCGCGGTGGCGGCGTCCTACATGGTCGGCACCCGGAGCGCCACGGCGCTCCTGGGCCGGTACGGCGCCCGGCTGGCGATCACCGGGGCGGCGCTCGCCTTCGGCGCCGGACACCTCCTGCTGCTCGGCGTCGTCGAGCAGGTCGGCGTCGGCGGATCGGTGCTCTGGCTGGTGCCGGGGCTCGCGGTCGGCGGACTCGGCATGGGCGTCGCGCTGTCCGGGCTCGTGGGCACGGTGATGGGCTCGGTGGAGTCGCACCACGCCGGCACGGTCTCCGGCGCCGCCTCCACCGTGCAGCAGGTCGGCAACGCGGTCGGCGTCGCGCTGGTCGGCATCGTGTACTTCGGCCGCGCCGGGGACGACGTGGCGGCGGCGTTCGACGCGAGCCTGGTCTACCTGATCGCGACGACGGTCGCCGTGGCCCTCGCGGCGAGCTTCCTGCCGGGCCGGCCGGCGTCGCGTCGGCGCCCCGAGACTCAGGGTCCGTCGGTGACGGTGTCGAGCAGCTCGTCGGCGGCCGTGTAGGGATCGGTGGCGCCCGCGACCACGGCCGCTGCGAGCTCGTCGAGCTCGGAGCGGCCGTGCACGTCGCCCCAGCGCTGGCGCAGGGCGGTGACGGCGATCGCCTCGATCTCGTCGCGTGCCCGTCGCCGACGGCGGCGCTCGAGCTCACCGCTGGACTCCAGCCAGCCGCGATGCCGGTCGATCTCCGCGGTGACCTCGTCGAGGCCCTCGCCGC
Source organism: Nocardioides sp. (assembly GCF_036401255.1). Taxonomy (GTDB): domain Bacteria; phylum Actinomycetota; class Actinomycetes; order Propionibacteriales; family Nocardioidaceae; genus Nocardioides. The sequence continues at coordinate 11,343 of NZ_DASWVI010000464.1, read as the reverse complement.
GCTGGGCGACGGTCTTGACGATCGGCGGCTTCCACGCCCCCTCGGCACGCTCGGCGAGCGCCAGCATCGAGCGCAGGTCGCGGCGTACCTGGTCGGCGCCGTCGCGGTCGGACTTGTTGACGACGTAGAGGTCGCCGATCTCGAGGATGCCGGCCTTGGCGGCCTGGATCCCGTCGCCCATCCCGGGCGCGAGCAGCACCAGGGTGGTGTCGGCCATCCCGGCGATCTCGACCTCGCTCTGGCCGACGCCGACGGTCTCGACCAGGATCACGTCGCAGCCGGCGGCGTCGAGGACCCGCAGCGCCTGCGGGGTGCTCCAGGCCAGGCCGCCGAGGTGGCCGCGCGAGGCCATCGACCGGATGTAGACCTCGCGGTCCAGCGCATGGTCCTGCATCCGCACCCGGTCGCCGAGCAGCGCACCGCCGGAGAACGGGGACGAGGGATCGACGGCGAGTACGCCGACCCGCTTGCCGGACCGGCGCAGCTCGGTGACCAGCGCGCTGGTCGACGTCGACTTGCCGACGCCCGGCGAGCCGGTGATCCCGATGACCTGGGCGTGGCCGGTGTGCGGTGCGAGCGCGGCCATCACCTCGCGCAGCAGCGGCGACTCGTCCTCGACGAGCGAGATCAGGCGGGCGACGGCCCGGGCCTCACCGGCGCGAGCGCGCTCGACGAGGCCCGGGATGTCGTCAGCTCTTCGGGACACGCACGATCAGGGCGTCGCCCTGCCCGCCGCCGCCGCACAGGGCCGCGGCACCGGTCCCGCCGCCGCGGCGCTTGAGCTCGAGCGCGAGGTGGAGCACGATCCGGGCGCCCGACATGCCGACCGGGTGGCCCAGCGCGATCGCACCACCGTTGACGTTGACCTTCTCCTCGGGGATCCCGAGCTCACGGGAGGACACGATGCCGACCGCCGCGAAGGCCTCGTTGAGCTCGACCAGGTCGAGGTCCTCGACCGAGATGCCCTCCTTGGCGACGGCCTTCTTGATCGCGTTGGCCGGCTGGCTCTGCAGGCTCGAGTCGGGCCCGGCGACCTGGCCCGAGGCGCCGATCTCGGCGAGCCACTCCAGGCCGAGCTCCTCGGCCTTGGCCTTGCTCATCACGACGACGGCGCAGGCGCCGTCGGAGATCTGCGAGGACGAGCCCGCGGTGATCGTGCCGTTGTTGCTGAACGCCGGGCGCAGCTTGCCGAGCGACTCGACGGTCGTGTCGCCGCGCACGCCCTCGTCGGTGGCGACGACGACCGGGTCGCCCTTGCGCTGCGGGATCTCGACCGGCACGACCTCGTCGTCGAACACGCCGTTCTTCCACGCCTCGGCGGCCAGCTGGTGCGAGCGGGCGGCGAAGGCGTCCTGCTCCTCGCGGGTGAGCTCCCGGGCACCGGAGTTGCAGCTCTCGGTGAGCGTGCCCATCGGCTGGTCGGTGAACTGGTCGTAGAGCGCGTCGTAGGCCATCGAGTCGACCAGCGCGGTGTCGCCGTACTTGAAGCCCTCGCGCGACTTCGGCAGCAGGTGCGGCGCCTGGGTCATGGACTCCATGCCGCCGGCCACCACGATCTCGTGCTCGCCGGCGCGGATCAGCTGGTCGGCGAGCGCGATGGCGTTGATCCCGGACAGGCAGACCTTGTTGATCGTGATCGCGGGGACGTTCATCGGGACGCCGCCCTTGACGGCCGCCTGGCGGGCGGTGATCTGGCCGGCCCCGGCCTGGATCACGTGGCCCATGACGACGTACTCGACCTGCTCACCGGTGATGCCGGCCTTCTCCAGGGCGCCCTTGATGGCGACGCCGCCCAGGTCGGCCGCGGAGAGGCCCTTGAGCCCACCCAGGAGACGGCCGATGGGGGTGCGCGCCCCTGCGACGATGACGGAACCGGACATGGGGAGCCTCCAGAAAGGTACGAGGGGTGATCTCGGGCCGACCTTACCTACGGCTCCCGGACGGGGCGAGAGGCCGAGACTTAGGTCCCGTGGGACACATGTCACATGGCCTGTCGGCCCCACGGCGGCCCTTGCGACCATGGACCCATGAGCCTCGACGTACCCGCACACCTGTTCACCGCCATCGACCACGTGGGCGTCGCCGTCCCCGACCTGGACGCCGCGATCACGTTCTACGAGGACGTCTACGGGATGCGCATGGCGCACCGCGAGACCAACGAGGAGCAGGGGGTCGAGGAGGCGATGATGGCCGTGGGCGACTCCGGGTCCCACATCCAGCTGCTCGCCCCGCTGAACGAGAGGTCGACGATCGCGAAGTTCCTCGACAGCAAGGGCCCCGGCATCCAGCAGATGGCCTACCGGGTCACCGACATCGACGCGGTGGGCGCGATCCTGCGCGAGCGCGGGATGCGGCTCCTCTACGACGAGCCCAAGCGCGGCACGTCGAACTCGCGGGTGAACTTCATCCACCCCAAGGACGGCGGCGGCATCCTGGTCGAGCTGGTCGAGCCGGCCGCGACCGCGCACTGAGACGGCCCGACCGACCGAACCTGGGAGCCGGTCCCGGCCCGCTACGGTGGGCCGGGGCCGGCTTTTCCCTGAGGCACACGTCACAGGAGGTGTTGCCTCCTGTTACCCGTGGGTAAGGTCCCGCCATCACCCGATGCGACCCGACCCCAGCAGGAGCCGACGTGCAGCACATCCTCGACGCGATCATGGCGGGCGACACCGCCGAGGCCGACTTCGCGAACCTCGCCCTTCCCGAGTCCTACCGGGCGGTGACGGTGCACAAGGACGAGGTCGACATGTTCGAAGGCCTCGCCACCAAGGACAAGGACCCGCGCAAGTCCCTGCACGTCGAGGACGTGCCGCTGCCCGAGCTCGGCCCGGGCGAGGCGTACGTGGCGGTCATGGCCTCGGCGATCAACTACAACACCGTGTGGACCTCGATCTTCGAGCCCGTCTCGACGTTCGGCTTCCTCGAGCGCTACGGCCGGCTCTCCCCGCTCGCCAAGCGGCACGACCTGCCCTACCACGTGGTCGGCTCCGACCTGGCCGGCGTCGTGCTCGCCACCGGCCCGGGCGTTCACCTGTGGAAGCCCGGCGCCGAGGTCGTGGCTCACTGCCTCTCGGTCGAGCTCGAGCACCCCGACGGGCACGACGACACGATGCTCGACCCCGAGCAGCGGATCTGGGGCTTCGAGACCAACTTCGGCGGCCTGGCCCAGGTCGCGCTGGTCAAGGCCAACCAGCTGATGCCCAAGCCCGCGCACCTGACCTGGGAGGAGGCCGCCTCCCCCGGCCTGGTCAACTGCACGGCGTACCGCCAGCTGGTCTCCAAGAACGGCGGCGACATGAAGCAGGGCGACAACGTCCTCATCTGGGGCGCCTCGGGTGGCCTGGGCGGGTTCGCGACGCAGTACGCCCTCAACGGCGGCGCGACCCCCATCTGCGTGGTCTCCAGCGAGGACAAGGCCGAGATCTGCCGCAAGATGGGCGCCGAGCTGATCATCAACCGCAACGAAGAGGGCTACAAGTTCTGGAAGGACGAGCAGACCCAGGACCCGCGCGAGTGGAAGCGGTTCGGCTCGAAGATCCGTGAGCTCACCGGCGGCGAGGACATCGACATCGTCTTCGAGCACCCCGGCCGCGAAACCTTCGGCGCGTCGGTCTACGTGACCCGCAAGGGCGGCACGATCACCACCTGCGCCTCGACGTCGGGCTACATGCACGAGTACGACAACCGCTACCTGTGGATGAACCTCAAGCGGATCATCTCCTCCCACTTCGCCAACTACCGCGAGTCGTGGGAGGCCAACCGGCTGATCGCCAAGGGCAAGATCCACCCGACCCTGTCGAAGACGTACTCCCTGGACGAGGTCGGTACGGCGGCGCTCGACGTCCACAAGAACCTCCACCAGGGCAAGGTCGGCGTCCTCTGCCTGGCCCCCGAGGAGGGCCTTGGCGTCCGCGACCAGGAGATGCGCGACCGGCACCTCGACGAGATCAACCGCTTCCGCGACCTGTGAGCTGCCCGAGCCTGAGCCTGCGAAGGCTCGGACCCAGCAGCCAGGTCGAGTAGCCGCGCGACCGACGAAGGAGGTCGCGACCGGCGTACCGAGACCGAGCCGCCGGTGGCGCGGTCCAGTAGCCGCGCGACCGACGAAGGAGGTCGCGACCGGCGTACCGAGACCGAGCCGCCGGTGGCGGCACCTGAGCGTCGACACACCCCGGTCACCGGCGATGAGTCGGAGGCCGGGGTGTGTTGTCGTGGCCCGATCCGCAACACTGTCTGCGGGAGACTGTCTGCACGAGCCACGACCACTGCGGAAGAGGAAGCACGCTTCATGAGCGACCAGGGACTGTCCATCTTCGACGACAACGACTCCGGCGAGGACACCGCGAAGGCCGCCGACGACGCGACCCAGGTGCTCCCGACGGTCAATCCGAAGCAGCCGGCGGCCGAGAAGACCCAGCAGGCGCCTGCCGTACCCGCCCAGCCGGCGCCCACGCCCACGCCCGCGTCCGCCCCTGCGGCGGCGCGCGGCCCGGTCCTCCCACCCACGGCGCAGCAGGGCGCCGCCCCCGCGGCGGGCGCGTCCGCCGGGTTCCCGGTGGTCCGGCGCGGCGGCTACGACCGCGACGCCGTCGACGCGCGGTTCCGGCAGCTGACGTCCGAGAAGTCCGGTCTCAGCACCAGCCTCACCGCATCCGAGAGCCGCGTGCTCGAGCTCGAGCAACAGGTCGAGCGGCTGCGCGAGGAGCTGGCCGAGAACGAGGCCCCGTCGTACGCCGGCCTCGGCGGCCGCGCCAGCGCGATGCTCCGCCTCGCCGAGGAGGAGGCCGCCGAGATCCGCGAGCAGGCCGGCCGCGACGCCGCGGAGATCCGCGAGCAGGCCAGCCGCGACGCGAAGGCGACCCGCGCCGACGCCGCCCGCGAGGCCGAGGACATGCGCCTGGTCCAGCTCAAGGAGCTCGACGAGAACCGCGCCCGACTGATGGCCGACGCCGAGCAGGAGCGCGCGCTCGCCAAGAGCGAGGCCGAGGACGTCATCGAGTCCGCCAACCGCCAGGCCGCCCAGCTGCGCCTGGCCGCGGCGCAGGAGGCCAACGAGCTGCGCACCTCCGCGCGGCGGGAGGCCGAGCAGCTGCGAGCCGCCGCCGACCGTGAGGTCCAGGAGGCCCGGCGCGCGCTCGCGGTCGAGAAGGAGCGGCTCGCCCGCGAGGCGACCGACCACCACGCCAGCGCGACCGCCGAGACCCGGCGACTGGTCGAGGAGGCCGAGGAGCGCGCGGAGGCGGCCGAGCGGCGCGCGCACGACGCCATGGCCCAGGCCACCGAGCACCGCAACCAGGCGGCGACCGAGGCCGAGGCGCTGCTCACCCGGGCCCGGCGCGAGGCCGAGCAGATCGTCTCCTCCGCGCGCACGCAGGCCGAGTCGATCACCTCGACCGGCAACGCCGAGGCCGAGCGCGAGCTGGCCGCGGTCCGCGCCGAGGTCGACCGGCTCGCCAAGCGCCGCGACGCGATCACGGCGCAGCTCGCCTCGCTGCACGAGGTGATCAGCGGCTTCACCAAGGACGAGGAGTGACCGACTCCCCCCGGGACATCCCGGAGGGAGCCCTCGACCCCGAGGTCGAGGACCCGGCGGACGCTGCCCACGAGGCGGATCCGGAGGGGGACGACGACTACCTCGGCGAGCTGGGGGAGCCGCTCTCGCGGCACTCCCCGTTCGTCTGGGGCTTCTTCGGCGGCCTCGGGTTCTTCCTCGCCTGGTGGCTCGGCGGCGTCGTCACCTCGATCGGGTCCACGCTGCTGCTCGTCGTCGTCGCGCTGTTCCTGGCCGCGGGCCTCAACCCCGCGGTCGAGTTCTTCGAGCGACACGGCTTGCGGCGCTCGTACGCCGTACTCACCGTCATCGTGGCCGCCCTCGCGGCGATCGCGCTGTTCCTCGTCGCGATCGTGCCGGTGATCACCGACCAGGTGCAGTCCATCACGGACAACGCCCCGGACTGGCTGGACAGCCTCCAGAAGAACGACCGCGTCCAGAAGCTCGACGCGGAGTACGACATCATCGACAAGGTCAAGTCCTACGTCGAGGACGGCAACTACGCCAGCACGCTGTTCGGCGGCGTGCTCGGCATCGGCCTCAAGGTGCTCTCCGCGCTCGCCAACGCGTTCATCGTGATTGTGCTGACGCTGTACTTCCTCGCCTCGCTGGACAAGACCAAGCACGCGCTCTACCAGCTCGCCCCGGCCTCGCGCCGCGAGCGGGTGACGCTGCTGGGCGACCGGGTGCTGCGCGGCGTCGGCGGCTATGTCTCCGGGGCGTTCATCGTGGCCACCTGCGCCGGCCTCTCCTCGCTGGTGTTCCTCTTCATCGTCGGGCTCGGGCAGTACGCCGTCGCGCTCGCCTTCGTGGTCGCGCTGCTCGACGTCATCCCGATGATCGGCGCGACGATCGGGGCGGTGATCGTGACCGCCATCGGCTTCGCGGAGGACCCGAAGATCGGCCTGGCCTGCATCGTGTTCTACGTGATCTACCAGCAGGTGGAGAACTACGTGATCTACCCGCGCGTGATGTCCCGCTCGGTCGACGTCCCCGGCGCCGTCACGGTGATCGCCGCCCTGGTCGGCGCCGCCCTGCTCGGCGTCGTCGGGGCACTCCTCGCCATCCCCACCGCCGCCGCGATCTTGATGCTGGTCCGCGAGGTCGTGGTCCGGCGCCAAGACGCCCGCTGAGCGACCCGCTGCCGCTGACCCTCTGCGGTTTGGTCACCAACGGCGATACGTAAGCGCTTACCTATCGCCGTTGGTGACCAAACCGCAACTGCTCCAGCCCCGCGGCAGCGCAGCCGTCACTCGAGGAGCACCCCGGCCGTGGCGCGCTCGCCCATCTTGACGGCGACGACGCCCGCGAGCACCAGGAGGCCGCCGAGCAGCTGGACCGGGCGCGGGAGCTCGTCGAGGAGCAGCCAGGCGAACACCACGCCGGCGACGACCTCGAGCAGGGCGACGAACGATGCGAGCCGGGACCCGAGCCGGCGGCTGGCGGCGATGCCGCTGGCGTAGGCGACCGCGGCGGTCACGACGCCGAGCACCAGCAGCGGCACCCACCACGCGACCGTCCACCCGGCGTACGAGACGGCCTCGGTGGACGCCCGCATCGGCAGCAGCCCGACGACGCCGAGCGCCCCGAGCACCGCCGCGCCGAGCACCAGGCCCGCCGCAGCGAGCACCAGCGGCGGCAGGCCGTTGGTCTCGTCGGCCGAGATCACGAAGTACGTCGCCGCGCCGACCATCGCCGCCAGCGCCCACAAGACGCCGGGCAGGCTCAGATCGGCCCCGGAGAGCAGGTCGAGGACGAGCACCAGGCCGGCCGCCGCGAGGCCCGCGCCGATCAGGGTGACCGCACCCGGGCGCTGGCCGTGACGCAGCCACAGCCAGACGACGACGGCCGCCGGAGCGGTGTACTCGATCAGCAGCGCCGGCCCGACCTGCATGTACGACACGGCCGAGAAGTAGCAGAACTGCGCGCCGGCCACCGCGAGCGCGCCGTACACGACGACCACCCCGGTGTTGCGCCGCAGCAGCGCCCACCTGCCGCGCAGGCCGACGAGCCCGAACGGCACCACGACCAGCGCCGCCAGCCCGACGCGCACGAGCACGATCGCGCCGGCGCTCCAGCCGCCGTCGAGCAGCTCACGCGCGAGCGCCCCGGACATCCCGAACGACGCCGCCGACAGCAGGGCGAAACCCAGCCCGCTCGCCAGCCGCGACCCGGCTGCAACGGACCCGAGGCTGTCATGGGCCAACGTCGTCATGGCACATGACGCTAGTGGTCGAGGGTGTAACGTGTCAACGTGCCATTCACCCATGACACCGAGGCCTCGCTGCAGGCGGCCGTGGTCCTGGCCAACTCCGGCCTCGACCCGGACACGCTGACCACGGTCGAGGACCTGGACGCGTTCTACGCCGAGTTCGAGTACACCGGGCGGCACGACGGCGATCGAGCCGAGCTCGACGGCGTGCGCGCGATCCGGCCCGCTCTCTACGAGCTGCTCACCGCCGATCGGGACACGGCCGTCGGCATCGTCAACGCGATGCTCGCCGAGGCCGGGGCGGTCCCCCAGCTCGTCCGCCACGACGTGTGGGACTGGCACCTGCACGCCGTCGGGCCCGAGCGCGACCTCCCGACCCGGATCGTGGTCGAGACCGCGATGGCGATGATCGACGTCATCCGCGCCGACGAGATGTCCCGCTTGGGCGTCTGCGCCGACGACACGTGCCGGGGCGTGGTCCTCGACCTCTCCCGCAACCGCTCCAAGAGGTTCTGCTCCGTCGCCTGCGGCAACCGCAACGCCGTGGCGGCCTACCGCGCCCGCCAGCGCCCCTGAGCCTCGAATCACGACTCAACGGGGGCGAGGAACCGCTGGAGCACCTCGAGGAAGACCTCCGGCTGCTCGGAGTGCACCCAGTGGCCGGCCCCCTTGATGACCACCCGCCGGTTGCGCGGGAACCAGCGGTCCATGGCGCCGGCGTACTCGTCACGGACATAGCCGGAGTTCTGTCCCGCGATCCACAGCGTCGGCCGGTCGTACGCCGGGAGGTCGGCCAGGGCGTCGGCCGGCCAACCGCCGAGCACCTCCAGGTCGCGGCCGAGGACCTCCAGGTTGGGCCGCCACGACCACCGCCCCGCCTCGTGGTGGAGGTTCTGCAGCAGGAAGCTGCGCACCGTGCGGCTCGGCACCGCGTCGGCCAGCGCGGCGTCGGCGTCGCGCCGGTGCTCGAGCGTGGCCAGGTCGAGCGCGAGCATCGCGTCGATGTAGCCCGCGAACTCGCCCCTCTCTCCCTCATATGCCTGGTAGTCGACCGGCGAGACGTCCACGACGCAGAGCCGCTCCACGAGCTCGGGGTGCCGCAGCGCCAGCACCATCGCCGCCTTGCCCCCCATCGAGTGACCGACGAGCGCGACGGGGTCGTTCGCGTCGAACAGGGCCGCCACCCGGTCGGCGACGTCGACGTAGTCGAAGTGGTCGACCCACTCCGAGCGGCCGTGGTGCGGCATGTCGACGAGCAGCACGCGGTGGTCCTCGGCCACGGCCTTCGCGACCGTCGTCCAGTTCTTGCCCTGCCCGAACAGTCCGTGGCAGAAGGCGACCAGCGGCCCCCGCTCCCCCAGCGTGGTGACGTGCAGCCCGGTGCGGGCACGATCGTTCAGCACCATGCGTGCACCCCCGACGGCGTGAGGTCCCGGTCGCGCAGCACGACGGCCAGCCGGTCGCCGACGTGCGAGCAGGTCCACCGGAAGTCCGTGCGGCGGTACTCGATCGCGAGGACCAGGTCGCCGTAGTCCTCGACGTACGCCGCGCACTCGCGATAGCGGCCGCACTCCTCGGCCACGGCGAAGTCGAAGCCGATCCGGGTGCCGTCGTAGCCCGCCAGGTTCTTCTGCCCGGCCGCCAGCCCCGCGGCGTGCGCGGCGTCGACCAGGAGTCGCGCGAAGGCCAGGGACTGTCGGCGCTTCAGCAGGCCGTGGCTGCGGGTGAAGGAGTCGAGGTTGTCGTACTCCACCGCGTCGAACCCGTCGTCCGCGCACCCGCGGGTCCAGCGCCCGACGATGCGCGCGAGCGTCGTCCGCTTGGCCTTCGTGCGTACGTCGAGCAGCCACTCGCCCCACGCCTCGTCCTCGACCGGCCGGCCGTCGTCCTTCAGCACCAGGCGCCAGTGCCGCTTCCAGAACCGGCGCTGGTCGGGCTGGGTCTGGAACCCGTTGACGTAGCAGACGTTGTAGCGGTCGGTCGCGGGCGGCTCGGTGCGGTCGCGTACGACGATGCCGACATGGTCGGGGACGTCCGCGGCCCCGCCCAGCTGGTAGTCCACGTCGGTGCCGGTCGGCGGGACCGTGACCGGCGGCGGATCCGCGCTGGCCGTGGCCTGGGCCGGGGCGACCGTGGTCGGGATCACGGCCAGCAGGGCGAGCACGAGCAGCGCGACGACGTAACCCGCCATGCGGCTGTGGCGTTGTCCGGGCACCTCACGAGATCGGATCATCCATGCCATCTTCGCGCACCCGGCTGCTCGCGCTCACCTGCGCCCTCGCCGCCACCGTCTCCCTGACCGGGACGACCGTCGCCGACGCCGCCGCGCCCACCGCGGCGCCCACCCCCTCGCTCGCAGCGGTCGACGGCGCACACCGTGGCCTGGATCGGCTGCTCGCCGACGGCACCCCCAACGGCCGGGCGATCGTGACGTTCGACGCCGTGCCGAGCGCCGGTCAGGTCGCCGCGCTGCGCGGGCTGGGGCTCACGGTCCAGCCGATGACGCACCTGCCCCTCGCGCTCGTCGACGGACCGGTCGCCGCGATGGTGACGGCGGTGACCCGAGGCATCGGTGTCGACGTCTACCCCGACGAGCGGCTGCAGCAGCTCGACACCGCCTCGACCGGCGCGATGTCCTCCAGCGCGGCCGCGGCGCGGAGCCTGCGCTCGCGCGGCCTCACCGGCAAGGGCGTGACCGTCGGCGTCGTCGACTCCGGGTGCGACGCCACCCACGCCGACCTTGCCGACCACGTCGTGCACAACGTCGCCCTGCTCAGCCCCGAGTACGCCAACGCCGGCACCGACCCCGCGATCGTCGTACCCGTCGACCAGGGCCCGGTCAGCAACACCGACCTCGGCAGCGGCCACGGCACCCACGTCGCCGGCATCATCGCCGCCGACTCCTCCTCCGTCGCCGACGGCAGCCGCTACGGCGTCGCGCCCGATGCCGACCTCGCCTGCTTCGCGATCGGCGCGGTGCTGTTCACGACCGCCGTCGTGACCGCCTACGACTACCTGCTCGACCAGCCGGACCTCCTCGGCGTCGACGTGATCAACAACTCCTGGGGCAACAGCTACCGCCAGTTCGACCCCGCCGACCCGGTCGCGGTCGCCACGAAGGCCGTCGCCGACCGCGGCGTGACCGTGGTGTTCGCGGCCGGCAACTCCGGCGGCGGCGCCGTGCCGATGAGCCTGAACCCGTTCTCCCAGTCCCCCTGGGTGATCTCCGTCGCGGCGGGCACCGTCGACCGGGTGCGCGGCGACTTCTCCTCCAACGGGCTGGTGCACGACAACTCCCGGCCGACCCCGATCGGGGCCGAGGGCCACACGACGTACGCCGGCGACCGCCTCGGCCTGGTCCACCCCGACGTCACCGCGCCCGGGGTGGACATCTCCTCGACCTGCGACAGTGCGGGCACGCTGATCGGCCCCTGCGGCCCGGACGACAACGCGTCCGCCTCGGGCACGTCGATGGCCGCACCGCACGTCGCGGGCGCCGCGGCCGTCCTGCTCCAGGCCCAGCCGCGGCTCACGCCCACCCAGGTGCGGCTGGCCCTGCAGGCCACCGCCACGCCGGTCC
>NZ_DASWVI010000463.1:0-4772 GCF_036401255.1 Nocardioides sp. | reverse complement strand
CCTCGGCCTCGGCGGGGCCGCGCTCGCGGCCCGCGGCGGGTCCGGCGGCGACCCCACGATCGACCGGATCGCGAGCAGCAACGGGCGCGGCAGCAGCGGCGCCGAGGTGCGCGAGCTGCAGGAGCGGCTCACCGGCCTGGGCTACGACACCCGCGGCGTCGACGGCCAGTGGGGGCCGAACACGCAGGCGGCGTTCGACGCCTACCGGGCCGAGCACCCGCTGCAGGTGACGCCGGGCAGCGGCTACACGAGCCCCAGCGGCTACGACTACAACCAGATCAGCGGCGTGCGCGGCAACGCGAACGTGACGCCGGAGTTCCTCCGCGCGGTCGAGGGCGTCGCCCAGCGGGTCGGCGCCCAGCCCGAGCACCTGATGGCCGCGATGAGCTTCGAGACCGGCGGCACGTTCGCCGCCGACGTCCGCAACCCTCACAGCAGCGCGACCGGGCTGATCCAGTTCATGGACAGCACCGCCCGGGGCATGGGCACCACGACCGCCGACCTGGCCCGGATGACGCCGACCGAGCAGCTGACCTACGTCGAGCGCTACTTCGAGCCGTACCGCGGCCGCCTCGGCGACCTGGAGAGCGTCTACACGACCATCCTGTCCGGCCACCCGCACGGCGCGGGCGAGACGTTGTTCAGCGAGGGCACCCGGGCGTACGCCGCCAATGCGCCGCTCGACTTCGACCACGACGGCCGGATCACCACCGACGAGGCGACCTCCGCGGTCCGACGCCGATTGGAGGGCCGCTGAGCCAGCACCCGCACACCCACTCCACCACGCACGCACACACAGATCTGACGGAACAACAGAAGGAGCAGAGCAATGCCGATGAAGGGAATGGACGTCGAGGCCGGTCGCCAGTCGGCCCAGCAGATCACGCAGGGCGCCTCGGAGCTCGAGCAGCTCACCGGTCGTCTCACGCAGGTGATCGAGGGCTTCGAGTGGATCGGCCCGGACGCCGAGCGCACCCGCCAGGCCTGGCAGTCCGACTACCGCACGATGCTCACGCAGGTCGTCAACTCGCTGCAGGAGTTCTCGACGCTGATCAACAACCAGGCCCACGAGCAGGAGCAGGTCTCCAACTGACCTGACCGCCCCACCCACTGCCCGACCGATCCCCACCGACGCGAGGCCCGACGATGCAGAGCTGGATCCTGTCGCTGCGACCAGCTCCCGAGTCGGGCCTCCCGTCGGTGGACGTGCACGTGCGGGCCCGGCCGGGCGCCACCGTCGCCGACCTGGCCCGCGCCTTCGGCCGCCACGTCGCCCCCGACCAGCCCCATCTGCACCTGGTGCCGCTCGACGGCACCCTCCCCTGGCCGGCCGACCGGCCGCTCGCGGAGTGCGGGCTGCGCACCGGCGACCTCGTCGACGTCGTCTCCGCGCCGGCCTCGTGGCTGACCCGGGTCAGCACCACCTCCCGACCGCGCGCGGTGCTGCGGGTCACCGACGGACCCGACCGTGGCCAACGGCTGCACGTGCGCACCGGCTCGCTGACGCTGGGCCGGGCACCCAGCTGCACGCTGCGGCTCTCCGACCCGATGGTCTCCCAGCAGCACGCACGGATCGTCCTCGGCGCGCGCCCGACCGTGTACGACGAGGGCTCGGCCAACGGCACCACGGTCGCGGGCGAGCGGCTCACCAGCGCCCGCGAGATCGACTGGGGCACACCGATCCGGCTGGGCCGGAGCACGCTGGTCATCGAGCCCGGCGAGGTGCCCGGGGAGGCGTCCGACCAGGCCGCGGTGTCGGTGTACCGGCCGCCCCGGTTCGGCGACCCGCTCCTCGAGGAGGTCCTCGACGTCCCGTCGCCACCCACCAAGCAGCGACCCTCGCCGCTGCCCTGGGCGATGCTGATGCTGCCCATGGTGATGGGCATCGCGATCTTCATGCGCTCCCAGACGCCGTACGCGCTCGTCTACATGCTGGCGTGGCCGGTGCTCGGGGCCGCCGGGTGGTGGCAGCAGAAGCGGCAGGCGCGCCGGCAGTTCGAGGAGGAGAAGGCCGAGTGGCGCCACGACGTCGACGACCTGCTCACGGTCCTCGACGACCACGCCGCCCGCCAGCGCCGCCAGCTCCACGACGACTACCCCGACGCCGAGACGGTCCGCGCCCGGGCGGCCTCGCGCGACAAGTACCTCTGGGCGCGCGCGGAGGACCGCCAGGCCTTCCTGGTCACCCGGCTCGGCACCGGCACCGTGCCGGCCATGCTGCGCGGCTCGATCAAGGACGGGGGCGACCGGCCCTCGCGCCGCGAGGTCGCGGCCGAGCTCGCCGAGCGCGAGACGCTCGACGACATGCCGGTGCTGGCCGACCTCGCCCAGCACACCGTGCTCGCGCTGACCGGCCCCGAGGAGCACGTGGACGCGCTCGCGCGGTCGATGCTGCTGCGGATCGGGTTCGACCACTCCCCCGCCGAGGTCAGCGTCGCGGGCTGCTTCGGCCGCGGCCGCCGGCACCACGAGGCCTGGCTGCGCTGGCTGCCGCACGCCACGACCCGGGTCGGCGGGCAGCCCCCGGTCGCGATCGGCGCCCGCGCGGCGACCGCGTTGCTGGACCACCTCGTCGCCGAGGACGGCAACCCCGGGCACACGATCTGCTTCGTCGACGAGCACGCCGGGATCCCCCGGCGTACGGTCGAGGCCGTCGCCGCCGCGGCGCCCGAGCGCCACCTGCACCTGGTCTGGCTCGGCTCCGACCCCGACGAGGTCCCGGCCGCCACCGGCCTGCGCGTCGACCTCGGCACCGGCGAGGTGGGCGTCCGCGACCGGGGCGGCATCTCCCGGGTGGCGGTCCCCGACGCGGTCAGCCTCGACCACGCCTGGCGCAGTGCGCGGTCGATGACCGGGTACGTCGACGAGGCGGCCGTGCTGCCGCCCTCGACCGCGATCCCGTCGGTGGTGCGGCTGCCCGAGGTGAGCAGCGACTTCGAGGACCTCGACGACATCGTGGCCGTGCTGCGCCGGTGGAGCCAGTCCTCGGGCCTGCGCGCCCAGATCGGCCTCGGCATCGACGGCGTCGTCACGATCGACCTGCGCGAGGACGGCCCGCACGGCCTGGTCGCCGGCACCACCGGGTCGGGCAAGAGCGAGCTGCTGCAGTCGCTGATCTGCTCGCTGGCGCTGAACAACCCACCGAGCCGGATGAACTTCCTGCTCGTCGACTACAAGGGCGGCGCGGCGTTCCGCGAGTGCGCCGACCTGCCGCACACGGTCGGCTACATCACCGACCTCACCCCCGCCCTGGTGCAGCGCGCGCTGGCCTCGCTCGGCGCCGAGATCACCGCACGCGAGCACCTGCTCGGGCAGTACGGCGTCAAGGACCTCGTCCAGCTCGAGCGCGAGCACCCCGAGGCCGCCGTGCCGAGCATCCTGATCTGCGTCGACGAGTTCGCGGCGCTCACCAGCGAGGTGCCGGAGTTCGTCGACGGCATGGTCAACCTGGCCCAGCGCGGGCGCTCGCTCGGCCTGCACGTGCTGCTCGCCACCCAGCGTCCGGCCGGCGTCGTGACCGGCCCGATCCGGGCGAACACCGACCTCCGGATCGCACTGCGGGTCTCCTCGGCCGACGACTCCCGCGACGTCATCGACTCCCCGGAGGCGGCCCGGATCTCCCGGCGCACGCCGGGCCGGGCGTGGGTCCGCCGCACCGGCCACGGCACCGCCGAGCTCGTGCAGTCGGCGTGGACCGGCGCCCGTCAGCCGGTCGACGCGAGCGAGAACCCCGTGCTCGTGCAGCCCTTCTCGGCCTTCGCACCCCTCGAGCACGGACCCGGGGAGGAGGTGCGGCTCGACCCTCGCACCGACCTGGTGCGCTGCGTGACCACGATCCGCACCGCGTTCGCCCGCACGGAGGCCGCGCCGCCCAAGCGGCCGTGGCTGCCCGCCCTGCCGGCCGAGCTGCTGCTCGAGCCGGACCGGCTGATGGCCGACGCCGCCGACCGGCCCTCCGGGCGGGTGGTGCTCGGCCGGGTCGACGAGCCGGCCGCCCAGGCGCAGCCCGAGCTGCTCGTCGACTTCGCCTCCGTCGGGCACCTGCTGGTCTACGGGGCCTCGGGGTCGGGCAAGACCGAGCTGCTGCGCACGACCGTGCTGGCGGCCTCGCTGGGCGACGCGTTCGGCCCGCACCGGGCCGCGCCGTACGTCTACGGCCTCGACTTCGCCGGCGGCGGGCTCGCGGCGATCGCGGGGCTGCCGACGGTCGAGGCGGTCGTGCCCGAGGCACACCAGGGCCGGGCCCTGCGGCTGCTCCGGCTGCTGCGCCGCACGGTCGCCGACCGCACCTCGGCGCTGGCCGCGCACGGCTGCGCGGACCTCGACGACCTGGCGCGCACCGGCACCGTGCTGCCGCGGGTCTACGTCGCCATCGACAACCTGCCCGCGCTCGTGGAGAGCCTGGAGTCGGCCGGCGGCGTGGCCCGCGAGCACCTCGAGCACGTGCAGAACGTGCTGCAGAACGGCCGCCGGGTCGGCATCCACGTCGTCGCGACGGCCCCGGGCCGCACCGGCGTGCCGACCGCGCTGGCCGCCACGTTCGGCCGCCGGATCATCCTGCGGATGACCACCACCGACGACTACCTGATGCTGGGCGTACCGGCCAACGTGCTCGACGCGGACAGCCCCCCGGGCGCGGGCATGCTCAACCGCAGCGCGCTGCAGGTCGCCACCACCGGCGGGGCCGGCACCCCGGTGCAGGCCGAGCGGGTCCGCGCGATCGGCCACCTGCTCGAGCCGGCGGTCGCCGGCCGCGGCGCCGCGCCGGTCCC
>NZ_DASWVI010000462.1:0-16214 GCF_036401255.1 Nocardioides sp. | reverse complement strand
GGTGACGACCCGGCGCAGCACCGGCGGGACGAAGCGCACCAGGTCACCGGATTCGTCGCTCGACCGGTCGCCGGCCCGGTCGCCGGTGCGCTCCACCAGGCCCGCGGCCGCCGCCGCACGCAGGTCGCCATCGGCCTCGATCCGGCCCGCCCGCTCGAGCTGGCGGACCGTCGGCCGGTGCAGGAGCGCCGCCCGGACGAGCGTCTCCCGCACCGACGGCGGCTGGGCGAGGAACCGGTCCCGCAGGACCCGCTCGATGCTGGCGGGCAACGGCGTCGGCCGGCCGAGCAGGGAGGGGTGCTCGCCGATCGCGCCCCCCAGCCCGAGCGCGACCGACGGGAGGCCACCGGACTCGGCGTACACCCGCTTCGCGAGGTGGGCGGGCAGCCCGTGCCGGCCGAGCAGCTCGATGGTGTCGTCGGCGTCCAGCGGCGGGACCTCGAGGCAGCGGACCGCGGTGAGGTCGGGCGGTGCACCACCGGGACCGATCGTCACGACAGACCCGACCCGACCGCGCAGGCGCCGCAGCGCGTAGCCGATCACGCACATCGAGTCGGCGTCGAGCCACTGGAGGTCGTCGAGCAGGAGCAGCACCGCACGGTCGGCGGAGAGCACGTCGAGCAGCGCCCGGAACTCCGCGCACAGCACCGAGCGCAGGGCGTCGGTCGACAGCCCGGCGGCCAACCGCTCCGCGGGGCGGCTCGGGCGGACCCCGGGTGCGCCGGCCGGCTCGGCCGGCAGCTGGTCGAGGAGGTCCTGGAGCGCGGTGAACGGCAGCGAGCACTCGGCCGGCGACCCGGCCGCCCGGAGCACCAACGGCGGCCGCCCGGGCACCGTCGAGACCTGCTGATCGAGGGCGTCGAGGAGCGCGCTCTTGCCGATCCCGGTGGGGCCGCGGAGGGCGACGGTGAGGCCCTGCCCGAGGAGGTCTCGCACCTCCGAGAGCAGGGTGAGACGACCCACCACCCGAGACATGGAAGCACCAGCGTAGGCGACACAAACCGTGACCAACAGCCCTTGTGCCCGGGACCGATGAGGGGTTTGGTCGGAACACGGAGGTCCCATCAGCGAGACCCGTGGCAGCAGGAGTGGTCATGGCAGACAAGGGCGGTACGAACAGGAGAGCGTCGGGACAGGATCTGGCGGCGAGCAGCCCGGACCGGATCCGCAACGTGGTGCTGGTGGGACCGGCCGGGTCCGGCAAGACCACCCTCGCGGAGACCCTGCTCGCCGCCTCGGGCGCGATACCTCGCGCCGGCTCCGTCCGCGACGGGACCACCGTCTGTGACCACGAGGAGTCCGAGCACGCGCACGGACGCAGCAACTCCCTCACCGTCGCCCCGCTCGTCCACGACGGCGTGAAGGTCAACCTCGTCGACACCCCCGGATACGCCGACTTCGTCGGCGAGCTGCGCGCCGGCCTGCGTGCGGCCGACTGCGCGCTGTTCGTGGTCGCCGCCAACGACGGGGTCGACGAGGGCACCCGCGCCCTGTGGCGCGAGTGCGCCGCGGTCGGCATGCCCCGCGCGGTCGTCGTGACCAAGCTCGACCAGGCCCGCGCCGACTACGAGGGCGTGCTGCGTCAGGCGCAGGAGGCGTTCGGCGACCGGGTGATGCCGTTGTACGTGCCGATCCGCGACGGCGGAGAGATCACCGGGCTCACCGGCCTGCTGACCCCGAGTGACGAGGCGGAGGAGACCGGGCTTCGGGGCGACCTGATCGAGGCCGTGATCGAGGAGTCCGAGGACGAGACGCTGATGGAGCGCTACGTCGGCGGCGAGGAGATCGACGAGAAGGTGCTCGTCGAGGACCTCGAGCGCGCGGTGGCGCGGGCGACGTTCTTCCCGGTGGTGCCGGTGTGCTCGGTGACCGGGGTGGGTTGCGCGGAGCTGCTCGACCTCGCGGTCCGGGCGTTCCCGTCGCCGGCCGAGCACCCCTCACCCGACGTGTTCGCGCCGTCGGGCGCGGCGGCCGACGCGATCGCCTGCGACCCGTCCGGCCCGCTGGTGGCGGAGGTCGTGAAGACGACCAGCGACCCCTACGTCGGCCGACTGAGCGTCGTCCGCGTGTTCTCCGGGACCCTCGAGCCCGACCAGACCGTCCACGTCTCCGGCCACTTCGCCTCGTTCTTCGGCGACGGCGCCGGGCACGAGGACCACGACGAGGACGAGCGCATCGGCAACCTCAGCTACTCCTTCGGCAAGCAGCAGGTCCCGGCCGAGCGCGTGGTCGCCGGCGACCTGTGCGCCGTCGGCCGCCTCTCGCGCGCCGAGACCGGGGACACGCTGTCCTCGCCCGACGCGCCGCGGGTGCTGCGGCCGTGGTCGATGCCGGAGCCGTTGCTGCCGATCGCGATCGTGGCGAGCAGCAAGGCCGACGAGGACAAGCTGTCCCAGGCGTTGGGCCGGCTCGCCGCGGAGGACCCGTCGCTGCGGATCGAGAACAACCCCGAGACCCACCAGCTGGTGCTGTGGTGCATGGGCGAGTCGCACGCCGAGGTCACCCTCGAGCGGCTCACCGAACGCTACTCGGTGCACGTCGACCAGGTGCCGTTCGTGGTGTCCCTGCGGGAGACGTTCGCCGGCAAGGGCGCCGGCCAGGGCCGGCACGTCAAGCAGTCGGGTGGGCACGGGCAGTACGCCGTGTGCCAGATCGAGGTCGAGCCGCTCCCGGAGGGCGGGGGCTTCGAGTTCGTCGACAAGGTGGTCGGCGGCGCCGTGCCCCGTCAGTTCATCCCGAGCGTCGAGAAGGGCGTGCGGGCCCAGATGGAGCGCGGCGTACGCCACGGCTACCCGGTCGTCGACCTGCGCGTGACCCTGCTGGACGGCAAGGCCCACGCGGTTGACTCCTCGGACATGGCCTTCCAGATGGCCGGCGGCCTCGCGCTGCGCGAGGCGGCGGCCGCCACCACCGTCACGATGCTCGAGCCCTACGACACGGTCACGGTCGTGGTCCCCGACGACATGGTCGGCACGGTGATGAGCGACCTGTCCGCCCGTCGCGCCCGGCTGCTCGGCACCGACAAGGTCGGCGACGACCGCACCCAGGTGCTCGCGGAGGTCCCGCAGACCGAGCTGGTGCGCTACGCCGTCGACCTGCGCTCGGCCACCCACGGCGCCGGAGTGTTCACGCGGACGTTCGCCCACTACGAGCCGATGCCCGAGGAGGTCGCTCGCAACGTGACGACGCGGGAGCACTAGCGGGTTTCACCGGTCAGCCGGTGAAACCCGCACGACACGCCGGGGCGCCCCGGCGTGTCGTGCGGGTTTCGGCTGACAGGTCGCTGCACACCTCAGCGCGCTGCCCGGAGGAATGCCTCGAGGATCGGGCCGGCGGTGCCGGAGCCGGACGGGCCGACGTCGACGAACACGGCCACCGCGAGGTCGCCCTGGGCGGCGATCATCCAGGCGTGGGTGAGCAGCTTGCCGTCGCGCTCGAACTCGGCGGTACCGGTCTTGGCGATCACCGGCGGGCCGGGCACGTCGAGCAGGCCGGTGCCGCTGCCCGTGGTGACGACCGCACGCAGCATCGAGCGCAGCGCGGTCGCCTCACCCTTCGACAGCGGCGTGGCGTCGTCGGGCACCGCGACGTCGACGGACTTCACGAGGCGGGGCACCACCGTGTGGCCGGCCTGGACCGACGCGATCACCGCCGCCATCGCCATCGGGGAGGCGAGCACCTTGCCCTGGCCGATCAGGTCGGCCGCCGCCTCGGTCTCCGACGCCGGCGGCTCGACGCTGCCGAAGTACGCCGGGAACCCGAGGTCGTGGTCGATCCCGAGCCCGAGTGAAGCCGCCGCCGCGGCCAGATCGCCCTCGCTCAGCTTGCTCCGCTGGGAGATGACCGCGGTGTTGCAGGAGTGGGCGATCGCGCTGCGCAGCGAGATGTCGCCCAGCGCGCTGCTCGGGTAGTCGTCGTAGTTCTCGAACCGCTTGCCGTCGACCACGATCGACCGCGTGCACGGCACCACGCTCTCGGGGGTGAGGCCGGCGCGCAGCAGCGCCAGGCTGCTCACGCTCTTGAACGTCGACCCCGGCGCCAGCTGGCCGAACGTCGCGAGGTTGTAGCCGTCGTTGCCGGGTCCGTTGGCCGCGGCGAGGATCGCGCCGGTCGACGGCCGGATCGCGACGAGCGCGCTGGCGGGCCCGACGTCCGCGAGCTGCTGCTCGGCGATCGTCTGCAGGCGCTCGTCGAGGGTGAGCTCGAGGGGCTTGCCCTGCCGGGCGTCCACGCGGAACAGCTGGCGCTCGCGGCCGTCGGAGGCCACCGCGTCGACGACCACGCCGTCGGTGCCCTGGAGCTGGTCGTCGTACCTCGCCTGCAGACCGGACAGGCCGGCCCGGTCGCCGACCTGGTACTTGTCGGGGTCCTTCTCGATCATCTCGGCGGTGACCTCGCCGACCGTGCCGAGGAGGGGGGCGGCGAAGTCGCGCGTGGGCGCGAGCGGGATGTCGTCGGGGACGGCCAGCGCCCCCGGGATCGACCGGTAGCCCTGCGCCACGGCCGGCGGCACGTCGTCCTTGCGGAACACGATCGCCTCGACGAAGGCCTTCTCACCGGCCGCCCGGACCTGCTTGGCGTACGGCGCCGGGTCGACGTCCACGAGCTCGGCCAGCCGCCGGGCCGACGTCGCCGCGCGCGCGGCCGGCACCTGGGAGCGGTCGATGCCGAACCGGACCACCGGCCGGTCGGTCACGAGCGCCACGCCGTCGGCCCCCATGATCGGCCCGCGCCCGCCGCCGATCGGGGTCACGTCCAAGACGGTGCCCGGACCGAGGCTGGGCTCGACGACCTCGCGCGACCACGCGACCTGCCACTCGCCGTCGGCCTCGGTCAGCGGCGCCTCGGTGGTGTAGCTCCACTCCTGACCGCCGACCGGCCAGGCCCACGCCAGCGTCGCGGTCGCCGAGCCGTCGTCGGTCTCGTCGGTGCCGGTCGCCTCGACCGTCGGCGTGACCTCGCCCATGCCCTCGACGACCTTGGCGTACTCCGCGGCCACGTCCTCCGGCGTCCCCTCGGTGAACGCCACCTCCGCGAAGTCGCCCGACCCGAGCGCCGCGGCCAGCGCGTCGGCCGCGGCGTCGGGATCGGGCCCGGTGACCTTCTCGGCCGCGTCGCAGCCGGCGAGGGCCGCCCCCGCGAGGAGCAGCGCGGCGGTGGCGAGGGAGAGTCGGCGGCCCGGACGCATGGTGTCGGTTCTACCAGCCCAGACCGACCACCTCACCAACCCAGGTCGCCCACCAGGTCGTCGACCGCGGCCTTGAACCGGGGACACGTCGCGACGTCGTGGGCCCGGCAGCTCAGCGCGTGCTCGGTCATCTCCCGCGAGCGCCGCATCTCCTCCATCCGCCGGTCGAGGTCGGCGATGTGGGCCGCCAGCACCCGGTGCCGCTCCGGCGCGTCGGCGTCGAGCAGCACCTGCACCTGCTCCAGCGTCATCCCCGCGGCCTTGCTGCGCTGGATCACCGCGATCCGCACCAGGTCCTCGGGGACGTAGCGCCGCCGACCGGCGCCGTCGCGGCCCGGTCGCAGCAGGCCGACGTCCTCCCAGTGCCGCAGGACGTGGGTCTCGAGACCGACCCGCTTGGCGATCGCACCGATCGATGCGGTGCCCCTTGACTTCATGTCAACATGAAGTCACATCCTCGTGCTCATGGCAATCCCTGACTCGTTCCAGTACGACGCCGTCGTCATCGGCGGCGGCCCCGCGGGCCTCCAGGCGGCCCTCACCCTCGGCCGGGTGCACCGCCGGACGCTGCTCCTCGACGCCGGGTCCTACCGCAACGACCCGGCCCACCACATGCACAACTTCCTCGCCCACGACGGCACCCCGCCGGCCGAGCTCCGCGCCGCCGCCCGCACGGACCTGGCCCGCTACGACACCGTCACCGTCCGCGACACGGCGGCGGCCTCGGTCGGCCGCGACGGGGACGGCTTCCGGGTCGTCGTCGGCGACCAGGAGGTCACCAGCCGCGGCCTGGTGCTCGCGACGGGGCTGCGCGACACGCTGCCCGCCGTACCCGGCCTCGGCGGGCTGTTCGGCGACGTCGTCGCGCACTGCCCGTTCTGCCACGGCCACGAGCTCGCCGGCACCCGGGTCGCGGTGCTCGGCGACCCCGGCCACGTCGGCGGGTTGATGGGACCGGTCGCCGCCTCGGTGGAGGGCGTCGACCCCGAACGGGTCGTGCGGCTCGAGCGCGCGGCCGACGGGCTCCGGGTGCTCTTCGACGACGGGACCGTCGAGGAATACGGCGGCATGTTCGTCGCCACCGCGCTGAGCCAGGCCGCGCCGTTCGCCGAGCAGCTCGGGCTCGCGATGCTGCCCTCGGGATGCGTCTCGGTCGACGCCATGGGCCGCACCAGCGTCGCAGGGGTGCACGCCGCCGGCGACATGGCCCACGTCCCCGAGCTCCCCATGCCGATGGCGTCGGTGCTCACCGCGGCGGCGTCCGGACTGGTGGCCGGCGCCGCGATGGCGGCGTACCTGCTCTAGGACCGGCTCTTGTGGCGCGGCTTCTTCTGGCGGGCCTCCGCGCGCGGACCGCCGCTGTCGCGCTGGAGCTCGATGAGCTTGCCGGAGATGCGGGTGTTGCGCAGCGCGTCCCAGACCTCGCCGGGGAGGTCGGCGGGGAGCTCGACCAGGGAGAAGTCCGGCCGGATCTGGATGTGGCCGAAGTCGGCGCGGCGCAGGCCGCCCTCGTTGGCGATCGCGCCGACGATCTGGCGGGGCTCGACCTTGTGCCGCTTGCCGACGTTGATGCGGTACATCGCCATCGGTACGTCGGAGCGCGGGCCGCGCCGCTCCCGGCTGGCCGACCGCTCGGGGCGGTCGCGCTCCTCGCGCGGCGTGCGCGCGGGCGGCTCCGTCGCTGGGTCGATCAGCAGCGGGGTCTCGCCCTGGGCGACCACGGCGAGCGCCGCCGCGACGTCGACCTCGGGCACGTCGTGCTCGCGCACGTAGTGCGAGACGATGTCGCGGAACCGGTCGATCCGCTCGGCGTTGGCCAGCGCCTCGGTGATCGCGTCGTCGAAGCGGGACAGCCGCGTGGCGTTGACGTCCTCGGCGGTCGGCAGCTGCATCTGCGTCAGCGGCTGGCGGGTGGCCTTCTCGATGTGCTTGAGCAGGTAGCGCTCCCGCGGGGTGACGAACGAGAT
Source organism: Nocardioides sp. (assembly GCF_036401255.1). Classification (GTDB taxonomy): domain Bacteria; phylum Actinomycetota; class Actinomycetes; order Propionibacteriales; family Nocardioidaceae; genus Nocardioides. Next base: position 9,059 of record NZ_DASWVI010000462.1, on the reverse strand, counting down.
CGCGTCGCCGCTGCGACCGGCCCGGCCCGTGCGGCCGATGCGGTGCACGTAGGACTCGGTGTCGGTGGGGATGTCGTAGTTGACGACGTGGCTGATCCGCTCGACGTCGAGCCCACGGGCGGCGACGTCGGTCGCGACCAGGATGTCGAGCTTGCCGGACTTGAGCTGGTTGACCGTGCGCTCGCGCTGGGCCTGGGCGACGTCGCCGTTGATGGCCATCGCGGAGAAGCCCCGGGCCCGCAGCTTCTCGGCGAGCGTCTCGGTCTCGTTCTTGGTGCGGACGAACACGATCATGCCCTCGAAGTTCTCGACCTCGAGGATGCGGGTGAGGGCGTCGACCTTCTGCGGGTAGGACACCATCAGGTAGCGCTGGGTGATGTTCGGCGCGGTGGCGGTCTTGTTCTTGACCGTGATCTCCGCCGGATCGGTGAGGTACTGCTTGGAGATCCGGCGGATCTGGGCGGGCATGGTCGCGGAGAACAGCGCGACGTTCTTGTCGTCGGGGGTGTCGGCGAGGATCGTCTCCACGTCCTCGGCGAAGCCCATGTTGAGCATCTCGTCGGCCTCGTCGAGCACGAGGAACCGCAGCTCGGTGAGGTCGAGCGTGCCCTTCTCGAGGTGGTCCATGATCCGGCCCGGGGTGCCGACGACGACGTGGACGCCACGGCGCAGCGCGCTGAGCTGCACGCCGTAGGCCTGGCCGCCGTAGACCGGCAGCACGTGCACGCCCTTGACGTGCGCGGCGTAGCGCTCGAAGGCCTCGCAGACCTGCAGCGCGAGCTCGCGGGTCGGCGCGAGCACCAGCGCCTGCGGGGTCTTCTGGGACAGGTCGAGCCGGGACAGGATCGGCAGCGCGAACGCGGCGGTCTTGCCGGTGCCGGTCTGCGCCAGGCCCACGACGTCGCGGCCGGCGAGCAGCGGCGGGATCGTCGCCGCCTGGATCGCCGACGGCGTCTCGTAGCCGACGTCGGCCAGGGCCTTCAGCACCGGGCCGCTCAGCCCGAGGTCGGCGAACGTCACCTCGGCGGTGGTCGTGTCGTCGTGCTCGTCGCTGCTCACCCGTCAACGGTAGTGGCTGCCGGCCCCGGCGGCGGATTCGTCGTCGCGGTGGGCTGGGTCACCCCGACGATCACCCCGACGATCACCCCGACGACCACCCCGACGCTCCTCACGCCGTGACGGTGGGCCGACCGGTCTCGATCCGCCCGGTCAGCCGGCGCCGGAACGTGTCGTCCTCGGCCGCGGTCACCTCCACGTCGTACCACCCCTGGTCGGTCGGCCAGGTGAGCGTGCGATGACCGCCCGCGGGGACGGTCACGCTGCGCCGACCGCCGACGTAGTGGCGGGCCACCAGCGTCAGCGTCACCGGGGCGCTGCCGGCGTTGACGAGGTCGAGACCCAAGGTCGCGCGGCGGCGCACGACCGAGGGACGTACGTCGACTCCCGCGGCCGCGCCGGCCGCGGTGCCCGCGAGCTCGCACCAGAACCGGTTCGGCCCCTGCACGACGACGTCCCAGTCGGTCTGGGCCGGCACCGTGGCCAGCTCCTGGCCGGCACGGTCGACGGTGTGGAAGCTCGGCCGGGCCAGGGCGTCGCCGTACCGGTACACGGTGAACGCCACCGACCGGTCGCCGGCGTTCGTGAGCGCGAGCGTGAGCACGCCGTTCGCGACGCCGCCGGAGACCAGGGGCTGGTAGCCGAGGGCGCGGGCCGGGCGGCGCCCGGACTCCTGCGTCGGCAGGGCCTGCTCCGCCGGCGGGTCCGGGTGCCAGCGCGTGATCGGGTCGGGCACCGGGTCGGGCTGGTGCGTGCGCGGCGGCCGGCCGGCCCGGTCCCAGTCGAAGGCGCTGGTGAGATCCGAGAGGACGCTGCGGCGCCACGCGGAGATGTTCGGCTCGCGCACCCCGGTGACCCGCTCCAGGAACCGGATCGTCGAGGTGTGGTCGGCCACCGACGAGTCGACGAAGCCGCCGACCGTCCACGGCGACACGATCGTCATCGGCACCCGCGGCCCCGGCCCGATCGGCTTGCCGAGGAACCAGTCGTCCCCGGCGCCGGTGGCCGGCCGCGGGGCCACCGGCGGCGGGACGTGGTCGAAGTAGCCGTCGTTCTCGTCGAAGTTCAACAGCAGCGCCGTGCGCGACCAGGTGTCGACGTCGTCGGCGATCACGTCGAGCAGGTCGTGGACGAGGTTGGCGCTGCCGACCGGCGTCGAGGCGCCCGGGTGCTCCGACGCCGCGGCCGGCGGGACCACCCACACGACCGTCGGCAGCGTGCCGCGGCGGATGTCGCGGCGGATCCGGGCCAGCAGCGTGCCCGGGCGGCTGCGGTACATCGCCCGGTCGAACAGGGAGCGTTCGGCCGGCGTGAGCGCCGCCCGGCCCTGCTCCAGCTGGGCGAGCAGCGCGTCCTGCTCGGCGGCCGGCTTGCCATGCAGCGCGTCGTAGAACTCCTCGGTGGTGCGGTAGGAGCCGTCGACGTGGGCGAGCATCTTCGTGCCGATCGCCTTGAACGGCTTGAAGTACTCCACCGCGTTGTCGGTGAAGTTGTCCCACTCCTGGTAGATCTGCCAGCTGACGCCGGCGGCCTCGAGGCGCTCGGGGTAGGTCGTCCAGTCGTAGCCCGCATGGCCGTAGTCGTAGGCGTCGTTGCCCACCGCCCGCCGCACGCCGTCCGGCTCGAAGCCGGTGGTGCCGGTCCACCAGTAGTTGCGGTTGGGGTTCGTCGAGCCGAAGACCGAGCAGTGGTAGGCGTCCAGGGACGTGAACGTGTCGGCCAGCTCGTACTGCAGCGGGATGTCGCGCCGGTCGTAGTAGGTCATCGTCGAGGTGGTCTTGGCCGGGATCCACTGGTCCCACCAGCCGTCCGCCCAGGCCTGGGTCGCGTCGGTGAAGCCGTGCGGCAGCGCCCCGAGGTACTGGATGTCGGTCGCGGGACGGCCGGCGGCACTGGCCGCCTGCCGCACGGAGAACGGCAGTACGTCGTGGGAGCCGTCGGCCTGGGCGAACACGCTGCCACCGGCGCGGCGGCGCAGCGGATCGCGGTCGCCGTACCCCCGCACGCCGCGCAGGCGGCCGTAGTAGTGGTCGAAGGACCGGTTCTCCTGCATGAGCAGCACGACGTGCTCGACGGCTCGGAGTCCTCCCGGGCGCACGGGCGCGGCCATCGCACGGTGCAGGGAGGCGGGCAGGAGCGAGGAGGCGGCGGCCGCACCGGCGGCGGCAGCCCCCGCGCCGAGGACCTGGCGGCGGGAAGGACCCGAGATGTCGTTCACGGCCCCGACCCCACCAGGCCGGCCGGACGCCGGCGTGAACGCCGGGGGTCCGGCGGGCGACCGCCACCTGTCAGTCCGCGGTCACTCCACGGTCACCGACTTCGCGAGGTTGCGCGGCTTGTCGATGTCGTGCCCCAGGCGCCGAGCGGCGTGGTAGGCGAGCAGCTGGAGCGGCACGGTCAGCAGGATCGGGTCCAGCTCGCGCTCGTTGCGGGGTACGACGACCCGCTCCACCCCGCCGCTCGCGTCGAGGTCGCCGAGGACGACCCCGTCGTGGGTCACCACGACCAGCGGTCCCCGACGGGCGGCGATCTCGTGCAACGCAGCGACGTTGCGGTCGGCGAGCTCGTCGTCGGGGACGATCGCGACCGTGGGCACGGCCTCGCAGATCAGGGCGAGCGGACCGTGCTTGAGCTCGGAGGTCTGGTACGCCTCCGCGTGCCGGTAGGAGATCTCCTTGAACTTCTGGGCACCCTCGCGCGCCACGGGGTAGCCACGCACGCGGCCGACGAAGAAGAGGCTCTCGGCCTCGGCCAGCCGGCCGGCGAGCGCGGCCAGCGCATCCTCCTGGGCGAGGACCTCCTCGATCTGCCCCGGCAGGCGCGACAGCCCGGCGATCAGCCGGCGCCCGTCGGCGATCGAGAGGTCGCGCACGCGGCCGAGCTGGAGCGCGAGGAGCGCGAAGCCGAGGAACATGTTCGTGAGCGCCTTGGTCGAGGCGACCGCCACCTCCGGTCCGGCGTGCAGGTAGATGCCGCCGTCGCACTCGCGGGCGATCGCACTGCCCACGACGTTGACCAGGCCGATCACTCGGCCGCCCTTGCGGCGGATCTCCTGCACCGCGAGCAGGGTGTCGATGGTCTCCCCGGACTGGCTCACCGCGACGTAGAGCGTGTCCGGCTCGATGATCGGGTTGCGGTAGCGGAACTCGCTGGCGGCCTCGGCGTCCGCGGGAATCCGGGCCAGCTCCTCGACCAGGCCCGCCCCCATCTGCCCGACGTAGTAGGCCGACCCGCAGCCGAGGATCTTCACCCGCCGGATCGCGCGGATCTCCCGCGGCTCCATGTTCAGCCCGCCCAGGTGCGCGGTGCCGAACCGCTCGTCGAGCCGGCCGCGGAGCACCCGCTCGGCGGCCGCGGGCTGCTCGAGCATCTCCTTGCGCATGAACGACTCGTGCTCGCCCGCGTCGTACGACGCCGGGTCGACGTCGAGCACGGTGGCCGTCTTCGCCGTCGAGGTGAGGTCCTGGCGGTAGGTGGTGAACCCGGTGGCGGTGAGGCTGGCGATCTCGCCGTCGTCGAGGTGTGCGACGGTCGTGGTGTGCCGCACGATCGCCGCCAGGTCGGAGGCGACGAACATCTCGCGCTCGCCGACGCCGATGATCAGCGGGCTGCCGTTGCGCGCCGCCACGATCCGGTCGGGGAAGTCCGTGTGGACGACCGCGATCCCGTAGGTGCCCTCGATCGCGGCGAGCGCCTCGCTGACCTTGCCCTCGAGGGTGTCGGCGCTGGAGCGAGCCACCAGGTGGGCGAGCACCTCGGTGTCGGTGTCGCTCGCCAGCTCCACGCCGGCCTCGGTCAGCCGGTGCCGCAGCGCCGCCGCGTTGTCGATGATCCCGTTGTGGACGACCGCCACCCGGGCGTGGTGGGCCGGGGCGTCGGTGTGCGGGTGGGCGTTGACGTCGTTGGCCGGCCCGTGCGTGGCCCACCGGGTGTGCCCCACCCCGACCCGTCCGGCGAACCGCTTGGGCAGCGCCTCGGCGAGGTCACGGACCCGGCCGGCGCGCTTGGCGACCTTGATCGCGGTGGTGCTCCCGCTGCCCGCGAGCACGGCGACGCCTGCCGAGTCGTAGCCGCGGTGCTCGAGCCGGGTCAGGCCCTCGACCAGGATCGGGGCGGCCTGCTGGGCGCCGACGTACCCGACGATTCCGCACATGTCAGAGTCTTCCTATCCGTAGACGATGCGCCGCAGCTGGCGCTCGGTCAGGCGGGGCGGCGCGACCACCCGCTCGGCCAGCTCCGCGGCGATGCGCGCGAAGATCTCCTCGTTCTTGGCGCCGTAGGTCCTCAGGTGCGCGTGCCGGCGCCGCACGTACGCCTCGACCGGCTCGGCGTGGTAGGCGAGCACGTCCTCCACCACCCGCGCGGCCTCCCCCATCGAGAGACCGGTGCTGGTCGCGATCTGGGTGACCAGCTCGGGATCGGGACGAGGTGCCACGCCTCGGATCGTGGTCCCGACGGGTGCTCGACGCAAGTTCCTGCCCGGATTCGGGCAGAAAACGCTCAAATGGTCTGATCCGGGTGCGTCCTGCGCCCACACCTGCCCGTGAGCGTGCGGTGGAGCGGAGCTCGCGATCCAACCCCCTCCCCGCCCCCTGGAGTGGAGGGCGATCGACGAATTTCGCCGGATTCGTGACACCGAAGTGGATCGGGGCTACGCTAGATGAACAGAAGATGAACGAAAGGCGTCCGATGAACGACACGACGATGACCACTCCCCTGGTGCTGACCTGGGTGCCGGTGACCGACGTCCGCGGACGGACCCACCTCGAGGCCCGCTGGACCGAGGCGCCCCAGACCGGCGTACCGATGCACACGCCGCACGCCGCCTGATCCTCACCCCGTTTCCACCAGATCCCACCTCGGCCCGCCAGGTCCTCCTGACGGGCCGAGGCCTATTTCGGGGAGGCCTATTTCGGGAAGGCGTACTTCGGGGAGGCGTACTTCGGGCCGGCTCCGGCTACCGGGAATGAATCGGACCCCGGTCCGGTTCAGTGTTGTCAAAGGTTCAACCACCCACCCGCCAGGAGTCAGCCCATGTCGTTCTTCAACCGCTCGTCCGCCGAGTCCTTCGACGCCCCGACCACCGCTGTCGAGGACATCTCCGGCGACTACACCATCGACCCGACCCACACCCGGATCGGCTTCAGCACCCGCCACGCGATGGTGACCACCGTCCGCGGCCAGTTCAGCGACTTCGCCGGCACCGCCCACGTCGACACCGCGAACCCCGGCAACTCCCGGGTCGACCTGACGATCCAGACCGCGAGCATCGACACCGGCGTCGCCGACCGCGACGCGCACCTGCGCTCGGCCGACTTCTTCGACGCCGAGCAGAACAAGGAGATCACCTTCACCTCCACGAAGGTCGAGCGCGACGGCGAGGACTGGGTGATCACCGGCGACCTGACGATCAAGGACGTGACCAAGCCGGTCACCGTGGTCTTCGAGCCCACCGGCTCGGCTCGCGACCCCTTCGGCAACCTGCGCATCGGCTTCGAGGGCGGCGCCACCATCAACCGCAAGGACTGGGGCCTGACCTGGAACGCCGCTCTCGAGACCGGCGGCGTGCTGGTGAGCGAGAAGATCAAGCTCGAGTTCGACGTCTCGGCGATCAAGAACGCCTGACCCGCACCCGCGGCCCGGTCTCGACCAGCCGCGCCCGACGACGGGGCCGCCCGATAATTCGGCGGCCCCGTCGCGCATCTCCTGGTTCGATGTGCGGCGTGCCCGCCCCGTTGACGCCGCCCGACGGCCTCTCCGTTCGTCCCCTGGTCCTCACCGACGCCCGCGCGGTCGTGGAGGTGATGGCCGCCCAGGAGGCCCACGACACCGGCGAGGTGTCGATCGAGGAGGCCGACATCCTGGGCGACTGGGGGCGCCCGTCGTACGACGTGAGCGCCGGCACCGTCGGCGTCTTCGACGGCGAGCGCCTGGTCGCGTACGCCGAGATCATGGGGGCCGACCGGGGCGACGCCGCCGTCCATCCCGACTATCGCGGCCGCGGCATCGGCACCGCGCTGGCCGGCTGGATGCAGGCCATGGCCCGCGAGGCGGGCTCGCACGTGATCGGCATGCCGGTGCCGCAGGGCTCGCCCGGCGACCGGCTGCTCGAGGCGCTGGGCTATCACGTGCGCTGGCAGAGCTGGGTGCTCCGACTGCCCGCCGGGGCCGAGATCGCGCCGCGCGAGCTCCCCGCGGGCTACACCCTCCGCGAGGCGACGCCGGCCGACCACGAGGCCTGCTGGACGGTCGTCGAGGACGCCTTCCTCGAGTGGTCGAAGCGAGACCGGATGCCGCTGGACGACTGGCTGGCCACCGTCGTGGGCCGTCCCGGCTTCGAGCCGTGGAACCTGCGGGTGGTCACCGACGCCGGCGGGGCGGTGGTCGGCGTGACGCAGGTGTTCGTCGCCAACGGCGAGGAGGGCTACGTCAACAAGGTCGCCACCCGGCGCGACCAGCGCGGCCGGGGCATCGCGCAGGCGATGCTGGTCGACGCGTTCGCGGTGGCCCGCGCGCACGGCGCGACGACGTCCGGCCTCGACACCGACTCGCGCACCGGCGCGCTCGGGCTGTACGAGAGGGTCGGCATGGTCGTCCACGCGACCTGGGTCAACCGCGCGATCGACGTCTAGGACGCCGAGGTGCCGAGGTGCCGGCGACGCGGTGACGGCGCGGACGTCGGCGGGCGGCACCGGGACCTGGTCATCGCCGCTAGCGGATCGGCGCCCCCGAGATCGCGCGGGCGATGACCAGCCGCTGGATCTCGGAGGTGCCCTCGAAGATCGTGTAGATCTTCGCGTCGCGCGCCATCCGCTCGACGGGGTACTCGCGGGTGAAGCCGTTGCCGCCGAGGATCTGCATCGCCTGGCCGGTCACGCGCACCGCGGTCTCACCGGCGAACAGCTTCGACATCGAGCCCTCGGCCTGCTCGAACCGCTTGCCCTGCCGGGCCATCCAGGCGGCGCGCCACACGAGCAGGCGGGAGGCCTCGATCGAGGTGACCATGTCGGACAGCGCGAACGCGATGGCCTGGTTCTCGATGATCGGTTTGCCGAACTGCTCGCGGGTCTGGGCGTAGTCGAGCGCGACCTCGTACGCCGCCCGCGCGATGCCGATCGCCTGCGCGCCGACCGCGGGCCGGGTGCGCTCGAACGTCGCCATCGACGCGTTGGACGCGCCGCCGGAGCGGGCACCCTCGCGGGCGCGCGCGAGCCGCGCCTCGAGCTTGTCCTTGCCGCCGAGCAGGCACCGGCCGGGCACCCGCACCCGGTCGAGCACGACCTCGGCGGTGTGCGAGGCGCGGATGCCGTGCTTGTGGAACTTCTGGCCCTGGCTGAGCCCCTTCGTCCCCGGCGGCACCACGAAGCTCGCCTGGCCGCGGGTGCGCAGCTCGGGGTCCACCACGGCGGTCACCACGTGGACGTCGGCGATGCCGCCGTTGGTCGCCCAGGTCTTGGTGCCGTTGAGGACCCACTCGTCGGTGGCTTCGTCGTACGTCGCGCGGGTGCGCATCGCGCCCACGTCGGATCCGGCGTCGGGCTCGGAGGAGCAGAACGCGCCGAGCTTGAGGTCCCCGGGAGCGCCGTACATCGCCGGGACCCACTCGGCCACCTGCTCGTCGGTGCCGTTGGCGCGGACCCCGGCCGCGGCCAGGGAGGTGCCGACGATCGAGAGGCCGATGCCGGCGTCGCCCCAGAACAGCTCCTCCATCGTGATCGGGAAGCCCAGGCCGGTCTCGTCGAGCGCCTGGGTGACGACGAAGTCGACCGAGTAGAGGCCGACCTTCGCGGCCTCCTCGACCACCGGCCATGGGAACTCCTCGCGCTCGTCCCACTCGGCGGCCGCGGGACGAACCACGTCGGCAGCGAAGTCGTGGACCCACGCGCGCAGGTCGAGGTGGTCCTGGTCGAGCTCGAACGACGGGGTCACGCGCCGACCCTAACCGCGTCCGGCCGGCCGGGGAATGCCCCGCCACCTGGCGGGTCGTGTGCCCGAGGACGGTC
>NZ_DASWVI010000461.1:0-21725 GCF_036401255.1 Nocardioides sp. | reverse complement strand
TGCGGCAGCCGCACCGGGGTGCCGGGCGGCAGGTTGTCGATGCGGTGCACGGAGCTGCGGTCGCCCTCGACCCAGGCCTGGCGCACGGCCTGCGCCCGCCACCGGGAGTCCTGCCGGGGCCGGGTCGTGAGCGCGGCGTGGCCGTCGCGGTCCGTGGTGAGCACACGCACCTTGCGCCACGGGCCGCCGGCCAGCGAGCGGAACACCTTCACGGTGCCCGCGACCGGCTCGCCGCCCGCGGTCGTCCACCGGACCCGGACCCGGACCGACCGGCCGTCGACGACCTCGTCCGGCCCCGAGACCACCACCCGGCTCGCCCGCCGCTTCAGCTCCACCTGCCGTTGCGCGGTGGCCGGGTCGTGGGTGTCGTCCCCGGCGTACGTCGCCCGGAACACGTTGTCGCCCCGCACCTTGCTGAGCCTGACCGCCTGGCCGGCGCGGCCGTCGTCGCCCGTGGTGACCGTGCCGATCGACGTCCACGTCTGGGAGGTACGCCGCTCCAGCGCGACCGGGGCGCCCGCGACCGGCTCCCCTCCCCCGCCGGTGAGCTCGACCCGCAGGGTCGTCTCGGCGCCGGCGTACGCCGCGTCGGCCTGGAGCGACAGCTCGCTGGGCGTCGCCCGGGACCCGGTCATCGCCGTCGCCGGGGCGGCCTGGACGGCCGGCGCGAGGCCGATCGCGATGGCGAGGGAGAGGGAGCCGAGGAGAACCGCATGCCCGAGATGCATGCGGTTCAGTGTGCCTGACGCCCCCGCGGGGGGCGCCCGGCGGCTATCCGGCGAGCCAGTCGGCGCGGGCCGCGACCGCCGAGTCGGGGTAGTCGGCGAACATCGCGTCGACGCCGGCGTCGAGGAACGCGAGCACCTCGTCGTGGACGTTGCCCTTGGCGTTCGGGTCGGTGCCGCTGCGGAAGTTCGTCGCCATGAACTGGTTCTCGTCGCGGATCGTCCAGACGACCACGCGGAGACCGGCGCGGTGCGCGTCGGGCACGAGCGTGCTGGGCGCTCCGGTCGCGCCGGTCGCGTCCCGCGGGAGCACCAGGTCCTTGTTGGGGCCGAGCCAGTCGGCGTACCTCGCCACCGCGCGCAGCCCGGCGGGCGTCGTCATCGAGGCGTAGGTGGTCGGCGTACCCGCCGCGACCTGGTCGTACGGCGCCCCGGCCGCGTCGACGAGCTGCTCGAGCGGCAGGTCGGTGAGCTCGTCGAGCTGCTGGAGGTTGCCGACCTCGAAGGACTGGATGAGGACCTTGGAGCGCTTGCGGTCCATCCCGTAGCGGTGCAGCGTGCGCAGCATCGGCTCCTCGAGCGAGAGGCCGATCGAGTCGAAGTACGTCGGGTGCTTGGTCTCGGGGGCGACGCCGATGGTCCGACCGGTGCGACGTGACTCGGCGCGGACCAGGCGCAGCACCTCCGCGAACGTCGGCACCTCGAACCGGCCGTCGTACTCGGTGTTGTCCGGGCGCACCTGCGGCAGCCGCTCCTTGGCGCGCAGCGTCTTCAGCTCCGCGAGCGTGAAGTCCTCGGTGAACCACCCGGTGACCGGGCGGCCGTCGATCACCTTCGTGGTGCGCCGGTCGGCGAACTCCGGGTGGTCGGCGACGTCGGTGGTGCCGCCGATCTCGTTCTCGTGGCGCGCGACGAGCACGCCGTCCTTGGTCGCGACGAGGTCGGGCTCGACGTAGTCGGCGCCGAGCTCGATCGCCTTCCGGTACGACGCGAGCGTGTGCTCGGGCCGGTAGCCCGAGGCACCGCGGTGCCCGACGACCAGCGGCGTGCGGAGCTGGTGCAGCGCGTGGGTGCCGGGGTCGCCGTGGCCAGCGCCCTGACCGGGTTCGGCGGCGGCACCGGCGGGGAGGACGAGGAGCGGGGCGAGCAGCCCGACCGCGGTCGCGGCGAGCTGGGCCCGGGAGTTCCGAGAGGTCATGGCGCTCAGCAAATCGGGCCGAGGTGGCGCCCGGGCGAGCCCCAGATGAACGCTGTGAACGCTCCGGTCCGTGCGCGAGACGTCCGCTCAACCCTGCCGATGTTGCCGATCGCGCCAGGAGATCGCGTCGCCGTACGCGACGACGCGGTTGAAGAGCGTCGTCACCGCCGCCAGGTCGGTCGGCCGCGGCCCCGCAGGGGCCTCGAGCTCCGCGACCACCGCGTCGGCACCGCGGGCGCCGGCACGCTGCGCCATCGCGGCGCAGACCCGGGCCGCGTCGCGCACGGCCTCGGGATGGACCGTCCAGACGGCCTCGAACAGGCGGTCGTGGTCGGGGACGTCGCCCTGGCCGGGCAGCTCCCAGGCCGACAGTGCGGCCGAGAGCTCGGCGGAGTCGCACACCACGACCCACTCCCGGCCCATCGCGGCGTCGGCGTCCAGGGCGACCCGGATCGGCTCCCGCGGGTCGTCGGGCTCGCCCGGTGGCCCGAAGTCCGCGAGGACGTACGCCGAGCGGGCCACCCGGGCGAACTCGCGCCACCGGGCCCGCGCCGACTCGTAGAAGGCCGGCCGCTGGAACGCTCCGAACAGGTGCGGCCGGGTGGCCTTCGCGCAGAACTCGTCCTCGATCGCCCAGGACAGCGCGATCAGCGAGGCCTTGCGCAGCCGGTGGGCGCCCAGCTGCGGGTGCAGCCGGCCGAGCTCGGCGAAGACCGACGTCGCGGGCGGTCGCGCCTGCGCGTGGGACCGGGCCACGGCGCGCTCGATCGCGACGTCGAGGCGCACCCCGTCCTCGCGGCTGCGCACCACGTCGGCGACGACCTCGGCGTCGGTGACGCGGTAGCGCCGGTGTCCGCTGGCCAGCCGGGTCGGGACGGGGAAGCCGTGGCGCTGCTCCCACATGCGCAGCGTCGCCGGGCTGACCCCGGTGCGCAGCGCGAGGTCACCGATCGTGAGCAGCCCCTCTTGCGTCGACCGCTCGAGTGTGTTCATATTTCTACTCTAAACCTCAACAACCTGTTGAGGTCAACCGGGAGGGGGAGGCGATGGGCACCACCACCGCCACGCGGACGGCACCGTCACCCGGCGCGCTGTACGACGCGACCATCGGGCCCGCGTGGCGCCTCGGCCTGGCCCTGCACCGCGACCCGGGGCGCGCCGAGGACGCGATCGCCCGCGCCTACGCCGCCCTCGGGGAGCCCCTCGGGGAGCACTGGCCCGCCGACCTCCACGAGGGCCGGGTCCGCGTGCTCGCCGAGCTCACCCGGCAGGCCCGCCGACGCGCCGGGGCCACCCCGGCGGCCTAGGAACCGCCTCCGGTGGGAGAGGGGGTCCGAGGGGACCTCTGGACCGGGGCCTTGGTCCCTGTCGCCCACGTCACACCGGGCCGAGCCTGGATCCACCGACCGACACCGAGGGGGCCACGATGGAGCACCCGCAGCACGGCAGACCTGCCGACCACCTCGCGCGCCTGGCCCACGGTGTCCCGACCGGCGACCCGGCCGACGACGCGGCGTACTCGGCCCTCCTGGCCACCGGCATGACGCCGGCAGCGATCCTCGCCGTGCTGACCGAGCTGTCTCGCGTGCGACCGCTGGCCCGGATCGCCTGACCCGCGCACCGTAGGCTCCCCGGCATGTCTCGGGGACGCGCGTGGCTCGGCGGCGCCCTCGCCGTCGCCGCTGCGGCCGGGCTCGGCGCCGCCGGCGCGTTCGGTGCCTGGCCGTGGTCGGCCGGCGAGACCTACGGCCACGCCCTGGAGAGGTACGACGACGAGCACGGCGAGCCGAACCGCTACGTCGACCTCGCGGACGGCGCCGCCCAGCTCTCGGTCGGCTCACCCGACGGACACCGGATCGTCGTGCAGTGGCGCGACCCCGACGGGCACGGGTGGACCGCACCCGACGCCGTGTGGACCGACCGCCGGAGCACCGCGGTCGACACCACCGTGCGCTACGGCGGCGGCACGGTCGCGATCGTCGCGACCTACACCCCCGACACCAGCGACGACGAGGACAGCGACAACGTGCAGGTCGCGGTCGTGTGCCGCGACCTCGCCTGCACGACGGCCCGCTCCCCGGGTGTCAGCACCGAGGCCCAGGTGACCCCGGACGGACAGGTCGCCTACCTCGGCAGCACCGAGGAGGCGGTCCGAATCTGGACCGCCGGGGACGGACTGCGGCGCCTCCCGTGGTCGGGCCACCCGGGCTTCGACTACCACGAGGTCTCGCCCTCGCGGCCCCTGCTCGCCCCCGACGGGTCCCTGCGGGTGGTCGTCTCGCACCCGGCCCGCGGGAGCTGCCGGTTCGACCTGCTCGTCTCCGAGCCGCGCTCGGCGGACCTGGTCCGGGCCGCGCGGAGCTCCCGGCCGCTGCGGGGCCGGGCCCCGTCGGACTGCGCGTCGTACCTCGACACCTACAGCGCGGACTGGCTGGCCGTGCACCCGTCAGACCACCGTGCCGACGACTTCTGGTTCGTCCGGCGCGGGGCGCACTGGGCGACGACGACGAAGGATCCGAGCGGGCTCGCGCTCGTCGACGTGGACCGGGGCTGCTGCGACACCGCCATCGCCGGCTTCGTGCACTGGAACGACGTCGCGTTCGGCTCGCCGGACGGGCGGCGGATCCAGGTGCAGACGCACCTGCTCGGCCACGAGAGGTGGAGCGAGCCGCTGCTGCTGGACGCTGCGCCACCCGGGTCCCGGTGCACGTGGCTCGAGGGCCACGAGGTCGGCGACGGCTTCGCGGTGCTGATGACCTGCCCGGCGGACCCGACCCGGGCCGGGTCGGCCGGTGACGCGTACGCCGTCGTCGCGAGCCCCGACCTGCGGCACTGGCAGTCCGCGTGGGTCACCGACGTGGTCGACGAGCCGGAGGTCACCGAGGAGGCGTTGCGCGTGGGCCCGGTGTCGTGGACCTCGGAGCACGGGTTCGCGCGCGGCTGACCGCGCTCCCCACGCCTCCTCGCCGCTCGCCTCACAGCAAGGCCCCGGAACTCGCCACTGCGTAAGGGCGATGCCGGGGCCTGCCGAATACGTGACTCCTTGAATACTCCGAACTCGGGAGAAATGGAAGACCCAGCGGTCAACGAGCGAGCGAAATCCCGGTGACCTCAGCCTCGATCCACCGATTCGAGGCTCAGCCGACCTCCTTCCACGGGTTGTGGTCGGCGAGGATCCGGTCGACGCGGGCCTGGTCGAGCCGGGAGACGACGTACTGGCTCTCCTGCGCATCGCGCACGCACTTGGCGAGCGTGAAGGAGGAGGTGGTCAAGAAGAGCGTCCCGAGGGAGAGGAAGGCCTTGGGCCAGGGGTCGCTCGGCAGGTAGAAGATCGCGAGCAGCATCGTCAGCAACGCGATCCCGAAGGCGATCGCCGACTGCGCGAAGTAGGCGGTGGTGTTCTTGGTGGTGGGTGCGGTGTCCATGTCCCCAGTCTCGGCAGCGGCGCCGGACGCCGGCATCGGTACGGATACTCATCTCGCGCGCCGCGGAGTGCGAGACTGCCGCGCGTGAGCTCGAGGCCCTCCCCCGCCGCGGTCGCCGTCGAGGACCGGCTCTTCGGCGCCCTCGCGGTGCTGCGGGTGGTGCTGCTCGCCAACACCGTCGGGCTGAGCGTCTACCGCGCCGACAGCTTCGAGCGCCCGGTGCTCGGCACCGGGTGCGTCGCGGCGATGGCCGCCTGGACCGCCGCGGCGATCTGGCTGTGCGGCGACGCGCGGCGGCGTACGCCGCTGGTGCTGCTCGCCGACCTCGCGCTCGCGCTGGGCATGCTGCTGCTCACGCCCGCGGTGAAGGGGGCGGAGTTCACCGCGAGCCTGCCCGGCTTCTGGATCGTCGGCGCGCTGCTCGCCTGGTCGGTCCACTACCACTGGCTCGGCGGCCTCGGCGCGGGCGCGCTGCTCGCCGTCGCGGATCTCACCCAACGCCAGCACGTCACGCAGTCCGACTACGGCAACGCGTTCTTGCTGGTGATCGCCGGAGCGACGGTGGGCTACCTGGCCGACTCGCTGCGGCGGATGGCCACCGAGCGGGAGGCCGCCGAGCGGTCCGCGGCGATGGCCGCCGAGCGCGCCCGGCTCGCCCGGGCCGTGCACGACGGGGTGCTGCAGGTGCTCGCCCTGGTGCAACGCCGCGGACGGGAGCTCGGCGGCGAGGCCGCCGGGCTGGGCGAGCTGGCCGGCGAGCAGGAGCGCGAGCTCCGGCGCCTCATTCGCGCGCAGGACGACCTCGCCCCGATCGCCGCGGGGACCCTCGACCTGGTCGCGGGGCTCAGCGCGCTGGAGGGCGAGTACGCCGTGACGGTCTCGACCCCGGGCACCCCGGTCGAGGTGCCGGCCGGCGTCGGGCGCGAGCTGGTCGCGGCGGTGCGCGCCTGCCTCGACAACGTCCGCACCCACGTCGGCGAGCAGGCGCCGGCCTGGGTGCTGCTCCAGGCATTCCCCGACCGGGTCGAGGTCTCCGTCCGCGACGACGGGCCCGGCATCGCCCCCGGACGGCTCGAGGAGGCCGCCGCGCAGGGCCGCCTGGGCGTGGCCGAGTCGGTCCGCGGCCGGCTCGCCGACCTGGGCGGCTCCGCCGTGCTCACCACGGGTGCGTCCGGCACCGAGTGGGAGCTGACGGTCCCCCTAGGCTCTCGGCCATGAGCACTCGGGTGATGGTCGTCGACGACCACCCGCTCTGGCGCGAGGCCGTGGAGCGTGACCTGACCGCCGCCGGGCTCGACGTGGTGGCCGTCGCCGCCGACGGCCGGGAGGCGGTCGCGCGCTGCGTCGCCACGCGGCCGGACGTGGTGCTGCTCGACCTGCAGATCCCCGAGCCCGACGGCGTCGCGGTCACCGCGGCGGTCGCGGAGCGGTCGCCGGAGACCCGGGTGCTGATCCTGTCCGCGTCGGGCGAGCAGTCCGACGTGCTCGCGGCCGTCAAGGCCGGCGCGACCGGCTACCTGGTGAAGTCCGCGTCGCGCGAGCAGCTCCTCGACGCCGTACGCCGCGTCGCCGCCGGCGAGCCGGTCTTCACGCCCGGGCTGGCGGGGCTGGTGCTCGGCGAGTTCCAGCGCGACAGCGAGCAGACCCCGCCGGGTTCGAGGCTGACCGAGCGGGAGACCGAGGTGCTGAGGATGGTCGCGAAGGGGCTGTCCTACCGGCAGATCGCCGAGCGTCTGGTGCTCTCGCACCGCACCGTGCAGAACCACGTGCAGAACACGCTGCGCAAGCTGCAGATGCACAACCGGGTGGAGCTGACCCGCTACGCGATCGAGCACGGGCTCGACGAGGAGTAGGCGGTCAGTAGTGGATCGCGATGCGCGGGACCGGGTCAGGCCGGTCGCCGTCGCGGGACCTGGGTGAGCTCCGCCGGCGGCCACTCCCGGTCGGCGCCGACGACCTCGTCCCACTCCCCCGCGGCGTACCTCCGGGCCACCCGGGCGGTGCCCGGCTTCCACAGCAGCAGGTCCTGCGTGCGGTCGAGGCGCTCGCGCACCCGGCGGAACGTGTGGACATAGACGACGAGGTCGTCGCCGGCGCGGTCGCAGGAGTAGTCGACCCACCTCGTCTCGCCGGGGATCGCCCGCCAGGTGTCGACCCGCGCGCCTGGCAGCCGCACCGACACGCTCATCTCGCCACGCTAGCGGGCAACGCCAGCCATCATGGGCGGGTGAGGCGCGCCCTGGTCCCGCTGGTCCTGCTGGTCGTGCTGCTCACCGGTTGCTCGCCCGCGCCGGCACCGTCGCCGTCGGTCTCGCCGACGGCCGACGACACGTCCTGGCTCGCCATGGGACCCGAGGACACCCGCACCTTCCACGGCGCCGCGGGCCAGGTGCTGCTGATCTTCGTCGACGAGACCTACGACATCGACGGCACCTACGCCTCGGCGCTGACCTGGAGGCTCAGCAACGGCTACACCACCGACTACGTCGTCGAGGACGACGCCGGAACCCTGTGGTGGTACGGCCGCGAGGGCGACTGGCGCGCCGGACGGCGGGGCGAGGAGCCGAGGCAGGTGCTGGACGCGTCCACGGCCGGCGAGCGCGCCGTGGTGGAGTTCGCCGACCTCACCGTGACGCTCGAGCGGGGCACCGGCCCGGTCCAGGTGGAGACGCCGCAGGGCGTGTACGTCGTTGATGCTGCCGCCGGGTCGACGTCGTAGGGGTCCGGCGCCGAGCCGGTGGCGGTTGCCCGCGCCCGATGGCGTGGGCAACCACAGACCGATCCGTCGGCGTCACTCGAGGGTGAACCGGGCGACGTCGGAGCGCAGTGCGTTCGACATCTGAGCCAGCTCCTGGATCGCCGCCAGGGTCCGGTTCACCGCCTGGGTCGTGGCGTCGGCCCCACCGGCGACCCCGGAGATGTTCGTCGCGATCTGCCCCGAGCCGGTCGATGCCTCCGCCACGTTCCGCGACATCTCGTTGGTGGTCGCGGTCTGCTCCTCCACCGCCGAGGCGATCGTGAGCTGGTAGTCGTTGATCGAGGTGATGATCGCCGCGATCTCGCCGATCGCGGACACCGCGCCCCCGGTGTCGCCCTGGATGGCCTCGACCCGGCGGGCGATGTCCTCGGTGGCGCGTGCGGTCTCCTGGGCCAGCTCCTTGACCTCGTTGGCGACCACCGCGAAGCCCTTGCCCGCCTCGCCCGCGCGCGCGGCCTCGATCGTCGCGTTCAACGCCAGCAGGTTCGTCTGCTCGGCGATCGAGGTGATCACCTTGACCACGTTCCCGATCTCCTGGCTGCTGGTGCCCAGGCGCGCGACCGTGTCGTTCGTGGAGTCCACCATCGACACCGCCTGCGACGCGACGCGTGCCGCCTCGTTGGCCGATTGCGCGATCTCGCGGATCGACGCACCCATCTGCTCCCCGGCGGCCGCCACGGTCTGGACGTTGCGCGACACCTCCTCGGCGGCACCCGAGACGACGCCCGCCTGCACCGACGTCTCCTCGGCGCCGGCCGCGATCTGCTGCGACGTCGCCGACAGCTCCTCCGAGGCGGTCGCGACCGCGTCGGCGGCTCCGCGCACCGTGGCGACGATGGCGCTGACCGACTCGATCGAGGCGTTGAACGCCTTCTCCAGGTCGCCCACGCAGCCGGAGGACTTCTCCGGCAGCCGGTGGGACAGGTGGCCCTCCGCGAACCGCTCCAGGGCGGCGATGCTGGCCTTGAGCGGGCGCACCAGGGCTCGGCTGATCAAGAACGCGCTGGCCGCCGCCACCAGCAGGCCGACCAGCGTGACGAGCACGACCTGGGCGCGCATCCCGTGCAGGTCGCTGACGACGGCGACCGAGGACGCCTTGGAGTCCGACGACACGTTGTCGACCGCGGAGCCCAGCACGTCGTCCATCACGTCGTTGGCCTTCTGGACCTGCTCGATCTTCGCGAGCTGGGCGGGCTGGTCGGCGACAGCGGCGTCGACGAAGGCCTGGATCGCGGCGATGTAGTCGGCGAAGGCCGCCTCGACGTCGTCGATCATCGCCCGGTCCTCGTCGTACAGGTCCAGCTGACGAATCTGCGCGATCAGGTCCGCGACCTGCTGCGTGTCGTCGGCGACGTCGGCCTAGGCGCTCGTCGGGTCCGTCAGGGTGACGGACTTGAACCCGTCCACCTTCAGCTCGCTCGACCGGGTGTCCAGCGCCTGGAAGAGCCCGCGGGCATCCTGGTGCGCTCGAGCCTGTTCGGCGCTGCTGGTCACGCTCCCGGCGACCGTCCACGAGACCAGGGCGACGACCACCGAGGTCACCAGCCCGATCGAGGTGATGACCGCGATACGACGTCCTACCGTCCAACGGATGTTCTTCATGCTCGGCTCCCAGTTCGGGCCTCCACCGACTGTGTCCAGCCGGAGGACGCGACTCGGTGATTGCTCGGTCCCTACGCGAGCGATGCGCCGACCCGAACAACGCACCGCACCGCCCCCTCGGGCGGTGTTGCTTGGAGTCGCTATCGACCGACCGGCGCGGCGCCTGAGCGGTCGTTCGCGGACAACTGCTGTCGCAAAGTAGGGCCGAAAGTCCCGAATGCCGGTGCCCGACGACCCCACCGTGACCACCGGGTCGGGACGACGCAGCGGACCGGAGGGCCGGGGCGTGGCGATGCCCGGGCGTGGCGAGACCGTCTGGGATGCTGGCGACGCGGTGTTCCGGGCCGTCGATCGGAGGCGAAGCGGTATGCAGGTCCGCCCGAGCTCCTTGGTCCGCGCGTCGGGGGCGGCCCTGGCCGCTGCCCTCGGCGGCCAGACCCGGCGTACGACCCGTGCGCTGATCCTCGCCGGCTCCGATCTGGCCGCCCGTCGGCTGGACCCCGTGGGACTCCAGCCGCTCGCGATCAGTCCGTCCGCGGACCTCGAGGTGCTGGTGAGCGTCGAACCCGAGGTGGTGTCCGCCATCACCGGCGCAGCGTCGTGGGCGACGCTCAACCTCCTCGTGGACGCCGGCGCCCGCGGGATGCGCCTGCCGGCCCCGCTGCGCGCGGCCCTGGTCGGGACGGCCGTCTACGCCGCGGACGTGGCGGTGTCCCGGGCACACCACGTCGCGGTCGACGCCAGCACGTCCGACTGATCACGCTCGTATCCCTGCCGCCCGCACGCCCGGCGTACGCGTTGAGCGATCGCCGCTGGCGGCGATCGCCGAGTCTCGGTCCACACGCGACGACGCCCCGGCGTCAGCGCGGAGCGCTGACGCCGGGGCGGCTGTCGCGTGTGTGGAGCTGCGGGGAATCGAACCCCGGTCCTCGAGCGTCGAACCAGGTCTTCTCCGGGTGCAGTCCGTGCTGTCGCTTTTCTCGGCCCCGGGGCTCGCACGGACACGTCCCCGACAGGCTCAGTCACGGAAGAGTCCCGCTCACCCTCCGTGACCCGGAGTGAGCGGCAAGTCTCCTAGATGACGCCAGGATCCGGGACGGAGACGGGTGCCCGGACTGACGCTTCGATCACTGCTCAGGCAGCGAGAGCGAAGGAACTGCGATTGGTGTTGGCAGTTATAGGTTCCCAGCGATCGTTAACGAGATGGCGCTGGCTTCTCGACCCGCTTCCCCTGGAACTAACGTCCCAAGTCGAAACCGATCAGCCCCTCTTGAGTTGTGCTCCCACTGTAGATGGTCAACGCCAACAGGGCCTCATCGATTCCGGAGCCACGCCTGCAGAGCCGGTACGCCGGGGCCGGTCAGCTCGCCGACCAGCGCCGAACGGCCACACATGGCCGTGGCGAGCGCCCGGGCCGGGCCCTCGACCCGCGCGCCACCTCCGGCCGACCACCCCAGATCGGTCGCGACCCAGGTCAGGGCGGGCCGGCCCCGCGGCACGAATCCGCGCGAGGCGGCTTTGGAGGCCAGGAAGTCCAGCACGTCGCGCCACGGCTCCAGGGGCACACCGGCGTCCAGCCCGAGCGGGATCACGATGTCCTGGGCGTGGATCCGCAGGTCGCTGAACGGCGCGTGCCAGTCCATCGTCGGCGGGGTGAACCGGTGCTCGGCGTACTCCCGCAGCCAGCCGGTGACCTCCGCAGGCTCCACGGACGAGCGCCACGCGACGAGCAGCTCGTTGGCGCGGTCGAAGCTCCCCCGGCCGCGCGCCATCGCCTTCACGAGCGTCCTCGTCGACGTGGACGGCCCGCTGGTCAGGTGGACGGCGACCTCCTTGACCGACCACGAGCCGCACAGGCTGGGGGCCTCCCACTGCGCCGGCGAGAGTGTGTCGAGCAGGTCGGCGAGCGAGCGGCGCTCGGCGGCGATCTGTGCCCAGGGATCCGTGATGACCACGGGCACAGTCTGGCGGATCTCAACCGCTCCAGGAGAGCTGTCCGTCGAGGAAGGTGTGGACGAAGCCGCACGCGTTGCAGATCGCCCCGTCGCCGGAGCGGTTGGCCCAGTCGAGGTCCATGAAGGTCATGCCGGTGGTGTTGAGCTTGATCTCGCGGTGAGCGAAGTCCCGGCCCCCGCAGGCGAGGCAGGCCAGCGCCGCGCCGGTGCGCAGCCGGACCTCGCCCCTGAGAGGTCGGGCGGGCGTGCCGAGGCCGCCGGTGACGGCGCGCTCCCGGTCGTCATTGTCGATTCCCATGGTCAGGGTCCTACCCCCGCCGGATCGACGCCGAACATCCGCGCGCCGTTCTCCCAGCAGACGGCCCGCAGCCAGCCGTCGCCGAGGTCGAGCCGCGCCAGACCCTCGAGCTGGTGGAGGTAGGGATACGGGATCGTCGGGAAGTCGCTGCCCAGCAGGACCTTGTGGCCCAGGTCGCGCAGCCGCGGCACCAGCTCGACCGGGTAGGGCGGGAAGAAGTCCGTGAACACCATGGTCGTGTCGAGGTGGACCCGCTCGTGGCGCTCGGCGAGCGCGAGGAACGCCCCGCACTCCGGGGCGCCCATGTGCGCGATCACCAGCGCGAGCCGCGGGAAGCGGCGCAGCAGCCGCTCGGTCGAGCCGGGCCCGGTGAAGTCGTTGCCGACCGGGCCCGAGCCCGCGTGCACGACGACGGGCGTGCCGGCGTCCTCGAGCTGGCCCCACACCTCGTCGAGCAGCGGGTCGTCGAGGTGGAACTCCCCCACCTGGAGGTGGACCTTGAAGACCTCCACGCCCGCGGTGAGCGCGGAGCCGACGTACGACGCCGCGTTGGCCTCGGGGTAGAACGTCGCCGACCACAGCGACTCGGGCACGTCCCGCTTGAAGCCGGCCGCCCAGTCGTTGAGGTAGGTCGCCACGCCCGGCTTGTGGGCGTAGGGCAGCGTGGGGAAGCGGCGCACCCCCATCGCGCGCAGCAGCGCGACGCGGTCCGCGTGGGACTGGCGGTAGCGGATCGGCCACTCGCGGCCGATCTTGGGCCCCGCGTTGTCGAAGACGGCGTAGACCGCCCGCTGGATGTTCGGCGGCAGGAAGTGCACGTGCACGTCGAAGAGCCCCGGCAGGCCGAGCGCCTCCCAGAACGCGCGGACGTCCGCCGCCTCGGAGTCGTCGATCACGCGACGAGTCTCCCAGGCGGCGGGCGCGCGGTGCCCTCAGGACGCGTCGGCCTCCGCGACGATCTCCACGGTCGCCTCGGCGGTGCGCCGGCCGCTGAGGAACACGGTGGCGAGCGACGCGGCGACGCCGAAGGCCGCGAGCACGGCGATCACCTGGAGACCGGTGACCATGCCCGGGATCAGCTCGCCGGTCACCGCCGGGCCGTCCGACTCGGCCGCGTTGCCGAGGATCGCGGAGATGACGGCGAGCACCACCGCCCCGCCGATCTGCACGCTGGTGTTCACCAGCCCCGAGGCGAGTCCCTGCTCGTGGTCGGCGACCCCCGAGGTCGCCTGGGCGTTGATCGAGGGGAACGACAGCGCGAACCCGACGCCGAGCAGGATCATCGTGGGCAGCAGGAGCACGGCGTACCCGAGGCCGGGGTCGACCCGCAGGAACAGCACGTACGCCGCGAGGAACGCGGTCATGCCGGCGGCGATCAGCACCTGGGTGCGCACTCGGGCGAGCACGCGGTCCATCCGGGTCGAGCTGGCCACGACCAGCAGGCCGGCGGGCAGGAAGCCCAGCGCCATCGCGAGCGGCGACCAGCCCAGCGAGTCCTGGAGGTAGAGCGTGACCAGGAACTGGAACGCGAAGTAGCCGCCGGCCATGATCGCGCCCGAGATGTTGGCGTGGACCAGGTGCCACGAGCGCAGGATGCCGAGGCGGATCAGCGGCGTGGGGTGGCGCAGCTCGACGACGAGGAAGACCAGGGCCAGCGCAGCGCTGGCGGCGACGAGGCTCAGGACCTCGCCGCTGGTCCACCCGCTGGTCGGCGCCTCGACGACCGCGACGACGAACAGCAGGATCGCGGCCGTGCTGGAGATCGCGCCGAGCAGGTCGAAGTCGCCCAGGCTCTTCAGCGAGCGAGTGGCGGTGGGGACCACGCGCCACCCGACGGCCACCAGCGCGACCGCGACCGGGCCGGGCAGCAGGAAGGTGGCCCGCCAGCCGAGCTCGGTCAGCAGCCCGCCGAAGACCAGGCCGAGGGAGAAGCCGCTCGCGCCGACGACGGTGTAGATGCTCAGGGCCTTGTTGCGCGCGGGTCCCTCGGCGAACGTCGTGGTGATGATCGAGAGCCCGGCGGGCACGGTGAACGCGGCGGCCACGCCCTTGACGAACCGCAGCGCGATGATCGCCTCGGGGCTGCTGAGCGCGGCGCTCGCCACCGAGGCGATCCCGAACACGGCCACCGCGGTCAGGAAGACCTGGCGCCGGCCGAGCAGGTCGGCCGAGCGGCCCCCGAGCAGCAGCAGCCCGCCGTACCCGAGGACGTAGCCGGAGACGATCCACTGCAGCGCGCTCGCGGACATACCGAGGTCGGCGCCGATCGACGGCAGCGCCACCCCGACCATCGAGATGTCGAGACCGTCGAGGAACAGCGCGCCGCACAGGACGACGAGGAGGAGCCAGGTGCGGGCGGTCCACCCGTCCGCGGACTCGATGTGGGAGTGGAGCTGGGGGTCAGGGGATGAGACGAGATCCGGCGTCGCGATGGCCGGGGTCACGGTCGAGGTCATGACGACCATGCTTATGCATGTGCATCGAATGCACAAGCATTATTTGCGGAAACATCTTATGCGCGCGAATGTGGTACCCTGCCCCCATGGCACGGCCGAGCGACGACGACGCGCTGGCTGCCGAGTGGCACCAGCTGATGGGGCGCTACCAGCGGCTCATGTGCTCGCTGGACCGCGAGCTCGGCGCCGCGCACGACCTCTCGGCCAGTGAGTTCGAGGTGCTCCAGCAGCTCGCCGAGGCCGACGAGTGCAGCCTGCGGATGACGACGCTCGCCGAGAGCGCCCACCTGTCCCAGAGCGCGCTGTCCCGCCTGGTCACCCGGCTCGAGCGCGACGGGCTCGTGAGCCGCAAGGCGTGTGAGATGGACCGGCGCGCGCAGTACATCACGCTCACCGAGGCCGGCCAGCAACGGTACGCCGAGGCGCGGCCCACCCAGCGCAAGGTGCTGCGCGACGAGGGCTCGGACTGCTTCGACCGGATCTAGCCGGTTCTAGCCGGATCTAGTCGGTCATCCCCTTCATCCGGCGGCCGATCGCCTGCTCGGTCTCCCGGTTGGCCTGGCGCTCGGCGAGCGCGGCCCGCTTGTCCCACGACTTCTTGCCCTTGGCGAGCGCGATCTCGACCTTGGCCCGGCCGTCCTTGAAGTACAACGCCAGCGGGACCACCGTGAGGCCCTTCTCGTTGACCCGGCGCTCGATCTTGTCGATCTCATCGCGGTTGAGCAGCAGCTTGCGCTTGCGCCGGGCGGCGTGGTTGGTCCAGGTGCCCTGGGAGTACTCCGGGATGTGCACGCCGTGCAGCCAGGCCTCGTGGCCGTCGATGTCCACGAACCCGTCGACCAGGGAGGCACGCCCCTGCCGCAGCGACTTCACCTCGGTGCCCTGGAGGACCAGGCCGGCCTCGTAGGTGTCCTCGATGTGGTAGTCGTGCCGCGCCTTCTTGTTCTGCGCGATCAGCTTGCGCCCCTGCTCCTTGGCCATCCGCCCATTCTCTCAACAGCCGCAACCGCAATGCCGAGTCGGCGCCAGTTTCCAGAAACTGGCGCCGACTCGGCGGGGATCAGCCGGAAACTGGCGCCGACTCGGCGTTCAGGACAGGAAGGAGTTGACCCAGTCCTGGGTGACGGCGATGTCGACGCGCTGGTAGCCGCCGAGGTAGCGGCAGTTCGAGGTGTAGCCGTAGCTGGTGACCGCGACGATCTCGCCCTGGTAGAACACCGGGCCGCCGGAGTCGCCGAAGCAGGTGCCGCCGCTGCCGAACACGTCGCGCTCGTTGCCGTTGGTCTGCAGGATCTGCGGCGTGAGCTTCTGGCCGGGCATGTCGACGTACCGGCGCTCGAGCGGGTAGCTCTGCGGGGTCGGGTTCTGCGGGCCGGTGTCGGACTTGCGCACCTCGGTGCCGTAGCCGACCGCGCGGAACAGCGTCTTGCGCAGGTTGTTGGTCCCGATCTGGTCCAACGTGCCGAGCCCGGCGAGGGTGGCCGGGGCGATGTCGACGGGCTCGTCGAGCACGACCACGCCGACGTCGTTCCAGTTGTCCATGTCGGTGAAGTCGGAGTACTGCGGGTGGGTGTGGGCCGTGCCGGACACGAAGCCCATGTCCGCGATCTCCTGGTCGGTGTAGCCGGCGGACGGGTCCGCGGCCGGGGCGTACGGCGAGGGCCCGGTGTCGGCGATGAAGTTGCGGAAGTCGACCAGCACGCTGCCGACGTCGCCGTCGGTGCAGTGCGCGGCCGTCACCAGCACCGTCGGGCTGATCAGCGTCGCGCTGCAGCGGTAGCGACCGGTGGCGTCGTAGAACAGGATCAGGCCCACGTTGGAGTACTGGTTGGACGCGTCGAACGTGCCTCCGGTGCTCGCGGCGGCGGGGCGCGCGAGGAAGAGCACCGGCAGCAGCGCGGCAGCCAGCACCGCGTAGAACATCTTCTTCATCTGTGTTGCTCCCTGGGGTCAGACCCCCGACCGGAGGAGTGCATCACACCAGGACGTCCCGCGCGAGACCTTCGTACTGCCGAGTCGGCGCCAGTTTCCAGAAACTGGCGCCGACTCGGCGTGGCTCAGGGGGAAACTGGCGCCGACTCGACGTCGTGCACCGCTCAGGGCAGCCAGTTCATCGGGTCGACCGAGCTGCCGTTGACCAGGATCGTGAAGTGCAGGTGGCAGCCGGTCGACCAGCCGGTGGAGCCGACGTACCCGACGACCTCGCCCTGGCGGACGTGCTCCCCGACGCCGACGCGGTAGCCGGTGGCGTGGTTGTAGACCGCGGTGACGTTCTTGCCGTTGATCTGGCCGAGGCTGAGGTAGAGGCGGTTGCCGTAGACCGAGGAGTAGTACTTCGCGATCACGGTGCCGGAGGCGACGGCCCGCATCCCCTCACCGCACGAGACGCCGAAGTCGGTGCCGTCGTGCAGGCCCCAGTAGTGGTAGATCGGGTGGATCCGGTAGCCGTACGACGAGGTGACCACACCCGGGACCGGCCGGATCATCAGCCCGTTGGTGGGGCCGCGGTAGCCGCCCTTGGCGCGGCGGGCGGCGGCCAGGATCTGCTGCTTGATCCGGTTCTCCCGCTGCTTGGCCTCGCGCAGCTCGCGGCGGTCGTGCTGGCGGGCGCGGACGGCCTTGGCGCGGGCGTCGCGGCGGGTCTCGACCAGGGCGACGACCTTGTTGCGGGCGTCGCGGGCCTGGGTGTGCAGCTGCTCCATGGTCACGAGGTGCTCGGCGGCGGCCTCGCGCTGGACCTCGACGTCGTCGCGGGCGCTCTGGACCTGGTTCTCCCGGACCTGGAGCAGCACCTCGGCGGCGTGCAGGTCGTCGTAGGCGCGGGCCTCACGACCGACGATCACGTCGTTGAGCGCCGACTGGCGGGTCAGGTCGGCGGTGCTGCGCGACTCCAGGATCGTCGCGAACGCGAGCAGCTGCGGGTCGCCCTGCTCGTAGATGTCGGTGACGGTGTCGGTGAGCTTGAGCCGCTGGTCGGCCAGCGCCGCCTGCCCGTCGGCGAGGTCGGTCTGTGCGTCGGAGAGCCGCTGCTCGGCGGCCTCGAGGCGCGACTGCATCTGCTGGTCGCGGATCTCGGCGGCGTCCAGCCGGGCGCTGGCGGCCTGGAACTCGCCGCGGGCCTTCTGCAGGTCGCGGACCGCGCGCTCCAGGGCGCCCTGGGCGTTGCGCAGCCGGGCGCTGGACTCGTCGAGGTCGTGCTGAGCGCTGCGGACCTGCTGCTGGGCGTGCTTCTGCTTGTTCTTGAGATCCTTGGGCTCGGCGAACGCCTGCGGTACGGCGAGCGCGCCGACCGCCAGCGAGCAGGCGGCGACGGCCGCTGCCAGGCGTCGGCGTGAGGTACGGGGGAAGAGACGCACCGGGCTGCCTTCACGTGTTCGGGGAAGAGAACTCCTCGACGGTAACGTGCGGCGGTCACACTTTGAGGTATTTGCGCGTCAGCACGAGTGTCGGCAACAACGTGAGCACCGGGCCGAGGATCGCCACCCACACCGCGGCGACCGTGAACTCGCTGGCCCCGATCCACGGGATGAAGCCCACGAGATCCTCCAGCCGCCCGTGCACCGCGAACCACATGAACGCCCCGAGCGTGCCGACCGACACCGCGACGGCGATCGCCGCGGTCACCAGGGACTCCATGATGAACGGCAACGCGATGTAGAGCGTGGACGCGCCGACCAGGCGCATGATGCCGATCTCACGGCGCCGGGCGAAGGCCGCGAGCCGGATCGTGTTGGCGACCAGCAGCAGCGCGGCGAGCACCAGGAACGCCGCGATCCAGAAGGCGCCCCACTGCATCACCCGCAGCCCCTGGAGGACCGGGCCGACGACCTTGCGCTGGTCGCGCACGTTGGAGACGCCGTCGAGCCCGACGACGGCGCTCTCGATGCCGGCGTACTCGTCGGGGTCCTTGAGCGTGATCCACACCGACTCCGGCATGTCGTCGGCGGTGGCGGCGGGGTTGGGGCCCTCGAACTTGTCCGGCCCGAGGAGGTCCTTGATCTTCGCGAAGGCCTCCTCCTTGGACTCGAAGCGGTAGTCGGCGACCTCGGGGTTGTCCTCGATGACCTTGGTGATCCGCTCCTTCTGGGCGTCGGTGACCTCGCCGGTGCAGGCCGGGTTGTCGTCGCGCGCCTTGCACAGGAACGCCGTGATCTGCAGCTCCGAGCCCCACTGGTCGGCGGCCTTGGTCGCCTGCTGGTTCAGCAGCACGCCCAGGCCCACCAGGGTCAGGGAGACGAACAGCGTCAAGATCACCGCCAGGTGCATCGACAGGTTGCGGCGCAGGCCCTGGCCGAGCTCGGAGAAGACGTAACGAAGCTGCATGTGGGAGTCGGGGTCCTCGTTCGGGTGGCGGTCGGGTGGCGGATCAGTGGCCGTAGATGCCCTGGGCCTGGTCGCGGACGACCCGGCCGTCGGCGAGCTCGATGACGCGCTTGCGCATCTGGTCGACGATGCCGGCGTCGTGGGTGGCCATCATCACGGTGGTGCCGGTGCGGTTGATCCGGTCGAGCAGCTTCATGATGCCCACCGACGTGGTCGGGTCGAGGTTGCCGGTCGGCTCGTCGGCGATCAGGATCATCGGCCGGTTCACGAACGCGCGCGCGATCGCGACCCGCTGCTGCTCACCGCCGGAGAGCTCGTCGGGCATCCGGTCGCCCTTGCCCTCCAGGCCGACCAGCTCGAGCGTCTCGGGCACCAGCCGGTTGATCTCCGAGCGCGAGCGGCCGATCACCTGCAACGCGAACGCGACGTTCTCGGCGACGCTCTTGTTGGGCAGCAGCCGGAAGTCCTGGAACACGGTGCCGATCTGGCGGCGCATCCGCGGGACCTTCCAGCTGGCGAGCCGGTTGATCTCCTTGCCGGCGACGTAGATGCGCCCGGAGGTGGCGCGGTACTCGCGGAGCACCAGCCGCAGGAACGTGGACTTGCCCGATCCGGAGGTGCCGACGAGGAACACGAACTCGCCCTTGTCGACGTCGACGGAGACCTGGTCGAGCGCCGGGCTCGCCTGGCCGGGGTAGGTCTTGACCACCTTCTCGAACCGGATCACGGGAGTCGAGCGTAGACCCTGGGCCTAATGCGATCGGGGACCCGCTCCGTCGACGACCCACCAGGCGGCGTACGGCGGGAGCCACACCTGGCCGTCCTCGCCGCACGTGACCGGGTGGCCGCCGAGGGCGTCGTACGGCGACCCGAGCCCGCACTCCCCCAGCCGGTGCATCGGGAACGGACGCGGGGTGGGCGTGACGTTGTAGAGGGTGACCATCGGGCCGCTCGGGTGACGCCGCACACACGCGAGCACGCCGTCGTCGGTGTCCCCGAGGACCTCGCTCGGCGCGGCCGCGTGCAGCTGCGGCAGCCCGGCACGGACCCGGGCGAGGTGGGCGAGCCCCGAGAACACCCGCCCCGGCACCGTGCGCAGGTCGTGGCGCTGCACGGCGCGGGCGGGGTCGAGCCGCGGCCGGTGTGCCCACCGGTTGTCGTCCTCGTGGCCGGGCTCGGTGGCCCACTGCGGGTCGTTGGGCTGGCCGAGCTCGTCGCCGCTCCACACCACCGGGATCCCGCCCCAGCCGGCGACGATCGCGTGGGCCAGGAACATGCGGGCCAACCCGCCGTCGGTGTCCTCGGGCAGGCCGACCAGCGACGCCGCCGTACCGCTGATGCGCTTGTCACCGGTCTCGGGGTTGTGCTGGAAGACCAGCCCGTCGGCCCACGAGCCGGGGAACTCCCCGGCGTACCAGTCGGCGAGGAACCGCCGGTGCAGGCCGCCGTCGAGACCCACGGCGGCGGCGTCGCCGTCGTCGATCGCCCAGCCGATGTCGTCGTGGCAGCGGGCGTAGGTGATCCAGGTCGACGTCGGCGGCGCCGCCGGGAGCGCCGCGAGGGCGTGCCGCGTCAGCGCGGTGCTCCGGGTGGCCAGCATCGACCACACCTGCACCATCAGGCTGTTGTGGTAGGCCAGGTCGCTGACCCGGCCGGCGTGCGCGCCGAGCCCGAGGTACTGCACCAGGTCGCGCGGCCCCACGATCGCCTCGGCCTTGAACGCGAGCGCCGGGGCGGCCAGCCGGGCGACCGCGCGCAGCGCCTGCGTGACGGCGTGCACCTCGGGCTGGTTCTGGCAGGTGGTGCCGAGCCGCTTCCACACGAACGCGATCGCGTCGAGGCGCAGCACCTCGACGCCCAGGTTGGCCAGCGTGACGACGATGTCGGCGAACTCGACGAGCACGGCGGGGTTGGCCCAGTTGAGATCCCACTGCCACTCGTTGAACGTGGTCCACACCCAGGCCCGCAGCTCCTCGTCCCAGGTGAAGTTGCCCGGCGCGAAGTCAGGGAAGACCTCCGGCAGCGTCGCCTCGTAGGCGTCCGGCACGGCGCGGTCGGGATGGACGTGGAAGTAGTCGACGTACGCCTGCTCCCCGGCTCGGGCGCGCCGCGCCCACTCGTGCTCGCGGGCGACGTGGTTGAGCACGAGGTCGATCACCAGGCTGATCCCGCGGCCCCGGAGCACGGC
Organism: Nocardioides sp.; assembly: GCF_036401255.1. GTDB lineage: Bacteria > Actinomycetota > Actinomycetes > Propionibacteriales > Nocardioidaceae > Nocardioides. Next base: position 797 of record NZ_DASWVI010000461.1, on the reverse strand, counting down.
GGCCAGCTCGGCCAGGTCCTCGGTGGTGCCGAGGTCGGGGCGCACCGTGCGGTAGTCGGCGACGGCGTAGCCGCCGTCGTTGTCGCCCTCGCGCGGCTGCAGCAGCGGCATCAGGTGCAGGTAGGTGACGCCCAGGTCCTCGAGGTGGTCGAGCCGGTCGCGCAGGCCGGTCAGGTCGCCGCCGAACCGCTCGGTGTAGCAGGCGTAGCCGAACATCCGCGGCTGCTGCAGCCAGTCCGGCTCGAGCAGCCGCCGCTCGTCGAGCCGGTGCAGGTCGTCGGTGCGCGCGGCGTAGCCCGCGGCCGCGACCGCCACCAGGCGCCGAGCCACCGCGTCGGGGTCGTCGTACAGCTCGGCGAGCGCGACGCGCAGGTCCTCCCACCAGCGCTCCAGCCGGAGCCCGAAGGTGTCCCGGCGGTGTGGGCTGAGGCCCGCCAGCTGGGCCTCGGCGGCTGACCGGACGTCGGCGGGCACCTTCACCCTCGCATTCAAGCACCCGCGTAGGTTGTGCTCGTGCCCGATGTGCGTGCCCGTTCCGTCGCTGCGGTGACGGGTGCGCTGGCGGCGCTGCTCGTGCTCGCGACCGGTTGCGAGGACGGCGCCGAGCCGGAGCCGGCGCCGCCGTCGGCGAGCAGCACCCCGCTCGACGAGATCGCGACCGACACGCTCACCGTGGCGCGCGACGCGTTCTGCGCCCGGGTCGCGCCCGCGGCCGTCGAGGACGTCCTCGGCGCGCCCCCCGCCGACGCCGATGCCTGGGCCAACGGCGAGCGCGCCGAGCTCGCCCCGGGCCTCAC
>NZ_DASWVI010000460.1:0-1615 GCF_036401255.1 Nocardioides sp. | reverse complement strand
TCTCGCTCATGCCACCACCCTAGGCACGGTTAGGGTTTGGGAGTGGGCCGTCATCGGCGGCGGACGATCCATCGTGAGGAGTCGCAGGCATGGCAGGAAAGGGAAAGCTCGTCGGCACGGCGATCAAGCTGGGCACGAAGTACGGCCCCCAGGTCTGGGTCGCCTCCAAGGCCCTGCGCGAGCCCGCCAAGGAGGCCGCGCAGAAGATCGTCGCCAGCGAGAAGGCGCGCAAGGCCGCGCTGGGGCACGCCAGGACCATCAGCGACGGCAGCATCCTCAAGGTCTACAAGGGCGACCAGTCCCTCTGGCTCGTCTTCAGCGGCGACACCGCGGTCACCGTGTACCCGCCGAGCGACGTGCCCTTGAGCGCGCTGCTGCGGGGGGCCGACCTGACCAAGCGGATCCGCCCCACCGACCAGCTCCCTCCCAAGGACCGGCTCAAGGACGCGGCCACCACCGCCCTGCGTCGCGGCAAGCCCGACTCCATCAACTGAGCTCGGGGGCGGGAAGGGCCGGCACCACGCGCCGGCCTCGACATGATTCGTCGCGTGCATGTGGTGCTATCCGAAACATGCGTTGGACAGATCTTACGGGTAGCCCATTCACTGAACACCATGTCAAGCAAAACTCCTGCCACCGCACCGGCAGACCTCGACCTGTTTGCCGACGACGTCCTGGTCGACCCCTACCCGACCTTCCGTGAGCTCCGCGAGACCGCCGCCGTGGTCCACGTGCCGAAGAACGATGTCTACGCGCTGACGCGCTACGACACGATCCGCGCCGCCCTCGGCGACTGGGAGACCTTCTCCTCGACGTCCATCGGGTTCAACCCGATGGTCAACGAGGCCCTGACGGGCACGTCGCTCGCCTCCGACCCTCCCCTGCACACGCAGCTTCGGGCCGTGCTCACCGAGAACCTGTCGCCTCGCGCCCTGCGCACCCTCAAGGTGACGATCGACGCGAAGGCCGACGCGCTGGTCGCCGACCTCGTCGAGCAGGGCTCGTTCGAGGCGATCGACGCCCTGGCTCGCGCCTTCCCCCTCGAGGTCGTCGCCGACCTGATCGGGTTCACCGGACCGGTCCGCGACAACATGCTGCGGTGGGGCCAGGCGGCGATGCAGGTCATCGGCCCGATGAACCAGCGCACCGCGGAGAACTTCCCGATCGCGGGCGAGCTCTACGGCTGGTGCTCGACGGTCACCGCCGACGACCTGTCGCCGGGATCGGTGGGACGCGGCGTCTTCGACGCCGAGACCAGGGGCGACATCCCGGAGGGCACGGCGGGCCACATCATCCACCAGTACCTCGGTGCCGGCGTCGACTCGACCATCGCGGCCATCGGCAACATCGTCGCCCTCTTCGCGGCACACCCCGACCAGCTCGCGCTCGTGCGCAAGGACCTCTCGCTGGTGCCGGCGGCCTTCAACGAGGTCCTCCGCTACTGGGCGCCGCTGCACGCCTGGGGCCGCAAGGTGATCAAGGACGTCGAGATCGACGGCGCCCTCGTGCCGGCTGGCTCGCAGGTCGCGATCCTCTTCGGGGCCGGCAACCATGACCCGCGACAGTACGACAACCCGGAGGCGTTCTCCGTCGAGCGCAACCCCGTCGACCACCT
>NZ_DASWVI010000459.1:0-2851 GCF_036401255.1 Nocardioides sp. | reverse complement strand
CGCTCGTGCGAGAGGAGCGCGAACTCCTCCATCTCGGAGCGCGAGAGGTCCCACTTCTCCGCGATCATCTCCGCGGAGCGGAACTGGCTGACCTCCTGGTCGCCGTACCTCGCCTGCCAGCCCGGCGACTCCGCGAACGGCGTCGAGAAGCCGTACTGCTGCCCGACGATCATCGCCGCCGAGATCGGGATCGCGCTCATGTTCTGCACGCCGCCGGCGACGACGAGGTCCTGGGTGCCGGACATGACGCCCTGCGCGGCGAAGTGCACCGCCTGCTGGGACGACCCGCACTGCCGGTCGATCGTCACGCCCGGCACGTGGTCGGGCAGCCCCGCGACCAGCCAGGCGGTGCGCGCCACGTCACCGGCCTGCGAGCCGATCGTGTCGCAGCAGCCGAGGATCACGTCGTCGACGGCGCCCGGGTCGATCCCGGTGCGCCGCACCAGCGCGCCGATCGAGTGCGCGGCCAGGTCGGCGGAGTGGACGCCGGCCAGCGCTCCCCCGCGCTTGCCGACCGGGGTGCGGACGGCGTCGACGATGTAGGCCACGCTCATGACTGGATCCCTTCGAGCAGGATGGACAGGTACTGTCGCGCGATCTCGGTGTGCGTGCGCCGGCCGCCGGGGCGGTACCAGGACACGGCGACCCAGACGGTGTCGCGGATGAAGCGGTAGGTCAGCTCCAGGTCCAGGTCGTCGCGCAGGACGCCGGCCTCGACGCCGCTGCGCAGCAGCGTCAACCAGACGTCACGGGACTGCCGGTTGCGGTCGGCCAGGTAGGAGAACCGGTCGAACGTCAGCAGGTAGGCGGCCTCGTTCTGGAAGATCGCCACCTCGTCGCGGTGCTTGTCGATCGCCTCGAACGACACGACCACGGCCCGCTCGAGCTTGGACCGGGGGTCGAGGTCGCTGGCGATGATGTCGTCGTACTGGCCGAACAGCTCCTCCTGGAACGTCCGCAGGATCTCGTCGACCATCGACTCCTTGGAGTCGAAGTGGTGGTAGAGGCTCCCCGAGAGGATGCCGGCCGCGTCGGCGATGTCGCGCACCGTGGTGTTCTTGAAGCCTTTCTCGGCGAACAGGCCGGCGGCGATGCCGAGCAGCTCGGTGCGGCGGGAGTGGATGGCGGGTTCGGTCGTCGGAACCATGGTCCTAGCCTCGCTGACTGCTCACGGAGACCACCTCACCGGTCATGTACGACGAGTAGTCGCTCGCCAGGAACACCATCACGTTCGCGACCTCCCAGGGCTCGGCGGCCCGGCCGAACGCCTCACGGCCCTTCAGCTCGTCCAGCAGCTCGTCGGAGGTGACCTTGGCCAGGAACGGGTGCATCGCCAGGCTCGGTGCGACCGCGTTGACGCGGATGCCGTGCGGGGCGAGATCGAGGGCGGCACACCGGGTCAGCGCCATCACGCCCGCCTTGGCAGCCGCATAGTGGGCCTGGCCCTCCTGCGCCCGCCAGCCGATCACCGAGGCGTTGTTGACGATCACCCCGGGCCGGCCGGCCGCCGTCATCCGCTGCCCGGCGGCGCGCACGCAGCGGAACGTGCCGGTCAGCGTGATGTCGAGGACGCGCAGCCACTGCTCGTCGGTCATCTCCAGCACGCTCGCCGTGCCGCCGAGCCCGGCGTTGTTGACCATCACGTCGACCCCGCCGAGCTGGTCGGCGATGTCCAGCAGCGCCTGCACCTGCGCTTCGTCGGTGACGTCGCAGACCTGCTGGCGCACCCGCTCGGCGCCGTACTCCGCCGCCAGCGACTCCTCGGCCTCGGCGAGCCGGCGCTCGTGGGTGTCGCTGAACACCACGGTCCGGGCACCCTCCTCGAGCGCCCGGCGCACGACCGAAGCGCCGATGCCGGCGCCGGCCGCGGCGGTGACGACCACGACCCTGCCGTCGAGCAGTCCGTGTCCGGGGACGTAGGTGGGGACGGTGGCGGGCGCGGTCATCCGCGGGGCTCCTTCGGTAGGCCGAGCACGCGCTCGGCGAGGATGTTGCGCTGGACCTCGTCGCTGCCGCCGTAGATCGTGTCGGCGCGCGAGAACAGGAAGAGCCGCTGCCAGCGGTCGAGCTCGTACGGCGCACCGGCGGTCAGCCCGCCCGTGCCGGCGACGTCCATCGCGACCTCGCCGAGCCGCCGGTGCCAGCCGGCCCACACGAGCTTGAACACCGAGGCGGAGCCGGGGTCGGTCGTGGCGAGGCCGCGCAGCGCCTGGAAGCGCATCACCTCGAGCTCCACCTGCAAGCCGGCCAGCCGGTCGCGCAGCACGGCATCGTCGATCGCGCCGGTCTCGCGGGCGAGCTCCACGACGCCGGACAGCTCTCGTGCGAAGCCGACGACCTGGCCCAGGACGGACACGCCGCGCTCGAACCCGAGCAGCGCCATCGCCACCCGCCACCCCTCCCCCGGCTCGCCGACCACGAGGTCGGCGGCGGTCCGCGCCCCGGTGAAGAAGACCTCGTTGAACTCGGATCCGCCGGTCAGCTGCTCGATCGGGCGGATCTCGACGCCGTCCTGATCGAGCGGCACGAGCAGGAACGACAGGCCGTGGTGGCGACTCGAGCCGGGCTCGGTCCGGCACACGACGAACGCCCATTGGCTGAGGTGGGCGTTGGACGTCCACACCTTCTGCCCGTCGATGACCCACTCGTCGCCGTCCCGCCGCGCCCTGGTCTGCACGTTGGCGAGGTCGGACCCGGCGTCGGGCTCGGAGTAGCCCTGGGCCCACAGCTCCTCGACCGCGACGATCTTCGGCAAGAAGCGCTCCTTCTGCGCGGGCGTGCCGAAGGCGATCAGCGTCGGACCGAGCAGCTCCTCGCCGAGGTGGTTGACCCGCCCCGGCGCGTCGGCGCG
>NZ_DASWVI010000458.1:0-3596 GCF_036401255.1 Nocardioides sp. | reverse complement strand
CCGTTCCACACCTCGACCGCGTCGACCTCGGCGAAGCCGGGGTCGAAGTCCCAGCGGATCGAGGGGACGGGGATGTTGGGGTGCGCGGCGACCGACAGGCCGCCGAGGTCGCGGACCCGCTGGGTGAAGCCGGCCAGGCGGTCGTCCTCGGGGCGGTAGCGCCAGTCGATCCAGGTGCCGGCCGGCACGCCGGTCGCCAGCCAGTGCCCGGCCCGGGTCGTGACCTCCTCGCCGGGGATCACCAGGAGGTCGTCGGTCACGTACCGGCCCCAGGTCCGCTGGGCGGTGCTGGTGTTGTGCTCCGCGGTGCCGATGAAGTCGAGACCCGCCGCCCGGGCGTCCTCGACCACCGCGCGCTGGGTCTGCGCGCCGTCGGAGTGGACGGTGTGGACGTGCAGGTCGCCGCGGTACCACCCCGGTCCGGTGCCCGCGATCGCGCCCGGCGCCGGCGCCGGGTGGAAGGCCGGCCCGGGCCGCCCGAAGCGCAGCGTCACCCGCACCTCGTAGGGCACCCGGTCGCGGAGGATCTGGTAGGGGCCGAGCGCCACCCGCCACCGGCCGGGGGTGATCGGTCCCGGGAGGTAGCCGGGCGTCGCCGAGCCGCGGCTGATCCGGAACGACGACCGGGCCCCGCCGGACCAGCCGCGGAAGCCGGCGGCGTTGCCGAGGCCGATGCCGGAGGGGTCGAAGATGCCGATGTCGATGACGTTCGTGCTGAAGCCCCACCCGGTGTCCGACGGCGGCGGGTAGGAGTAGGAGACCTCGATCTGGCGCACGCCCTTCGGCACCCGGAACGGCAGGTAGCGCCAGTCCTCGGTGTCCGTGGGCGAGAAGTGACCTCGGAAGGTCTTCGTCACCGCCTCCCCGGCGGCGGCCGGCTCGAAGGTGACCAGGGCGGCGGTGGTGGCGATCCCGGCACCCGCCAGGAGCAGGCCACGACGATCGAGGTGGCTGGACATGGTGCGACCAGGATGGCTCAGCGCAGCGCGCGGCGTACGGCGAACCCGGTGATTGCGGCGCTCAGCAGCACCGATCCGGCGACCAGACCGGGCCAGACCCTCAGGTCGCCGTGCTCACGGAAGCCCCGCAGCGCGCGGTGGGACTGGTAGGAGAACGCCGCGCCGTTGCTCTCGCGGGAGAGCACGGAGGCCGAGCTCTGGAAGGACAGCACCGAGGCCGCCGACATCAGCGAGCCCACCGAGCCGGCCGACATCACCGAGCCGAGGCTGCCGAAGGACGCGACCGATCCGATGCTGCCGATCGACAGCACGGAGCCGTCCGACCACAGCGACAGGATCGAGCCGCGCGAGCCGTAGGACCACACGCCGCGCAGCGTAGCCCAGGTGTTCACGCCGCGGACGCCTGCCGGTCACGGCAGGCGTCGAGGCTCCGGATGTCCGGGTCGGGGGTCTCGGATCGGCACATCCACGGCTTCTCCCGAAAGGTTCATCGTGACACCTCAGCGCATCTCCCGCGCCGGCCTCGCCGGCGCGCTCCTGGCCGGCGGCCTCGCCGGCCTGACCGTCGCGCCGGCCATCGCGCACGGCGGCTCCGGCCACGGTGGCTCCGGCCACGACGGCCCGACGGTGGCCAACGTCCCGAGCGCCAACCCGCGATCGGGCGTCCAGAACAACGTGCTGACCTCCTCCGCCATGCAGAGCTCGGTCGCCTGGGGCGCGCTGCCGCTGGCCAACCCCGACACCGCCAACGGCGTCACCCACTACGGCTACAACACGCAGGCCGGCGGCCCGCTCACGCAGACCTCCGACGAGGCCCGCAAGACCGAGCCGGACAAGAACGTCTACCTCACCTTCGGCGGCCGGCACTACCTCTACCAGGGCCACGAGGGCGGCCCGCGCGGCTACGTCACCCGCATCGACCTCGACGAGCCCGACCCGGCCAAGCGGGTCACGCTGATCTCCGACGTCGACGACGCCGGCAACGCCTACCCGACGATCGACGGCATCACCTGGGACCCGTTCTCCCACCAGCTGCTGCTCACCGCCGAGGCCAAGGCGCCCAACGGCGGGGTCCTCGGCGTCGCCCTCGACGCGAACGGCGACGCCGTGGACGGCAAGGCCGTCCGGCTCGACGCGCTCGGCTCCGGCGGCTACGAGGGCGTGCAGAACGACAAGGACGGCAACGTCTGGCTGGTCGAGGACATCGGCGGCACCTCGGTGTCCGGCGGCAAGGCCCCGAACAGCTACGTCTACCGCTTCGTGCCCACCGACAAGGCCGACCTCACCCAGGGCGGAGCCCTGCAGGCGCTGCAGATCCTGCGCAAGGACGGCACCCCGGTGACCGCCGACCAGCTGCAGGCCGACCCGACCGACGCGTTCCTTGCCCAGCTGCACACCTACGGCACGTCGTTCAAGACCCGCTGGGTGACCGTCCACGACGGTGCCGCCGAGGCCTTCGACGCCACCGCCGCCGCGAAGGCGGCCGGCGCCACGCCGCTCAAGCGTCCGGAGAACGGCGTCTTCCGGCCGGGCACCGGGTTCCGCGAGTTCTACTTCACCGAGACCGGCGACACCAGCACCGCCAGCACGCTCCCCGGTGCGTACGGCGGGGTCTTCAAGGTGTCCCAGTCGAGCCCGAGCGCCGCCACCGGGACGATCTCGATCGCCGCGGTGGGCGACAAGGCGCACGCCGGCCTGGACAACATCGCGTTCCTCACCAAGGACGACCTGCTGGTCGTCGAGGACGCCGGCGACGGCCTGCACGCGCAGCGCGACGCCCTCGACTCCGGCTTCCTCTACGACCTCGGCGGCCAGCGCGGCCACCGGGCGGCCGGCCGGGACCGGGCCCCGCGGGCGGTGCGCTGGCTCGCCGAGGGTCGCGACGCATCCGCGACGTTCGACGCGACCAGCGGCCCGTCGTACAACGACGGCGACAACGAGATCACCGGCATCCACGTCTCCGACGGCGACCCGACGGCGGCCGGCCTGCTCGGCGCGAAGATCCCGAACCCGTGGTCGGCGACCTGGCGCACGTTCTGGACCCAGCAGCACGGTGACAACGTCACCTGGGAGGTCCACTGGCGCCGCTGACCCGGCACGCACGACCTCGGCCCGCCCGGCGCACGCCGGGCGGGCCGAGGTGTTTCGGTCAGGACTCGGTCGGCTGCGGCTCGGGTGCGTCGGGGACCCCGGTCTCCCCGGGCGCGACCGGGTCCGGTGCGGTCTCCGGGTCCGAGCCGGGGACGATGTCGGGGTCGATGGTCGGGTCGGGCTCGAACGGTGCGGTGGTCATGGCCGCCCGGTACCCGACGCGGTCCGAGGCACACCGGCCCGCGCCGGTCAGGCGTTGCGGCCGCCGTCGAGGTTGCCGGCCCGACTGGTGTCCACGGGGCTGCGCTCCCCGACGTACCGACGCTGGAGCCAGGTCGCCAGGGCCGTGAGCAGCAGGTTGCAGGTGATGTAGAGCGCGGCCAGGACGATCGCCGTCGGGACCTGGTTGAAGAACTCCAGATAGATCTGCTTGCCGACCGCGGTGAGACCGGGCGCGACGATGTAGTAGCCGAGGCTGGTGTCCTTGAGGGCCACCACGCACTGGCTGACGATCGAGGGGAGCATGATCCGGACCGCCTGGGGCAG
>NZ_DASWVI010000457.1:0-7334 GCF_036401255.1 Nocardioides sp. | reverse complement strand
CGGACGCCACGCTGGCGCTGCGCGACCTGTTCCGGGCCCTGCCGGGGCTCGACGCCGCAGGTCGGCGCACGGCCCAGGGCCTGCTCGCGCGTCCCACCGACGGGGCGGCCGACCGGCTCGGCGACGGCTACACGGTGCCGGCCGAGAAGAAGTGCCGCAGCCACCTGTGCCTGCACTGGGTGACCAGCACCGCCGATGCGCCGCCGAGCCAGGACTGGGTCGACATCAACCTCGCGTTCATGAACAAGGTCTGGCGCACCGAGGTCAAGAAGATGGGCTACCGCGCCCCGATCAGCGACCGCCGGCGCGGGGGCGACTCGAAGTTCGACGTCTACCTCAAGGAGCTCGGCAGCCGGGGCCTCTACGGCTACTGCGTCCCCGAGCGCCAGGCGCCGAACCAGAAGTGGCTCGCCTCGGGCTACTGCGTGCTCGACAACGACTTCGCCCAGGCGCAGTACAACGCCCCGCCGCGGGCGAGCCTGCGGGTCACCGGCGCACACGAGTTCTTCCACGCGGTGCAGTTCGCCTACGACTACGGCGAGGACCCGTGGCTCATGGAGGCGTCCGCGACCTGGATGGAGGAGCGGATCGCCGACAACGTCAACGACAACCGCCAGTACCTCCCCTACGGCCAGCTCGGCGCCCCGGCGCAGCCGCTGGACCTGTTCAACCAGCAGCGGTTCAACCAGTACGGCAACTGGCTGTTCTTCGAGTACCTCTCGCAGCGGTTCGGCAACGGCATCGTCCGCTCGATCTGGACCAAGGCCGGCGCGTACCCGGGCTCCGGGCGTCAGTACTCCACCGCCGCGGTCAAGACCGTGCTGAGCAAGCGCGGCGGGTTCCCGAGCGTCTACCGCTCCTTCGCCTCCGCCAACATCACCCCGGCGCGCAGCTACGCCGAGGGCGAGGGCTGGTCGGCACCGTCGCCGGCGAAGACCTGGGCGCTCACGAAGGCCGACCCGCGCGGCGCCACCACCCTGAAGATCAACCACATGGCGGCACGCAGCGTCGTGGTGCGCCCCGACGGGGCCCTCGCGGGCAAGCGGTGGCAGCTCAAGGTCGCGGTCGACGGCCCGGCCGCGAAGACCGACCCCGGGGTCAGCCTCGTCGTGCGGACCAAGCGCGGCGTCGACCGGCGTACGGTCCGGCTGAACGACCGCGGCCGCGGCGCGGCCGTCCTCTCCCTGCCGAAGGTGCGCGTGAAGTCGGTGACGGTCGTGCTGGTCAACGCCTCGACCCGGTTCTCCTGCTGGCACCGCACCGACTGGTCCTGCCAGGGCCGGGCGCGCGACAACCAGGCGAAGTTCGACCTGCACGCGGTGGTCCGCCGCGCCAAGCGCTGAGCCCCGCACCCGTCCCGCCCCCACGAGAGGTCTAGACCCCCGAGGAGGTCTGGCCCGGGGGGTCTGGTCCGGAGGGCTAGACCGGTGGTATGAGTGACGCGTATCACAGCCGTCACTCGGGCGACGGTCATCAGAGGAGGGAAGTCGCAGCATGCGCACGCATGCCGCGCTGGGGGCGGTCTGATGGAGCATGCTCGCGCGACTTACTTCTGTAGCGCCCTGGGAGGGGCAGACTAGGGAGTACAGATGTCCAAGCAGCTCGTTCTCGCGCTCGGCGCGGGAGGCGCGGCCGCCGCCGCGGTCGTCGCCTCGGCGGCCTCGATCGGCACCGTCAACTCGACCGACCTGGCCGCCGGAACCACCGTCGTCGCACCCTGCGACAGCGACGGGATCGACGTCAGCTACACCACGTCGTACAACGCCACGAGCGAGGAGTACGACGTCACGACCGTCACGCTCAGCAACGTGGCTGCCGCCTGCATCGGCCAGCGGGTCAAGATCACGCTCAGCGACGGCACGGCCTCTCTGGACGAGGCCGATGTCGCCACCCCCGTCTACACGGGACTCCTGGACCAGCGGACGGCCGACTTCGTCGTGGCGGCTGCGGCGGCCGACGTGACCGACCTGGCCGTGGTCATCAGCGGCTGACGGGCCCGTCGGCGGCGCGGGGAGGGCGCCGTCGGTGAGCCGGGGGGCACATGGAGCTCGTGATCGAGCGGACCAGGCGACGGCGGAGGTGGCCGCGTCGCCTGTTCAGCGTGCTCCGGTGGGGCGTGATGCTCGGGGTGCTCGCGGTGAGCGTCCCGGGACCGTGGGGCCCCGCCCGGCTCGGGGTCACGGTCGTGTCCGGGCCGTCGATGCTGCCGACGTACGACCCCGGCGACCTGGTGCTGACCTGGCGCGCCGACGCCTACCCGGTGGGGACGCCGATCGTCTACGGCATCCCCGCCGGGGAGCCGGGGGCCGGGCTGAAGGTCGTGCACCGGGTCGTCGAGGTGCAGCCGGACGGCTCGCACCTGACCCAGGGTGACAACAACCAGCACCTCGATCCGTGGCGACCGACCGACGAGGACATCCGGGGTCGCGTGGTGCTGCGCGTGCCGCGCGGCGGGATCGTGCTGCGCTGGTTCGGGTCCCCACTGCTGCTCGCACTGGTCTCCGGCCTGCTCACCGGCGCCTCGGTGTTCGGGTGGGCACGCCGGCGCGGGGGACCCCCACCCCCGGGCGGTGACGCCGGTCCCCGCCGGCGTCACCGCCGCCCCACCCCCTCGGCCACGGTCGCGCTGCGGGCGACGGTGGTCGGTACGGCGCTGGCCGCCGCCCTGAGCACCACGGGGGCGCAGGCGGCCCCGGTCGGAGCCCTCACGTCGACCGACCTGCAGGCCTTCACGGTCCCGAGCTCGATCGCGGCCAACCCGGTCTCCTACGAGCAGGTCCTCACGAGCGAGACGGCGCTGGAGTACTGCGCGACCGTCACGGTCACCAACCACGCCGACCAGGCCGTCGAGTGGGAGATCACCCTCAACATCTCCCAGCAGCCGTACAACGCCACCTCGGTCTCGTCGTCGTGGAACGTCACCACGGTGTCGTTCCAGCCCGACCTGTGGCGGGTCAAGGGTGTCGCGTTCAACGCGGTGCTGGCCGCGGGCGCGTCGTACGTCTGGGGATACTGCGGCGCCCGGACCCCTCCCGACCTCGCCGACGCCACCGCCGTCGCCACCGTGACGAGCTCCGGTGGCGGCCAGTACTGCGCGACGGTCGCGGTCACGACGACGTCGACCGACTGGATCCGGTGGCGGGTGACGATCGACCACAGCACGCCCGGGCTGACCGACAACAACTACTGGCTGGCCGCGGAGCCGACCAACACGAGCAACGCGACGACGATCTCCTTCGACGGCGGCACGGGCACGTGGCTGGTCCGCGGCTCCGGGAGCAACGAGTACATCCGGGCGAGCAGCCCGGCCAGCTGGAGCTACTGCGCGCCGATGTCGGCCGCGTCCCCGCTGGTCGACGCGACCGTGACCGCGGCCGTCACGAGCTCCGGCGGCGGGCAGTACTGCGCCGACGTGACGGTCTCGACGCTGTCGACCACGTTCATCAAGTGGCGCGCGACCATCGACCACACGACCGCGGGGCTGACCAACGGCGTGTACTGGCTCACGGCGCAGCCCACGAACTTCTGGAACGCGACCAGCATCTCGTTCACCGCGGGCACCGGGACGTGGGTGCTGAAGGGGACCAGCAGCAACGAGCTGATCAAGGCCGGGCAGCCGACGACCTTCGGCTACTGCGCGCCGACGAACGCCAACGCGGAGCTCGTCGACGCCACGGTCTCGGCCACCGTCACCAGCTCCGGCGGCGGGCAGTACTGCGCGAACGTCACCGTGTCGACCACCTCCACCGAGTTCATCAAGTGGCGCGCCACCATCGACCACACGACGCCCGGGCTGACCTCGTCGACGTACTGGCTGACCACGCAGCCCACGAACTTCTGGAACGCGACCAGCGACTCGTTCACCTCGGCCACCGGCACCTGGGTGCTGCACGGGTTGAGCTGGAACGAGCTGATCAAGGCCGGGCAGCCGCAGACGTTCGGCTTCTGCACCTGATCCGACGGGGCGGGACGGTAGCGTCGAACGGGTGGTTCGGCTCTCGACGGGGGACCGGCCGGCGCCGTCTCGCCGGGCGGTGCTCGCCGGTGCAGTACTCGCACCGGTGGCCCTGGCCGACCCGGCCCTCGCCGGCACCCGCCCCGTCCCCCTGCGGCGCCTGGCCGAGCGCCGCGGTCTCGCGTTCGGATCCTCGATCGCGACCTGGCAGCTCGACCCCGGCTACCGCCGGCTGCACGCTCGGGAGGCCGGCGTCCTGCTCACCGAGGACGACCTGCTGTGGCACCGGCTCAAGCCTGCTCCCCACGCGGACCTCGCGTTCCGGCGCGGTGACCGGGTCGTCGGGTTCGCCGAGCGCCACCGGCAGCGCGTCATCGGCGCCCACCTCGTCTGGGACCAGGGGTTCGGCCCCGGTTGGACCGAGGCGGACCTGTGGGAGCTCGACCGGCGACAGGCGAGGCGCCTGCTGTACGGGGTGGTCCGGGCAGAGGTCGCGCACTACCGGGGCCGGATGGGCGCCTGGGTCGTCGCCAACGAGGTCACCGCGCCGCGGCACGCCGACCGGCACGGCCTGCGCCGGGATGTGCCGTGGTGGCACACGATCGGGCCGGCGTACGTCGCCGCCTGCTTCGAGGTGACCCGCGACGAGGACCCGGGTGCGCTGCGGATCCTCAACGAGTACGGGTTCGAGACCGACGCCGGCCCCCACGATCGGGCGAGCGCACGACGTCGGGCCTTCCTGACCGCCGTGGACCATCTGCTCGGGCGGGGCGTGCCGATCCAGGCGGCCGGGATCCAGGGGCACCTGGATGCGCACGAGTTCGGCCGGCGGTTCGACGAGCGCGGCTATCGCGCTTTCCTGCGTGAGCTCGCCGATCGTGGGCTGACGATCCTGGTCACCGAGCTCGACGTCCTCGACCACGGCCTGCCGGCCGACGCCGGACGCCGCGACCGTGCGGTCGCCGACGTCTACCGCCGCTACCTCGACGTCACCCTCGACGAGACCGCGGTGAAGTCCGTCGTCACGTTCGGGCTGACCGATCGCTACACCTGGCTCGAGGAGGACCGGCCCCGGCCCGACGGCAGACACCGCCGCCCACTGGCCTTCGACCGGCGGTTGCGGCCGAAGCCGGCGTACGCCGCGATCCGCACGGCGTTGCGGCACGCGCCGCACCGCGCACCGTTGTGGTGACCGGTCGGCCGCCGGGTCAGCGGCCGGGCGGCAGGTCGAGATCGCCCTTGCGGAGCCGGTAGACCTGCAGCCGCAGGTCGTAGTACTTGTCGGTCTCCCCCACCCACTCCATGCCGATCCGGCGCGCGGTCGCGACACCGCGGACATTGCGCGGCCGGACCACCGAGAACACCTCCTCGGCACCGCTGTCGAACGCGTAGTGCGCGACAGCGTGGGCGGCCTCCGTGGCATACCCGTGGCCCCAATGCGTGGGCGCGAGCTGCCAGCCCACCTCCAGGTCCTCCTCGCCCGGCGGCAACGCGCGCAGCGTCGTGCTCCCGACGAGCGACCCGCCCTCGCGGAGCTCGACGGCCCAACGGCGCTGCGGCGGCTCGAGCTCCTGAGTGCTCCAGCGGGTGAGCAGCTCCTCCATGTGGGCGAGGTCGGTGACCCGGTCCACGGCCGGGCTCAGCCACCGGGTCACGTCCTCGGCGCCATAGATCGCCAGCGCGGCCGGTGCGTCCGCCGGCGTCCACGGCCGCAGCACGAGACGAGCCGTCTCGATGCGGTCCCCCGACACGACCACCTGGTGCTCCATGCCATCCAGAGCGCTCGCCGGCGCCGCGGCATTCCCGGCCGCCGACATGTCGGTGGGTGGATCGGCGTCCTCCCGGGACGTCATCCCTGTCGAGCCCTTGAAGCCGCGATCGAGCTGACGTCCTGCGACCAGACCTCGGCGGCCGCACGTACGCGCGACATGTGTGACCATCGGACCGCCGGCGTCCGCGGTCACGCTCCCAGGTCGAGGGTGTGGTCTGCGTGTTGAGCCTTGGCGGCGAGGTAACGGGCGTTGGCCTCGGAGCGGTGCACGGCGGTCGGCACCCGCGCCGCGACCGTGATGCCGGCCAGGGCGAGCTGCTCGGCCTTGTCGGGGTTGTTGGTCAGCAGCGCCACGCGATCGACGCCCAGCGCGGTGAGCATCTGCGCGGCGACCGTGTAGTCGCGCTCGTCCTCGGCATACCCGAGGGCGCGGTTGGCCTCGAAGGTGTCGAGGCCCGCGTCCTGGAGGGCGTACGCGTCGAGCTTGGGGTAGAGCCCGATGCCGCGGCCCTCCTGCCGGAGGTAGAGGACGTACCCGCCGACGGCCTCGACGCGGCGGAACGCCTCGTGCAGCTGCGGGCCGCAGTCGCAGCGCTCGCTGCCGAAGACGTCGCCGGTGAGGCACTCGCTGTGCAGCCGCACGAGCGGTACGTCGCCGGGCTCGCCGAGCCGGAGCGCAAGATGCTCCCCGGGGTCGGTGAGCCCCTCGAACGTGAACACCCGCGCGAGGCTGGACCAACCGTCCGCGAGACGCAGCGGCACCAGCAGCTCGGTGCGGAGCGTGGCCCTCATCGGGCGTCCTCGAACCGCGCGGACAGCGCGTAGCGCAGCAGGACCACCTCGCCGATGCGGCGCACGTCGACCAGCCGGGCCGGCCGGTCCTGCTGGAACGGGAACGGTCCGTCCGCGACGAACCGGGGTGCCCGGGAGTCGCCGACGAAGAACGGCGCCACGACCAGGTGCAGCTCGTCGGCGAGGTCGTCCGCGAGGAACTGGGTGTGGATGGTGCCGCCGCCCTCGACCATCAGCCGGCGCACCCCACGCGCATGCAGGTCCTCGCTCATCCGGCGCATCGTGACGCGCGCTCCCCCGTCGACGACCGTCGCGACCGCGCCGAGCCGCGAGCGCGCCTCGCCGGCGACGCCGGAGCCGCAGTAGACGAGCTTCTCGGAGTCGCCGGTGGTGAAGAACCGGCCGTGCGGGTCGAGCCGGCCGCGGCACGTCACGGTCACCTTGAGCGGCGAGGGCTTCAGTCCGCGCGCCACCCGGTCGTCGCGCCGCTCCTGCTTGCGCACCAGCAGCCGCGGGTTGTCGTTGCGGACGGTGGCGGCCCCGACGAGGATCGCGTCGGACTCGGCCCGGACGGCGTCGACCCGGTCGAGGTCGGCCTCGTTGGACAGGATCAGGCGCTGGTCGGTGGCGCTGTCGAGGTAGCCGTCCAACGACATGCCGCAGCTGAGCAGGGTGTAGGGCCGGTCAGGCACGGGCGAGCACCCCCCGGGTCAGCAGGACCGCGCCGGGCAGGGTGGCGGCCAGCGCGAGCACGCCGTACACGACCGCGACCGTCGCGCCCTGCGCGGCGCCCAGCCCGGCGCCGGCGAAGGCCCA
>NZ_DASWVI010000456.1:0-6523 GCF_036401255.1 Nocardioides sp. | reverse complement strand
GCCATCTGCGCGGCGAACGGGGTGGACTTGCGCGAGCCCTTGAAGCCGACGGTGCCGGCCGAGGCCCACGAGATCACCGCACCGGTCGGGTCGGTGATCGTGACGATGGTGTTGTTGAACGTGCTCTTGATGTGGGCTTCGCCCGTGGCGACGTTCTTCTTCTCCTTGCGGCGCACCTTCTTGGCGCCGGCCGCGGTGCGGCTCTTGGGAGGCATGCAGTTATCTCCTGAAGTAGCTGGTCTGGATGATCAGAGACCGATCGGTGGTCGAGTAGCCGCTCGTGAGGTACGAGCGAGCGGCGTGTCGAGACCTACTTGGCCTTCTTCTTGCCGGCAACCGTGCGCTTGGGACCCTTGCGGGTGCGAGCGTTGGTCTTGGTGCGCTGACCGCGGACCGGGAGGCCCTGGCGGTGGCGGCGACCCTGGTAGCTGCCGATCTCGATCTTGCGACGGATGTCGGCCTGGACCTCACGACGGAGGTCACCCTCGATCTTGAAGTTGGCTTCGATCTCGTCACGGAGCTTGACCAGCTCTTCGTCGCCCAGCTGGTGGACGCGCAGGTCGGGGTTGACCCCGGTGGCCTGCAGGACCTGCTGAGCGCGGGTACGGCCGATGCCGTAGATGTAGGTGAGTGCGATCTCGATGCGCTTGTCGCGCGGGAGGTCGACACCAACGAGGCGTGCCATGTGGCGGTTCCTTCGGTTGTTCGCAGCGGTTTCGGTCGTGTCGCGTCCCGGACTCCGCCCTGAGTCCAGATCCTGGATCCGGCTCAGTGTCCCGGGCTCCGGCCGTCTGCTCCGGAGGTGGCTTCGCTCGTCCTACGACGGGCTAGCGATCACGTTGTGGGTGTTCAGTTGTCCTGCGAGAGCGGTGTGCTCAGCCCTGCCGCTGCTTGTGGCGGGGGTTCTCGCAGATGACCATGACGCGGCCGTGGCGACGGATCACCTTGCACTTGTCACAGATCGGCTTGACGCTCGGCTTGACCTTCACTGTCAGGCCCTTTCCGGTGAGTAGCGGCTTGCTTACTTGTACCGGTAGACGATCCGACCCCGCGTGAGGTCGTACGGCGAGAGCTCCACCACCACGCGGTCCTCGGGGAGGATCCGGATGTAGTGCTGTCGCATCTTGCCGCTGATGTGGGCGAGAACCTTGTGGCCGTTGCTCAGCTCCACGCGGAACATCGCATTCGGGAGGGCCTCAACCACGGTGCCCTCGATCTCGATCACGCCTTCTTTCTTCGGCATGTCCTCCACAATCTGTTGATCTGACGTCTACCGTGTGGCCCGGGAACCGCCCGCCCCGGCCGTCGGGGACGGTCTGGGCGGTGGACCTCGTAGAGCCGCTCGTCGTCCCTCATCCCGGCACACGGGTGAGCCGCTCGAGAGCTGAACTCGCCGTGATCCGGGCAGCCGCGAGGCACCACGAAGCAGACCCACGTTGGGCCGACACGCCAGTCTAGCGGGAGACGCGGGTGAATCCCTAACCGAGGAGCCGCAGCGTCTGCTCGCGCGCCGGGCTCGCCCCCGGCTCGGTGCCGGTCCAGGCACCGGCGACCGGGTGGACCATGACCTCGTCGACGTCGTACGTCGCCGCCAGCTCCTCGATCCGCGCCCGGGCCGGCTCGGGGGCGTCGATCACCCAGCGTCGCGCCATCTGCTCGAGCAGGTCCCGGTGCGCCGGGGGCAGCTCGACCTTCTCGGCCTCCTCGACCGAGAGCTGGGGGCGCAGCTCCCCGCCGGTGCGCAGCGCCACCATCGCCAGCAGCTGCGGGAGCGCCAGCCGTCGGGCCTCCTCCTCGGTCTGGGCCACCACGGCGTTCACGGTCAGGAAGGTCACCGGTTCGGCGAGCTCCGGCGACGGGCGGAACCCGGATCGGTACAGCTCGAGCGCCTCGGCCGTGCCCGACCCCGAGAAGTGGTGCGCGAACACGTACGGCATGCCCTTCTCGGCCGCCAGCCGGGCGGAGTAGTCGGAGGACCCGAGCAGCCAGATCGTGGGCACCGAGCGCGCCGCGGGCGTCGCCTTGAGCGGATAGGTCCGGCCCTGGATGCCGAGACCGACTCCGTCGGGCTCCATCATCGCCAGCACGTTGTCGACGTACTCGGGGAACTTGGTGACCGCCTCGTCGCTCACTCCCCCGGCGCCGTGGCGCAGGGCATAGCTGGTGACCGGGTCGCTGCCCGGGGCGCGCCCGATGCCGAGGTCGATCCGCCCCGGGAACGTCGCCTCGAGCAGCGCGAACTGCTCGGCGACCACCAGCGGGGCGTGGTTGGGGAGCATCACGCCACCCGAGCCGACCCGGAGTCGGCTCGTGGCGGCCGCGACCAGCGCGATCAGCACGGGCGGGTTGGTCGCCGCGACCGCGGGCATGTTGTGGTGCTCCGCGAGCCAGTACCGGCGGTAGCCGAGCTCGTCGGCGACCCGCGCCAGCGACAGTGTCGCCGCGATCGCGTCGGAGGTGGACTGGTCGCCGCGCACCGGCACGAGGTCGAGGACGGACAGGGCGGTACGACGGTCGCTCACCCTGGTGCCAACCCGGCTGTCGTCGGATCCATTCCGAGAGCCGTCCCGGCGCGGTCAGTCGTCGCCGAGCGAGATCGTGCGCTTCTCGATCTCGGCCTTGCTCATCCGCGAGGACGCCGCGAGGCTCACGACCGCCGTGACGGCCAGGGTCCCGACGATCACCACGAGCGAGAGCCAGATCGGGATGTCCGGCGCCCACTCGATGTGCTCCCCGCCGTTGATGAACGGCAGCTCGTTCTCGTGCATGGCGTGCAGCACGAGCTTGACGCCGATGAACCCGAGCAGGATCGCCAGGCCGTAGGAGAGGTAGATCAGGCGCTGGAGCAGCCCGCCGATGAGGAAGTAGAGCTGGCGCAGGCCCATCAGGGCGAACACGTTGGCGGTGAATACCAGGTAGGGGTCGCGGGTCAGACCGTAGATCGCGGGGATCGAGTCGAGCGCGAACAGCAGGTCGGTCGTGCCGAGCGTGAGGACCACGAGGAACATCGGCGTGATCAGGCGCTTGCCGTTCTGGCGGGTGAACAGCTTGGTGCCGTTCCACTCGCTGGTCGCCGGGAGGTGGTTCTCGGCGAAGCGGACCAGGCGGTTCTCCTCGAACTCCTCCTGGTCGTCGTCGTTGGCCCCCTCCTTCGCGAGCTTGACCGCGGT
The DNA here is from genome assembly GCF_036401255.1 of Nocardioides sp. Classification (GTDB taxonomy): domain Bacteria; phylum Actinomycetota; class Actinomycetes; order Propionibacteriales; family Nocardioidaceae; genus Nocardioides. The sequence goes on along the minus strand of NZ_DASWVI010000456.1, from coordinate 3,353 downwards.
GTAGAGCAGGAACGCCCCGAACAGGTAGAACACCCAGCTGAACTCGTTGATCGCCGCCGCGCCCACGATGATGAAGATCGCGCGCATCACCAGCGCGATCACGATGCCGATCATCAGGGCGGTCTGCTGGTACTGCCGGGGCACCGAGAAGTTCGCCATGATGATGATGAAGATGAACAGGTTGTCGATCGACAGCGAGTACTCGGTCAGCCAGCCGGCGAAGAACTCCGGGCCGGGGTGGGGCGACAAGGCGTGCGGCTCGGCGAACAACCACAGCGCGGCCCCGAACAGCACCGCGAGACCGATGAAGAACGCCAGGTGACGGCTGACCTCGGGCATGGTCGGCTCGTGCGGTCGACGCGCGATGACGACGAGGTCGACGAACAGGACGCCGACGGTCACCACGATCGTGATCGCCCAGACGAGCGGGGAGGCGACCGAGTCGCCCATGACGGCATTCATCGAGAGTGCTCTCCTCCGGAGTGGCCCACGGTTGCCAACGTACGTCGTCCGCGGGCACGGTCAGTTCTCCGGAGGTCTCTTCCGCTCGGGTCACGAGCCGATGGCACCGGGTCCGGGCGCGGGCCCGGGCCGTACTGACGACACCACCGCGGGGAATACTCCCCTCCTGGCCCGGACATCATTCCACGCCCGCGGCCCCGCACGCGATTCGGCACCGGGTCGGCCGGGCCGGCGCGCTCACTCCCCGCCGTACGGGACCCCGAGCGCGGCGAGCTGCTCCGCGCCGCCGTCGAGCGCCGTCAGCACCCAGGTGCCGCGCGGCGTGATCGTGAAGGTGTGCTCGAAGTGCGCCGCCCAGCTGCCGTCGTCGGTGACGACCGTCCAGTCGTCGTCCAGCACGGAGGTGTCCTTGGCGCCGAGGGTGATCATCGGCTCGACCGCGAGCGCGAGGCCCTCGACCAGCCGGGGGCCCTTGCCGGGCCGCCCGTAGTTGGGCACGTTCGGCGGCTGGTGCATCTGGGAGCCGATGCCGTGGCCGGTGTAGTCCTCGAGGATCCCGTAGCGACCCTGGCTGCGCACGTGCCGCTCGACGGCGTGGGAGATGTCGGTGACCCGGCCGCCGAGCCGCGCCGCGGCGATGCCGCTCCACATCGCCTCCTCGGTCACCCGCATCAGGTCGGTGAGCTCCTGGCGCACGGCGCCGACCGCGACCGTGATCGCGGCGTCACCGTGCCAGCCGTCGACGATCGCCCCACAGTCGATCGACACCACGTCACCCTCGGCGATGACCCGGCCGCCGGGGATCCCGTGCACGACCTCGTCGTTGACCGACGCGCAGATCGAGGCGGGGAAGCCGTGGTAGCCCTGGAACGACGGCGTCGCCCCGGAGGACCGGATGTGGTCCTCCGCGATCGCGTCGAGCTCTCCGGTGGTGATGCCGGCCCGCACGTGACCACGCAGCAGCTCGAGGGTGCGGCCGACCACGAGGCCGGCCCGGCGCATGCCCGCGATCTGCTCGGGCGTCTTGATCTCGATCCCCCGATCGAGGAACCCCATCAGCTCTCGGGGATGACGTCGAGGGCGGCGAAGATGCGGGTCGTGACCTCGTCGACCTCGCCCATGCCGTCGATCTCGTGCACGATCCCCCGCTGCTGGTAGATCTCGATCAGCGGCTCGGTCTGCTCGAGGTAGACCTGCTGGCGGCGCCGGATCACGTCCTCGGTGTCGTCCGCGCGGCCCTCGACCTGAGCCCGCTGCAGGAGCCGGGAGACGATCTCCTCCTGGTCGACGGTCAGGCAGACGACGGCGTCGAGCTGATGACCGGTGAACCGGATCATCCCGTCGAGCTCCTCGACCTGCGCGGTCGTGCGCGGGTAGCCGTCGAGCAGGAAGCCGCCCTCGGCGTCGGGCTCGTCGATCCGGTTGCGGACCATCCGGTTGGTGACCTCGTCGGGCACGTACTCCCCGGCGTCCATGTAGCGCTTGGCCTCGATGCCGAGCGGCGTGCCCTCGGACACGTTGGCGCGGAAGATGTCGCCGGTCGAGATCGCGGGGATCTTGAAGTGCTCGGCGATGAACTTCGCTTGGGTGCCCTTGCCGGCCCCCGGGGGGCCCATGATGATCAGTCGCATGTCACCGGCATTGTGGCAGGGTCCAGGACCCCGGCGCAGTCGTTGGTGATCCATCGCATATCAGCGCAGGAACCCTTCGTAGTTGCGCTGCTGCAGCTGGCTCTCGATCTGCTTCACGGTGTCGAGTGCCACGCCCACCATGATCAGGATGCTGGTGCCGCCGAACGGGAAGTTCTGGTTGGCCCCGATCAGCGAGAACGCGATCAGCGGGATCATCGAGATCAAGCCCAGGTAGAGCGAGCCGGGCAGCGTGATGCGCGAGAGGACGTAGGACAGGTAGTCCTGGGTCGGCTTGCCCGCCCGGATGCCGGGGATGAAGCCGCCGTACTTCTTCATGTTGTCGGCGACCTCTTCGGGGTTGAAGGTGATCGAGACGTAGAAGTAGGTGAAGAAGATGATCAGCAGGAAGAACGTGATCATGTACAGCGGGTGGTCACCGCGCACCAGGTAGGAGTTGATCCAGTCCGCCCAGCGCGAGTCCGCGTTGGGGTTGAACGAGACCAGCATCGCCGGCAGGTAGAGCAGCGATGACGCGAAGATGACCGGGATGACGCCGGCCTGGTTGACCTTCAACGGGATGTAGGTCGAGCTGCCGCCGAACATCTTGCGGCCGACCATTCGCCGCGCGTACTGCACGGGGATCCGGCGCTGGGCCTGCTCGACGAAGATGACGCCGGCGACCACCACGAGGCCGGTGATCATCACGATGCCGAAGGTCCACCAGCCCTTGGACTGCTGGACGGCCCACATCGAGGACGGGAACCCGGCGATGATCTGGGTGAAGATCAGCAGCGACATGCCGTTGCCGATGCCGTGCTCGGTGATCAGCTCGCCGAGCCACATGATGACGGCCGTGCCGGCGGTCATCGTCACGACCATCACGAGGAACGTCGACGTTCCGTTGTCGTGCAGCAGCGGGTAGACGTTGGGGTCGCAGTTCTGGAGCAGGTTGCCCGAGCGGGCGAGCGCGACGATGCCGGTCGCCTGGAGGACGGCGAGGCCCAGCGTGAGGTACCGGGTGTACTGGGTGATCTTCGCCTGGCCGGCCTGGCCCTCCTTGCGGAGCTGCTCCAGCCGGGGGATGACCACCGCCAGCAGCTGCAGGATGATCGACGCGGTGATGTACGGCATGATGCCGAGCGCGAAGACCGACAAGTGCAGGAGGGCGCCACCGGAGAAGAGGTTCAGCAGATTGAGAACCCCACCGCCGGCATCGGCGTCGCTTACGGCGTCCAGACAGCGCTGCACGTTGGTGTAAGA
>NZ_DASWVI010000455.1:0-2926 GCF_036401255.1 Nocardioides sp. | reverse complement strand
GCGAGCTCCGTGTCGACGAGCTCAAGGAGAGCCTGCTGGAGAAGCTGGCCTCGCAGTTCGAGGGCCGCGAGAAGGAGATCGGCGCGGCGTTCCGCTCGCTGAACAAGTCGCTGGTCCGCGAGCGCGTGCTGCGCGACAAGGTCCGCATCGACGGTCGCGGCCTGGCCGACATCCGTCCGCTGCACGCCGAGGTCGGCGTGATCCCGCGGGTGCACGGCTCGGCGCTGTTCGAGCGCGGTGAGACCCAGATCCTGGGCGTCACCACCCTCGACATGCTCAAGATGGAGCAGCAGCTCGACACGCTCTCGCCCGAGACGCACCGCCGCTACATGCACAAGTACGTCTTCCCGCCGTTCTCCACCGGTGAGACCGGTCGCGTGGGCTCGCCCAAGCGCCGCGAGGTCGGCCACGGTGCGCTCGCGCGCCGCGCCATCCTCCCCGTGCTGCCGAACCGCGAGACGTTCCCGTACGCGATCCGTCAGCTCTCCGAGGCGATGGGCTCCAACGGCTCCACCTCGATGGGCTCGGTCTGCGCGTCGACGCTGTCGCTGCTCCAGGCCGGCGTGCCGCTCAAGGCGCCGGTCGCGGGCATTGCGATGGGCCTGGTCTCCGGCGAGATCGACGGCCAGCTCCAGTACGTCGCGCTCACCGACATCCTCGGCGCCGAGGACGCGTTCGGCGACATGGACTTCAAGGTCGCCGGCACCCGGGAGTTCGTCACCGCGCTGCAGCTCGACACCAAGCTCGACGGCATCCCGGCCGAGGTCCTCGCCCAGGCGCTGACCCAGGCCCGCGACGCCCGCCTGACGATCCTCGACGTGATGGCCGAGGCCATCGACGCGCCCGAGGAGATGTCGGTCTACGCCCCGCGGATCATCACGATCACGATCCCCGTCGACAAGATCGGCGAGGTCATCGGCCCCAAGGGCAAGATCATCAACCAGATCCAGGACGACACCGGCGCGTCGATCTCGATCGAGGACGACGGCACCATCTACATCGGTGCCACCAACGGCGAGGCCGCCGAGGCCGCCAAGAACGCCGTCAACGCGATCGCGAACCCGACGATGCCCGAGGTCGGCGAGCGCTACCTCGGCACGGTCGTCAAGACCACCAACTTCGGTGCGTTCGTCTCGCTGATGCCCGGCAAGGACGGCCTGCTGCACATCAGCAAGCTCCGTTCGCTCGCCGGCGGCAAGCGCGTCGACGCCGTCGAGGACGTGGTCTCGGTCGGCCAGAAGATCCAGGTGCAGATCGCCGAGATCGACGACCGCGGCAAGCTGTCCCTGGTGCCGGTCGTCGAGGACGACGCGGCCGCCGCCGACGCCGAGAGCACCTCCGAGGAGGACTGACCACCTCGTGGGTGACGCTCCTGTGTTGACCCGCCCGAAAGATTCGGGCGGGTCAACGCCTTCTCCGGGGACACGCACGCTGCAGACGACCACCGACGCCTCGGGGCAGGTGACGTCGCGGGTGCGGCGTACGGTCCTGCCCTCGGGCCTGCGGGTGATCAGCGAGCACCAGGCCGGGGTGCGGTCCGCCGCGATCGGCGTCTGGGTCGGCGTCGGCTCGCGCGACGAGAGCCCGGCGCTGCACGGCTGCTCGCACTTCCTCGAGCACCTGCTGTTCAAGGGCACGGCCGAGCGGTCCGCGCTGGACATCTCGGTCGCGCTCGACGCCGTGGGCGGTGAGTTCAACGCCTTCACCGCGAAGGAGTACACCTGCTTCCACGCGCGGGTCCTCGACGAGGACCTGCCGCTCGCGGTCGACGTGCTCGGCGACATGATCACCTCCTCGACGATCGCGCCCGAGGACGTCGAGGCGGAGCGCGACGTGATCCTCGACGAGATCGCGATGCACGACGACGACCCCGACGACGTCGTGCACAACCTGTTCGCCGAGCAGGCCTGGGGCGACAGCCCGCTGGGCCGCCCGATCGCCGGCACGGTCGGGTCGATCCGGTCGCTCTCGCGCGAGCAGGTACGCCGCTTCTACAAGCGCCACTACCGGCCCGGCAACGTCGTGATCGCCGCCGCCGGCAACGTCGACCACACCGCGCTGGTGCGCCAGGTCCGCAGGGCGTTCGCCCGCAACGGCTGGCTCGACGCCCCCGGCACCCCGGTCGCCCCGCGGCACGGCTCACGCAAGCGGGTGCGCGCCGGGTGCCTGACGGCGACCCGTCCCTTCGAGCAGGTCAACGTCGTGCTCGGCACGGAGGGCCTGCGCCGTGACGACGAGCGCCGGTTCGCGCTCGGCGTCCTGAACACCGCGCTCGGGGGCGGCACGTCCTCGCGGCTGTTCCAGGAGATCCGCGAACGGCGCGGTCTGGCCTACTCGGTGTTCTCCTTCGCGACCCATCACGCCGACTCCGGGCTCGTCGGCGTCTCGGTGGGGTGCCTGCCGAACAAGCTCGACGAGGTGCTCGCGGTGGTGCGCGAGGAGCTCGCGAAGGTCGCCGAGTCCGGCATCACCGACGAGGAGCTGGTCCGCGGCAAGGGGCAGCTGCGCGGCGGCCTCGTGCTCGGCCTGGAGGACACCGGGTCGCGGATGTCGCGCATCGGCAAGGCCGAGCTGGTCCACGACCAGCTGCTGAGCATCGACGAGGTGATCGCGCGCATCGACGCGGTCACGCTCGAGGAGGTCCGCGAGATCGCCGCCGAGGTCTTCGCCCGCCCGGAGATCCTCGCGGTCGTCGGTCCGGCCTGACGCCGAGGGAGCAGCCGATGCCGACCGAGCACGTCGAGGTCGAGCGCAAGTACGACGTCGCGCCGGGTGACGGCGAGCTGCCCGACCTCTCCGGCGTGCCCGGAGTCGCCGGGGTCAGCCAGGTCGAGGAGGTCGACCAGACGGCGACGTACGTCGACACCGAGGACCTCGCGCTCCTCGGGGCCCGGATCACGTTGCGCCGCCGGACCGGCGGGGTCGA
>NZ_DASWVI010000454.1:0-18125 GCF_036401255.1 Nocardioides sp. | reverse complement strand
CACCACCTCTACGTCCACCCCGCACCCCACCCGACCGGAGCAGCATGACCGCCACCGACCGAGCCGTCGAGCTCGCCACCGCCGCCGCCCGCGCGGCCTCCGACAAGCTCGCCACCGACATCCTCGCCTTCGACGTGAGCGAGCAGCTGGCCATCAGCGACGCGTTCGTCATCGTCTCGGGCAGCAACGACCGCCAGGTCAAGGCGATCGTCGACGCCGTCGAGGACGGCCTGCGCGAGGTGGGCGCCAAGCCGCTGCGTCGCGAGGGCGAGCGCGACGGTCGGTGGGTGCTCATCGACTACGGCGAGATCGTCGTGCACGTCCAGCACGAGGAGGAGCGGCAGTTCTACGCCCTCGAACGGCTCTGGCGCGACTGCCCGGCCATCGAGCTCCCGGCCGACGTGACCGCGACCGAGCGCGGCCGGTGAGCGACGCTCGTCGGCTGCTCCTCCTGCGGCACGGTCAGACCTCCTGGAACGCCGCCCGCCGCGTCCAGGGACAGCTGGAGTCCGAGCTCGACGAGGTCGGGCACCGGCAGGCGGCCGCCGTCGCGCCGGTGATCGCGGCGATGGGGCCGGCGGCGCTGTGGAGCTCCAACAGCGCCCGGGCCCGGCAGACGGCGGCGTACCTCGCGAAGGAGACCGGCCTCGACCCGGCGTACGACCCCCGGCTGCGCGAGTACGACCTCGGCGAGCGACAGGGCCTCACGCATGAGGAGTACGCCGCGGCCGCGCCCGAGGAGTTCGCGATCTTCAGCGCCGGCGACTACGACGTCGTGCCAGGAGGGGAGACCGCCGCGCAGGTGTCGGCCCGGGTCTGCGCCGCGCTGAGTGACCTGCTGGCCTCGATCGGCCCCGGCGAGCTCGCCGTGGCCGTCTCCCACGGGGCGGCGATCCGCGACGCCGTGCCCGTGCTGCTGGGGTGGCCGGTGGCCGAGCGGGCCGCCCTGCACGGCATGGCCAACTGCGGCTGGGCACTGCTCGACCAGGCCGCGGCCGACCGCCCCCTGCGCCTGATCGCCTACAACCGGCTCGTCTCGGCGTCGCAGGCGCCCTGAACCCTCCGGCCGACCCGCCGGACCGACCCCCGATTTCGCATCGACCGGACCGGTTGGCTAGTATTCCGCGAGTTGTCACCCCGCTGGTCGGGGGAAGCAATGGGGCTGTGGCGCAGCTGGTAGCGCATCTGCATGGCATGCAGAGGGTCAGGGGTTCGAGTCCCCTCAGCTCCACCAACGAGATCAGGTCCGGCATCCGAGCGCAGCGAGGGATGACCGGACCTGTCTCGTTCTCGGACGGAGCTGAGTCGGCGCTACTGCAGGTTCTGGGCCCGTCGAGTCGGCGCTACTGCAGGTCCTGGTACGTCGAGTCGGCGCTACTGCAGGTTCTGGGCCCGTCGAGTCGGCGCTGCTGCGCCAGACGGTCTGCATTGGCGCCGACTCGGCACCCTGGCGGTCTGCATTGGCGCCGACTCGGCACCCTGGCGGTCTGCATTGGCGCCGACTCGGCACCCTCAGTCAGCGTGGTCGGCGTGGTCGGCGTGGTCGGCGGGGGAGAGCTTGCGGAGCAGGGCCAGGAACACCGGGCGCTCGGCCGCGGTCAGCGGCTCCAGCACCGCCTCCTGCACCCGGCCCAGGACCGTGTCGAGGCGGTCGAGAGCGGCCGCGCCGTCGTCGGTGAGCGTGACGACGTTGCGGCGCCGGTCGGCCGGGTCGGGGTCGCGGCGCGCGAAGCCGCGGCTGACGAGGTCGTCGAGGACGGCGACGACGTCGCTTCGGTCGATCCCAGCGGCGCGGCCGAGGTCGGCCTGGCTGCTGGCGCCGTACTCCTCGAGAGCGGCGAGCAGCCGGAAGTGGTAGCCGCGCACCCCCTCGGCCTCGAAGGCCTGACGCAGCAGGCCGCCGGCGCGCGCGTGGGCCCGCGAGAGCAACCACGTGGGTCGGTCCGCCACACGCCGGAGGGTCACGCGCGTCACCCTACTGGCCGAGACCGGCCCGGATGCGCCTCGACCCGGACCGTCGGGTCCGGGTCGAGATGCGTGTGGGTCGGGGAGGCTCAGACGCGGCTGCGGTCCTTGCCGGCGACCGCCTCGGCGACGCCGATGAGCAAGACGGCGGCGACGACCGCCAGGACGAAGCCCAGGACGTTGAGCTCCCAGATGCTGCCGGTGCCGAGCGCGGCGGCGATCAGGCCGCCGATGATCGACCCCACGAGGCCGAGACCGAGGGTGGCGAGGATGCCCAGGTTCTGACGGCCGGGCTTGATGAGGCGGGCCAGCGCTCCGATGATGAGGCCGGCGACGAGGAAACCAATCATGGGTCGACCGTATCCCCGCGGCGAAGCGCCGAAACCCCGCACGCGACGCCGACGGGGGCCGTCCGGCGGTGCCAGACGACCCCCGTGGAGGGCTGAGCGGGTCAGGCGCTCTTGATCGCGGAGACCTCGAACTCGAGGGTGATCTTCTCGCCCACGAGCACGCCGCCGGTCTCGAGCGCGGCGTTCCAGGTGATGCCGTAGTCCTTGCGGTTGATGGTGACCGAGCCCTCGAAGCCGGCGCGCAGGTTGCCGAACGGGTCCGTGGCCGCGCCCTCGAACTCGAACGGGATGGTGACCGAGCGGGTCTCACCCTTGATGGTCAGGTCGCCGGTGAGCTCGAAGGAGGTCGCACCGGTGGAGCGGACGCCGGTGGAGACGAACGTGATGGTGGGGTGGTCCTCCATCGCCAGGAAGTCGTTGCTGCGCAGGTGGCCGTCGCGCTGCTCGTTGCGGGTGTCGATGCTCGCCGCCTGGATGGTCACCTCGACCTTGGAGGCGCCGAGGTCGGCGCCGTTGACGACGGCCGTGCCCTCGAACTCGTTGAACGCGCCGCGGACCTTGGTCACCATCGCGTGCCGGGCGACGAAGCCGATCCGGGTGTGCGAGGCGTCGAGGGTCCAGGTGCCGGTGAGGTCGGCGACGGTGGTGGGGGTAACGGGCGTGGTGGTCATGGGGCTCTCCTAGAGATCGTGGCTTGTGGTTGATCTGTCAACTACATTGCACCCAACATAGGTGACGTGTCAACTATTCCGGCGTAGCATGACGACATGAGCACGGACGTGGAGTGGCTGACCGCCGAGCAGGAGCAGGTCTGGCGACGCTGGCTGGCGCTGAACGCGATGCTTCCGGCCGCCCTGCACCGTGAGCTGCAGGCCGACGCCGGGCTGTCGCTCCCGGACTTCGACGTGCTCGTCCACCTCACCGACAACCCGGCCGGGCGGGTCCGGGTGAGCGACCTGGCGCACGCGCTGCAGTGGGAGAAGAGCCGGGTCTCCCACCATGTGACCCGGATGCAGCGCCGCGGGCTGGTCTGCCGCGAGGGTTGCCCCGACGACGCCCGGGGCGCCTTCGTCGTCGTCACGACCGCGGGTCGCGCCGCGATCGAGCAGGCCGCGCCCGGCCACGTGCGGGCGGTGCGCGACCTCATCTTCGACCACCTCACCGACGCGGAGCTGCAGGCCCTGGACACGATCACCCGCAAGGTGTCCGCGCGCCTGGCCCCGACGTCCGATGGCGGGGCGGCCGGCCGGTAGCGTGGGACGCCGGTCGAGGGAAGGGAACGGGCGTGGGCGAGCCGGTCGAGATCGACACCGGGCAGGCCGACCAGCGGGAGGTCTACGACGCGCTGCGGGCCCGCTGCCCCGTGGTGCACGAGGACGGCGCGTGGGTGGTGCTGCGGCACGCCGAGGTGGTCGCGGCGGCCACCGACCCGGACACGTTCTCGAGCGCCGCCAGCACCCGACGGGCGATCCCGAACAGCCTCGACGGCGCCGAGCATGCGGCGTACCGCGCCGTCGTGGATCGCTACCTCACCAGCGAGCGGGTGGCGCGCGAGGAGCCGCAGTGCCGCGCCCACGCCGCGGCCATCATCGACGCACTGCCGCGCGACGCCACGGTCAAGACCATCGGCGGGATCGGGGTGCCGTACGCCGTGCGATCCCAGTCGGCCTGGCTGGGCTGGCCGGCCGCGCTCGAGGACGAGCTCGTCGCCTGGATGCAGGACAACCACGCCGCCACCCGCTCGGGCGATCGCGCCCGCACCGCCGAGGTCGCCGATCGGTTCGACCGGATGATCCACGACCTCCTGGACCAACGCCGCGGCCGGCCGTCGGCCGACGTGACCGGCGAGCTGCTCGGCGAGACCGTCGACGGCCGGCCCCTCACCGACGACGAGATCGTCTCGATCCTGCGCAACTGGACGGCCGGCGACCTCGGCTCGCTGGCGACCTCCGTGGGCGTGATCGTGCACTTCCTGGCGGCCCGCCCGGCCGTCCAGCACGAGGTGCGTGCGCTGGTCGCGGCGGGCGACCGGGCCGGTGTCGAGGCCGCCGTCGAGGAGATCCTGCGCATCGACGACCCGTTCGTCGCGAACCGGCGCGTCACCACGCGCGCGGTGGAGCTGGGCGGTGAGGCGATCGCCGCGGGCGATCGGATCCTGCTCAACTGGACCGCCGCCAACCGCGATCCCCTGGTCTTCGGGGAGCCCGACGACTACGACCCCGTCGGCCACGCGGCCGACAACCTCGTCTTCGGGATCGGGCCGCACGTGTGCCCCGGCCGCGAGCTGACGCTGATGGAGCTGCGGGTGGTGGTCGAGGAGCTGCTCGGCCGCACCACCTGGATCGAGCCCGCGCCCGACCGCCCGGCCGTGCGCGAGACCCCGCCGGTCGGCGGCTGGGCGCGGGTGCCCGTCGTCCTGCGCTGACGAGTCCCGGCTGTCAGTCCAACGGGTGCCCGGGTGCCTCCCTGGGGCGCTCCCGCAGCCGCACGGTCCCCTCGTCCCAGGAGATGTCGGACGCGGCGACGCCGACGATCGCGGAGTGCCGGTGCAGGCGGCACACGACGGTCCGCACCAGCCACGGGCCCTGGTCGCCGCGCCGGTCGTAGCCGAGCAGCGAGCCGGGCCGGCCGTGGCCCACGATCACCGAGCGGAGCACCAGCGTGCCGTCGGGACCGGGCTCGAACCGGGCGTCCAGCACCCGGCCGATCCGCTCGCCGTCGGGGTCGAGCACGTCCATCCCGGTCAGCCGGCCCAGTCGGTGTGCGTCGCGGTCGCGGCGCAGCACGCCGTCGCGGCGTACCGACAGGTGCACGGCGCTGTCGAGACGGTCGACCTCGGACATGTCGATGCGCCAGGGGCGGGTGCGGTGCGGCTCGGAGATCCTCAGCTCGGCCCACTTCCGGGTCAGGGCGCCACCGAGGCTGCCGCCGAGGCGGGGGAGCAGGGCCGCGGCGCCGGTCAGCACCCCGGTGATCGCGAGGTCGTCGCCGACCCGGGTGAGCTCCACGTCGTCGACCTTGCCGAGCATCCGGCCCTCGCAGTCGAGCAGCTGCCGGTCCAGCAGGTGCAGGGCGCCGTCGATCCGGCCGGTGAGCCGGTTCTCCCGGCGCTGTTCGTCGGTGCCGGTCATTGCCCCATCCTCGTCCAGATCATCAGCGGCAGCGCGGCCACGGCGGCGACACAGATCACGACCAGGTAGATGCTGCCGAGCCCGTTGGCCAGCCGGCCGTTGACGTGCTCGCCCATGTAGTCGCGGTCGTTGGCCACCACGAGGATCGGGAAGTACGTGAGCGGCAGCGCGACCGCCGAGAAGACCACCGACACCTCGGTCACCATGATCGGATCGACGGCCGTCATCAGGAACGCCGTCGCCGCGAGCGTGGCCAGCACGAGGACGACGTGGAAGCCGACCGCCTCCTTCGGGCGCACGTACTTGCCCCACTGCCGCCCGAAGTACTGGGCGATGCTGTAGCCGACGCTGAGGCCGGTCTCGCAGGCCGCGCCGAACGTGGCCGCGACGAACCCGAGGATCGCGACCGCCAGCCCGACCTTGCCGAGCGCGGCGGCGACGGGCAGCCCGACCTGGCCGAGGCTGTCGACCGAGATCTGCAGCGGCCCGAGGACCACCCACGCGCTGCCGGCGATCGCCAGCGAGAGCAGCCCTCCGAGCGGGAACCCGACGAGCACGTTGGCGCGCATCGTCGAGATGTCCTCGGCGGTCCAGCGCTCCTCGACACCGCCGGAGGAGAAGAAGAAGACCTCGTACGGCGTCATCGCGGCGCCGAACAGCGCGACCGCGTAGTAGGCGAACGTCCGCCAGTGCTCGTCGCCGGGCTTGTCGGCGGTCGCCGCCTGCTGGGCGAGCGCCCCCCAGTCGGGACCCAGCTGCCAGAGGCCGACGGCGAACACCACCAGCGCGAGCCCGAGCAGTCCGAGGACGTTCTCGATCGCACTGAACTTCGCCCGCCACAGCAGCACCCACACCGCGAGCCCCACGAACGGCACGATGAGCAGCAGGTGCACCGAGGCGACCAGCTGGAGCGAGAGCGCGACGCCGCCGATCTCGGCCACGAAGGTCAGGAACGTGATCAGCATCGAGGCGACCAGGTTGAGCATGCCCACCCGCGGTCCCAGCCGCTCGCGGACCAGGTCGAACGTCGCCCGTCCGCTGACCGCGGCGACCCGGCCCGACATCTCCGCGAAGACGCAGATGCCGAGGACCCCGATCGCGACGACCCACGCGAGCGAGAGCCCGAACCGGGCGCCGACCTGGGCGTTGGTGACCAGGTCACCGATGTCGACGAAGCCGCCGATGGCGGTGAGGATGCCGAGTGCGACCGCGAGGTACTTCTTCACCGCAGGTCCTCCGCGGCGGCGTTGAGCCTGTTCTCCACGTCGCCGAGCCGGTCGAGGAGCTTCGGATAGGCGGCGGCGTCGCGCCGCACGATGGCGATCCGCACCTCGCTGAGCAGGTCGGAGGCATCCGACATCAGGCCGGTCACGCGGCGGTACGTCGTGTCGTCTCGCGGCTCGGGCTGCTCGCCGCCGAACTTCGCCATCGTCGCGCCGACGGCCGATTCGCTGTCCTGGGCGACGACCTGCTGGTACTTGCCCGGCACCTTGCCCTCTCGCTCCAGGCGGAGCAACAAGGAGACCGTGGCGACCTGGCTGGCGGTGTCCTCGAGCGCCTGATGGGCCTGGTCGGTCCAGGAGGAGTGGTCCGGTGACTGGGGAGCGCAGGCCGCGACCAGGATCACGACGAGCGCCGTGCCGAGGCCCGCGAGCACACGTGCAGGCGTTCTCACATGCCGAGAGGTACCCAGCGCCTCCGGACCCCAATCGGCGGCCGTCGATGGCCGACCGCCGTGCCCTACTGTTCGGCGGCGGCCCGCTCCCGGGGGATCGTCAGCGCGAGCACCGAGGCCACGGTGGACGCGGCCACGCACAGGACGAACAGCTCGCGGTAGGCGGCCAGCGAGGGCAGCTCGAACCCGCCCAGGCTGACGGTGCTCGCCGCGAGGATGCTGCCGCCGACCGCGCTCGCGAGCGTGGTGCCGATGCTGCGCGCCAGCGTGTTCAGGCCGTTGGCGGCGGCCAGCTCGTGGACCGGCGTGTGCTCGTTGATCAGGGTCGGCATCGCGGCGTACCCGATGCCGGTGCCGATCCCGAGCACGACGCCGCCGGCCAGCACCCACCAGATCGAGTCGGTGAACGCGATGCGCACCACCCAGCTCAGCGCCACGATCCCGGCGCCGAGCGCCAGCGTCTGCGGCGCCCCGCGGCGCCGGATCAGCTGGGCGGCGACCGGGGCGAAGAACAGCATCATCAGGCCGCTGGGCAACATCACGAGGCCGCTGACCAGGATCGAGGAGCCGAAGCCGTAGCCGGTCGCCTCGGGCGCCTGCACATAACCGGCGGTGCCGATCATCGAGGCGAACAGCGCGAATCCGAACAGGATCGAGGTGAGGTTCGTCAGCACGATGGGTCGCCGCCGCAGCGCGACCAGGTCGACGAGCGGCTCGCGGATCCGGGTCTGCGACCAGCCGAAGACCACGACGAGCACCGCCGAGACCGACAGCAGCCCGACGACGCGGGCGGAGCCCCAGCCCCACGCGGCCGTCTGGGCGAGCGGCAGCAGGAGCGTCACCAACGTCGCGCTCAGCAGCACGGCGCCGACCAGATCGAGGCGTCCGCCGCTGTGGGTCGGCGCCTCCGGCACGACGAGCACGACCGCGACGGTGGCGACGGCGCCGCCGACCGCGGTGATCCAGAACAGCGCGTGGAAGTCCGCGTGCTCGGCGATCAGGCTCGCCACCGGCAGCGCCAGGGCGCCGCCGACGCCGAGCATCGCGCTGATCACCGCGACCGCCGCACCGACCCGCTCACGGGGCAGGGTGGCGCTCAGCAGGCTGATGCCCAGCGGGATCGTGGCCATCGAGGCGCCCTGGATCGCCCGCCCGACGATCAGCACGGCGATATCGCTGGTGAAGCATGTGATCAGCGAGCCGACGACGAGCATCGTCAGGGCGACCAGCATCATCCGGCGCTTGCCGTACATGTCGCCGAGCCGGCCGAACAGCGGTACGGCGACCGCGCCGACCAGCAGCGTCGAGGTCAGCAGCCACTCCACGTTGCTTGCCGAGGTGTCCAGGATCACCGGCAGCGTCGCGAGCACGGGGATCAGCAGCGCCTGCGTGAGTGAGACCGCGAGCGCGGCGAAGCCGACGACGAGCAGCTCGAGCCGGGCCCGGGCGGTGGTGGTGTGGGCGGCGACCTCGGCGTCGGTGGCGCCCTCGACCGGGTGGCCGAGGTGGCGGTGCGGGAGTGGGGCCGGAGAGTCGTCGGTGGTGGTCGTGTCGGTGGCCGGTGTCATCGGTCCCTCGGGTCGGGGTGGGCGTAGGTGATGGCGGCGACGGTGGCCGCCAGGTCGTCGCGCTGCACGAACCGGCTGAGCAGCCGGACGAAGGTCGCGCGGTCCGAGGGGGACCAGTCCTGCAGGCCGTCGCGCAGCTTGCCGCGGCGCTCGACCTCGGCGTCGTCGAGCAGGTCGACGGCGCGGGCGGAGAGGCGGACCAGTGTCGCCCGGCCGTCGGAGCGGTCCGCCTCGCGCACGACGAGACCGCGGCGCTCGAGGTCGTCGACGTGGCGGCTGACCGTCGTCGAGTCCAGGCGGAGCTGGACCGCGAGGTCCTTGACCCGCAGCGGACCGAGCCGCCGCAGCTTGAACAGTGCCTTGACCGGCCCGCGGCCCAGGCCGGGCGAGAGGGTCTCGGCGAAGTCGGCCAGGTAGATGTCCCCGTGCAGGGTGAGCTCGGTGAACGCCTCGTGCAGCACGTCCTCCAGACGCTCCTGTGCCATGACGGCCTCCTCCGATAGGTGTAGCGGTACACGGAACTGTAGATGACGACAGCGTCCGCGATCGGCGAGGATCGAGGCGTGAGCTCGATCGACGACTTCGTGGACCTGATCGGACAGCTCCCGGGTGCGGAGCGCACCGACCGGGCCCGGTGGTCGCAGTTCGACGTGGTGGGACAGCGGTTCGCGTACCTGTGGGAGCCCACCGTGACCGTCGGGCTGAAGCAGACGATCGCCGAGCAGCTGGCCCTCGTGGGCGAGCGCCCGGACACGTTCGAGGTGCAGTTCACCGCGCATGGGTTCGGCTGGGTGGTCGTCCACCTGGAGAAGGTCGAGCGCGACGAGCTCGCCGAGCTGGTCTTCGAGGCGTGGCGGCTCTCCGCGCCGGCCGAGCTCGTCGACGAGCGCGCGGACCGGCTGCCACGCTGAGGTCGGTGCCGCTGGCATCGCCCGGGGCGGGCATGGGCGCCTCGCCGGAACAGGTTCTTGTTCCGGGAGCGCTCGCCCTCCGGCAAGGCCGACTACCGCTGGGCGCGGGGGCAGGCGGTCGCAGCGGCCGGCGGCGCTGACGACGCATGGTCGGGTCCGCACCGGGCACCGACGACGCATGGCCTCCTTCGACACCGTGGTGTTCGACATCGACGGCACGCTGCTCGACTCCAACTACCACCACGCCGTCGCCTGGTCCCGCGCCTTCGACCAGGTGCTCGACCGGCACGTCCCGGCCTCGACGATCCACCGCAGCATCGGCATGGGTGGCGACCGGTTGGTGGCCGCGGTCGCCGGTGACGACGTCGAGGAGCGGCACGGCGACGAGATCCGGGAACGCTGGGAGAAGGAGTTCGACCAGGTGATCGGCGAGACCCGGCTCTTCGAGCGGGCCCGAGAGCTGCTCGCGGCCGTCGGGGCGGCCGGTCCGAAGGTGGTGCTGGCCAGCTCCAGCATCCCCAAGCACGCCGAGCACCCGCTGGCGCTGCTGCGCGCCGGGGAGCACTCCGACGACTGGACCACGAGCGAGGACGCCGAGGAGTCCAAGCCCGACCCGGAGCTGCTCGACGAGGCGCTGGCGAAGGTCGGGGGTGGTCGCGCGGTCATGGTGGGCGACGCGGTGTGGGACGTCGAGGCGGCCAACGCGGAGGGCATCCCCACGATCGGGCTCCTCTGCGGCGGCTACGGGCGGCAGGAGCTGCTCGACGCCGGGGCCGTCGTCGTGTACGACGACCCCGCGGACCTGCTCGCCCACCTCGACGAGGCGCTGGCGGCGGCTGCGCGACCGTGACGCGCCGGACCGGCGATCCTCGCGGACCGCCGGCCCGACCGGGGCGCGCCGGTCGTCGACGTCAGTCGCTGACCGCGATCGTCCAGTAGCTGTCCGTGGGGGCGCCCGCGGCGTCGAAGCAGCGCACGCTCACGCTGCTCGAGCCCCAGGACCCGACGGTGCACCAGGTGGGGCTGCCGCCGTACCCCGACACGACGACGTTGCCGCCGTCGAGGTTGAGCCCGGCGAAGCTGATCGTGTAGCTGCCGGCGCTGTTGTGCACGACGCTCACGGTGCCGCCGGAGCGGTTGTAGGTGTAGCCGTTGCCGGTCAGGTCGGCGCTCGCGCTGGGCGAGCTGTTCCACGCGTAGGCACGCACGACGCCGAGGTTGCCGGTGCCGAACGCGCCGGGCCGGTCGATGGCACCGTTCGCGATGTCGGCCGCCCGGACGCCGTGGTCCTTGAGGTCCGCGCTCTTCACCGAGTTGTTGATGAGCTGACGAGATCCCACGGAGTTGGCCGGCAGCATGGTCGCTGCCACGGCGGCGCCACTGCCGCCGATCGCGATCACGAGGGCCGTCGTGCTGGCGACGTTGGCGTAGGTCATCCGGTTCTTGAGCCTGCTGAACATGGGGGTCCGCCGTTCTGGAGGGGATGGGACCCCGCCAGGAAAGGACAGATCCCGGGCACCCACCTGACACCGGCGGTCGCCGGCGAACCACCCGAGGTGACTATGGCGTCGGTGCGCCGACCTCCTCGAGCTCGGACCAGTCGACCCGGGCCGTGCGCCGCTTGTACTCGGTGACCAGCCCGGGCCAGTTGGTCGTGATCCGGCTGCCGTCGACGTACCAGCTGTCGCAGCCCGCCCACACGCTCTCGCCCAGGCGTCCCTGCATCTCGGTGTCGTAGGCCTCCCAGACGTCGCGGCGTACGGCGACCCGGTGGGCGCGGCCGTCGGCGACGCGGCGGGCGACCTGGGCGATCCAGCCGGCCTGGGCCTCCATCATGCCGATGATCGAGCTGCCGCCCAGGTTGGTGTTGGGCCCGTAGATGCAGAACAGGTTCGGGAAGCCCGGCACCGTGATCCCGAGGTGCGCCCGGGCGCCGTCGGCCCAGACCTCCTTGAGCGAGAGGCCGCCGGCGCCGCGGACGTCGATGCCCGCGAGGAACTCCGTGGCGGCGAAGCCGGTGCCCCAGATCAGCACGTCGGCCTCGTGCAGCGTGCCGTCGGCCGTGCGGACCCCCGCCGGCTCGATGCCGGTGATCCGCTCGGTCACCACGTCGACGTGGTCGCGGTCCAGGGCGGGGTACCAGTCGTTGGAGAACAGCAGCCGCTTGCACCCGATCGGGTAGTCGGGCACCAGCTTGCGGCGCAGCTCGGGGTCGCGCACCTGGCGGCGCAGCTGCAGCCGCCAGGCGGAGCGCAGCGCGGCGATCATCGGCCGGGTGATCCCGGACTCCCCGGCCAGGGCGCCGTTGAGCTGCTCGGTGAGCCAGTAGACGAACCGGCGCTCACCGGCCGGGATCGCCGGCAGCCGGCGGAACAGGCGGTGGTGGCGCGGTGAGTAGCCCTGGTCGGGCTTGGGGACGACGTACGGCGCCGAGCGCTGGAAGACCGTGATCGCGCCGACCTGGTCGACGATGCCGGGCACGAACTGGATCGCGCTCGCGCCCGTGCCCACCACGGCGACGCGCTTGCCGGCCAGGTCGACGTCGTGGCGCCACTGGGCGGAGTGGAACGCCGGACCGGCGAACGTGGCGGCGCCCGGGATGGCCGGGACCACCGGCTTGGAGAGCTGTCCGACGGCGGAGACCACCAGGTCGGCGGTCACGGTGCCCGCGTCGGTGACGACCTGCCAGGTCGACGTGGTGTCGTCGTACTCGACCGCGGAGACCTCGACGCCGGTGCGCACCAGGTCGCGCAGCCCGTCGGCGGCGGCGGTGCGCCGGATGTAGTCGAGGATCTCCGGCTGCGGCGAGTAGCGCCGGCCCCACTCCGGGTTGGTCGCCCAGGACCACGAGTAGAGCGGCGAGGGTACGTCGCAGGCCGCGCCCGGGTAGGTGTTGTCACGCCAGACGCCGCCGACGTCGTCGGCCCGCTCGAGGATCGTGACGTCGTGGACGCCGGCCTCCCTCAGGGCGTGCGCCACGCCGAGTCCGCCGAAACCCGCACCGATGACGACCACGCGCATGGAGCAGACCGTAGCGGTCCCGGGCATCCCTCGCCGTTCACGTCCACATCACGTCGGCGTCACGTGCGCTCCGCCGAACCACCACCTGCCGTCCCTACGTTCCGCGTGGGCGCACTCGGCGCCCCTCCACCGGAAGGACGAAACTCTGATGCGGAGACCCGCACGCAGCACGTCGGTCGTGCTCGCGCTCGCCGTCGCCTCGAGCGTCATCGGCACGCTCGGCGTCGCGAACGCCGAGCCCCGTGGCTCGGAGAAGCCGAAGAACAACGACATCAAGAACGTCATCTACCTGCTCGGGGACGGCATGGGCCGCACCCACGTCACCGCCGCGAGGGAGCGCTACTACGGCGCCGACGGCGAGCTGGTCATGGAGTCGCTGCCGGCCGTCGGCCAGGTGAGCACCTACGCCGTCGAGCCGATGTCGGGCCAGCCCGGCGCGGCCGACTTCAAGCCCAACTACGTCACCGACTCCGCGTCCGCCGCGACCGCGTGGTCGTCGGGCGTCAAGACCTACAACGCCGCCCTGGGTGTCGACGCCAAGGGCAAGGTCGTGCCGACGCTGATGGAGTACGCCAAGAAGGCGGGCCTGCGCACCGGCAACGTGTCCACCGCCGAGATCACCGACGCCACGCCCGCGGGCCAGATGAGCCACGCGCTGCTGCGCGGCTGCCAGGGTCCGACGTACTCCGAGGCCGCCTGCCAGAACACCGAGATCACCGGCTCCGCGCTGCCGACCTCGGACGTGCGGGTGACCCCGATCGCCGACCAGATCGCCCGCAACGGGACCGCCGACGTCATCCTCGGCGGCGGACTGGCCCGCTTCGACGCCGAGGACGAGGCGGCGCTGAAGAAGAACGGCTACACCGTGCTGGGCTCCCCGGCCTCGCAGACCGTGGCGACCCGCGGCGACCTGGCCGCGGCCTCGTCGAAGAAGGTCTTCGGGCTGTTCAACACCGGCAACCTGACCATCGAGAAGTACAAGCGCGAGAACCCGTCGTCGGTCCAGGCGGAGGAGCCGTCGGTGGCGGAGATGACCAAGAAGGCCATCGCGCTGCTCTCGAGCGGGAACAAGAAGGGCTTCTACCTGCAGGTGGAGGGCGCGCTGATCGACAAGCGCTCGCACGCCAACGACGCGGCCCAGACGCTCGAGGAGATGAAGGCCTTCGACGAGGCGGTCCGCGTGGCGCGTGACTTCGCGAAGAAGGACGGCCACACCCTGGTCATCGTGACCGCCGACCACGAGTGCGCCGGCTTCAACATCATCGAGCAGGGCACCTTCACCAACGCCGAGGCGACCGTCCCGCCGACCAACGTGGACAGCGGCAACACCGCCAACAACTCCACGCCGACCCGGACCGCTCGCGGCGCGAAGGACCCGGCCCGCTCGACCGGCATCGTCAACGGTGCCGGCTCGGCCGACCCGAACAACTTCGCCCCCGCGACGTTCCGCACCCCCGACGACCCCGCGTCGGTCACCGACGGGTCGCCGGAGGCGAGCCTGTGGCTGAGCTACCTGTCGGGCAACCACACCGGCGCCGACGTGCCCGTCTTCGCCTACGGCAAGGGCTCGAACAAGCTCGCCGACAGCATCGACAACACCGACCTGTTCGACATCGTCGGCCGGGCGCTGCACCTCACCAAGTAGTCACCCCGGGTGGGGGCGGCCGGCACCGGGCCTCGCCGCCCCCACCCTCCACCGCCCCACCCCGGGGCCGGACACCCAGGAGCTCTCCCGCATGACCCGCATCACCCCACGTCTCGCAGCCCTCGTCGTCGCCGCCGTCGTCGTCACCGTCGCGGTGTCCTGGGTGGTCGGGAGCGCTCTCGCCTCGCGGTCCGAGGAGGACCGGCCCGTGGCGCTCGATCCCGCCGAGGTGGCGCAGACCACGCTGCCGGACCTGGCTCCCGCGCACGGTGAGCCCGAGCTCGACGGTCTCGCGGACGCCGCCCCGGCGGCCGGTGCCGTCGGCACCGTGTCCGGCCCGTTCGACGATCGCTACTCCTTCGGCCGGCTGCGCCTCGACGGCGCGGCGGTGACCGGTGCGGTCCACATCACCAGTGACGTCAGCGACCTGCTCGAGCTGCAGGTGCTCGCCGGGTTCTACGACGCCCGCGGGCGGCTCCTCGCGACCGGCCGTGCCACGCACCACCTCGACGAGGACAGCGGCCACGAGGCGCACGCGGGGCCGCCGTCCGAGCTCGAGCGGTTCCGGATCGCCGCGCCGCGCCGCATCGCCGACCGGGTCGCGTCCGCGGCCGTGGGCGTCCCGGTGCTCGTCAACGAGTGACCCGACGCCGAGTCGGCGCCAGTTTCCGCGTGACCCCCGCCGAGTCGGCGCCAGTTTCTGGAAACTGGCGCCGACTCGGCATGCCCGGCGCTGTGACCGCAGCGGCGACGGAGGGGTATCCTGCCTGCATGTGGAGGACCCTGCTCCTTACCTAGCCGCGTCGAGCGCACCAACCCGACGCGGCTGCCCCTCGTGCCCGAGGGGCTTTTTTGTGCCCGGAGCAGGTCCACGACACCAGAGCTGAGAGAGACGTGATGAGCGAGCAGGACACCCAGCAGTCGCAGCAGCCGGGGGAGACCGCGGCGTACGACGTGCGCGCGATCCAGGACAAGTGGCTGCCGGTGTGGGAGCGGCTGGACCCGTTCCGCGCCGACGACGACTCCCCGCGGGAGAAGAAGTACGCGCTCACGATGTTCCCCTACCCCAGCGGGGACCTGCACATGGGCCACGCGGAGGTCACCGCGCTGCACGACGTCATCGCGCGCTACTGGTGGCAGCGCGGCTACGAGGTCATGAACCCGATGGGGTGGGACTCCTTCGGGCTGCCCGCGGAGAACGCGGCGATCCGCAACGACGAGCACCCGGCGACGTACACCTACGCCAACATCGAGACGCAGTACGAGTCGTTCAAGCGCTACGGCATCTCCTTCGACTGGTCGCGCCGGCTGCACACCTCCGACCCGGAGTACTACCGCTGGACCCAGTGGCTGTTCTTGAAGTTCCGCGAGCGCGGCCTGGCCTACCGCAAGTCCTCGCCGGTCAACTGGTGCCCCAACGATCAGACCGTGCTGGCCAA
This sequence comes from Nocardioides sp., assembly GCF_036401255.1. Classification (GTDB taxonomy): domain Bacteria; phylum Actinomycetota; class Actinomycetes; order Propionibacteriales; family Nocardioidaceae; genus Nocardioides. The sequence goes on along the minus strand of NZ_DASWVI010000454.1, from coordinate 2,420 downwards.
CGAGCAGGTGATCGACGGGCACTGCGAGCGGTGCGGTGCGGAGGTGACCAAGCGCGAGCTGACGCAGTGGTACTTCAAGATCACCGAGTACGCCCAGGAGCTGCTGGACTGCCTGGACGACCTGGAGCCGACCTGGCCCGCGCGCGTCGTCACCGCCCAGCGCAACTGGATCGGCCGATCCGAGGGCGCCCACGTCGACTTCGCCGTCGAGGGCCGCGACGAGCCGATCCGGGTCTTCACGACCCGTCCCGACACCCTGTACGGCGCCACCTTCATGGTCGTGGCCGCCGACGCCAAGCTGGCCGCCGAGCTGGTGACCGACGAGCAGCGGCCGGCGCTGGAGGCCTACCTGGACGACGTCCGCAAGGAGTCCGAGATCGACCGGCTGGCCACCGACCGACCCAAGACCGGTGTGTTCCTGGGCGTCCACGCGACCAACCCGGTCAACGGCGAGCAGGTGCCGGTGTGGGCCTCGGACTACGTGCTGGCCGACTACGGCACCGGCGCGATCATGGCGGTCCCGGCCCACGACCAGCGGGACCTGGACTTCGCGAAGGCCTTCGACCTGCCGGTGCGCATGGTCGTCGACGTCCCGGGCGAGGACGACCCGGCGACGACGTACGTCGCGACCAGCGGCGACGGCACCTACGTCAACTCCGGCGCCCTGGACGGCATCACCGACAAGGCCAGCGGCATCCGCACGATCATCGAGAAGCTGGAGGCCGACGGCTCCGGCACCGGGACCGTGAACTTCCGGCTGCGCGACTGGCTGCTGAGCCGCCAGCGCTACTGGGGCGTGCCGATCCCGATCGTGCACTGCGACGCGTGCGGCGAGGTCGCCGTACCGTACGAGCAGCTGCCGCTGGAGCTGCCCGAGCTGCGCGGCGCGGACCTGAAGCCCAAGGGCGTCTCGCCGCTGGCCGCGGCCGAGGAGTGGGTCAACGTCGACTGCCCGCAGTGCGGTGCCCCCGCGAAGCGCGACAGCGACACGATGGACACCTTCGTCGACTCCTCGTGGTACTTCCTGCGCTACTGCTCGCCGGGCTACGAGGACGGCCCGTTCGACGTCGAGCTGGCGAAGACGTGGATGCCCGCCGACATCTATGTCGGCGGCGTCGAGCACGCCGTCCTGCACCTGCTGTACGCCCGCTTCTTCACCAAGGTGCTGGCCGACATGGGGATGCTGGAGGTGCGCGAGCCCTTCGCTGCCCAGCTGAACCAGGGCATCGTGATCAACCAGGGCAAGAAGATGAGCAAGTCGCTGGGCAACGGCGTCAGTCTGGGGGACCAACTTGCGGACTTCGGAGTGGACGCCGTCCGCCTGACCCTGGTCTTCGCCGGGCCGCCCGAGGACGACATCGACTGGGCCGACGTCTCGCCGGCCGGTGCGCTGCGGTTCCTGCAGCGCGCGTGGCGGCTGTCGGGCGACGTCACGTCGGACGCCGGTACGCCGGCGGCCGGTGGCGACGTCGCCCTGCGTCGCATGACCGCCCGCACGGTGCACGACGCCGCCGAGCTGATCGAGTCCTACCGGTTCAACGTGATGGTCGCGCGGGTGATGGAGCTGGTGAACGCGACCCGCAAGGCCATCGACACCGGCGCCGGGCCCGCCGACCCGGCGGTCCGGGAGGCGGCCGAGGCCGTGGCGATCCTGCTGTCCCTGGTGGCGCCGTACGTCGCCGAGGAGATGTGGGAGCGGCTGGGTCACGAGCCGACCGTCGCCAAGGTCGGTTGGCCCGAGGTGGACCCCGCGCTGCTGGTGGAGGACGCGGTGACCGCCGTCGTCCAGATCCAGGGCAAGGTGCGTGGTCGCCTGGAGGTCGCCCCCGACATCGGCGACGCCGACCTGGAGGCGCTGGCGCTGGCCGACCCCGCCGTCGTCCGGGCCATCGACGGCCGGCCGGTGCGCAAGGTGATCGTGCGCGCGCCCAAGCTGGTCAACATCGTCGTGTGAACGCGGGCCGAGCAGGCTGACGGCCGCCCCGGGGGCGTCGTCTAGCCTTCGGGCATGCCGGTCGTCATCGTCACCGACTCGACCGCCAGCCTCCCCGCGGAGGTGGCGGCCGAGCACGGGATCGTGGTGGTGCCGCTGCAGGTGGTGATCGGCGCGACGGCGTACGACGAGGGCGCGGACGGCGCGACGCCGGAGCTGGTCGCCGCGGCGCTGCGCGACTGGAAGCCGGTCAGCACCTCGCGCCCCGGCCCGGCCGTCTTCGCGGAGGTCTACGAGCGCGCCGCGCGCGACGGCGCGACCGAGATCGTGTCGATCCACCTCTCCGGCGAGATGAGCGGGACGTTCGAGTCCGCCCAGCTCGCCGCCCGGGACGCACCGGTGCGGGTGCTGCCGGTCGACACCCGGCAGGTGGGGGTGGCCACCGGTTTCGCGGCACTGGCGGCGGCGGAGGTCCTCGCGGCGGGCG
>NZ_DASWVI010000453.1:0-12417 GCF_036401255.1 Nocardioides sp. | reverse complement strand
CTCTCCAGCGACGGCGTCGGCGCGGCGCAGCAGCGCCGTGCCGGCCTCGGTGAGGCGTACGCCGGAGGCGCCCCGCAGCAGCAGCGGTCCGCCGGCCTCGCGCTCGAGGCGGGCGAGGTGTTGGCTGACGGCCGGCTGCGTCCAGCCCAGCTCACGGGCCGCGGCGCTGATCGAGCCGGCCCGCGCGACGGCCCGGAAGATCAGCACCCGGCGCGGGTCGAGGAGATCCATGCCCCAAGCATGGCTTATGGCTCGGCCAAGAAGAACAGGGATTCCTTGGGATCCGACAACGACGGATCGTAGAAGGCATGCAGACCATCGGACTCATCGGCGGCATGTCCTGGCACTCCACGGAGGCCTACTACCGTCGCATCAACGAGCAGGTCGCCGCCCGCCGCGGCGGGCACGCGTCGGCCCCGATCGTGCTCCAGTCGCTGGACTTCGAGCAGGTCCGCGACTGCCAGCTGCGCGAGGACTGGACGGGCGCGGGCGAGCTGCTCGCGGAGGCGGCACGGCGCTGCGAGGACGGCGGCGCCGACCTCGTCGCGATCTGCACCAACCTCATGCACAAGGTGTTCCCGGCGGTCGAGGCGGCCGTGTCGGTGCCGGCCGTGCACATCGCCGACGCCGTCGCCGCGGTCGCGCAGCGCTCGGGCTGGACGAAGCTCGGGCTGCTCGGCGCGTCGTGGGTGATGGAGGAGTCGTGGTACCGCGACCGGCTCCGGACCCACCACATCGAGGCGGTCATCCCCGGGCCGTCCGACCGCGCCGAGATCGACCGGGTGATCTTCGAGGAGATCACCCAGGGCCGGTTCCTCGACCCCTCGCGAGAACGCTATGTGGCGACCATGCAAGACCTCGCCGACTGGGGTGCCGACGCCGTGGCGCTGGCATGCACCGAGATCGGGCTGCTCGTCGCTCCCGACCAGTCGCCCCTGCCGACGATCGACTCGGCCACCGCCCACGCGGACCTGCTCGTCGAGCTCGCGCTCGCCCCCGCGGGCGTCGCTCAGGCGGAGCCTGCCTCAGGGTAGGAGGACGGCCGGGGCGGCCTTGCTGGCATCCCCACCACTGCTCGAGCCCTGCCCGCCGTCAGTCAGGTGGATCTGCGCCTGCTTCAGCAGGAAGATCAGCACCGCCAGCGCGATGATCGCGACGATCACGACGAGCAGGACCCTGAGGAGCCCCGGCCACCAGATGCGCGCCATGGCCTTGTTGTCGCTCATCAATCGTTCTCCTAGGCGTTACCGCCGCCGAGGTCCGCAATGCGAGTGGCGTCCGCCGGAAAGGCCGATAGGCAGCCAATCCCCAGCGCCAAGACCAGCGCGACGAGGAGGCGCGAGCAGAGCGGGCTCATGTGGTTCCTTTCCCGAGAACATCGGCGCTTGAGGGCGATCGATCCTCGAGCCGCGCCGGCTCTGAGCATGTCATGGCGTCGGCGCCGCCGGGCTCGGCGCGCGCCCGGCTGTGGATTACGACCACGCCACCGCCCACGCGGACCTGCTGGTCGGGCTCGCGCTCGCTCCCGCCGGCGTCGCTCAGGCCTGAGCCGCCCAGAGGTCCAATGCCTCGTCGACGAGCTCGACGCGATCGAGCGTGCGCACCTCGTCGACCGGGAACCACCGGGCCTCGTCGGTGCTGCCGTCAGCCTCGTGGGTCAGCTCGCCGCCGACGACCCGCACCTCGTAGACGACACCGACCTGCCGCAGCACGCGCTCGGTGTCGATCAGCCGCGTCGCGGGCGGCACGACCTGGATGAGCACCCCGAGCAGCCGCACGAGCTCCACGGCGTACCCCGTCTCCTCGGCCACCTCCCGGACGACCGCGTCCTCGGGGGTCTCGTGGAGCTCGACCCCGCCGCCGGGGAGGGTCCAGCGCGACTGCTCGGGCCAGTGGGCGAGCAGCACCCGGCGGCGGTCGTCGACGACGATCGCGTAGGCGCCGAGGCGGGTGTCGAAGTCGGTGTAGGCCGGAGGAGGATCGGTCACCGGGGGAATGATTCCGTCCACGAGAGGTTGGTGCCAGACATGGCAGACACGAACATCCCGTCCATCGCCCTGAACGACGGCACCGCCATCCCGCAGCTCGGCTTCGGGGTCTACCAGGTGCCGCCGGACCAGACGGCCGAGGTGACCACGGCGGCGTTCGAGGTGGGCTACCGGCACATCGACACTGCGCAGATGTACCGCAACGAGGCCGGCGTCGGCGAGGCGATCCGCTCCTCCGGCATCCCCCGCGAGGAGCTCTACATCACCAGCAAGCTCAACAACGGGTTCCACCGGCCCGACGACGCGCGCCGGGCGTTCGACGCGACGCTGGAGAAGCTCGGGCTCGACCGGATCGACCTGTTCCTCATCCACTGGCCGCTGCCGACGCGGTACGACGGCGACTACGTCTCCACCTGGCGGACCCTGGCCGAGTTCGTCGAGGACGGCCGGGCGACCTCGATCGGGGTCTCGAACTTCCAGCCGGCCCACCTCGACCGGATCATCGAGGAGACCGGCGTACGCCCCGTGGTGAACCAGATCGAGGTGCACCCCTACTTCGCCAACGAGGACGCGCGGGCGGCATCTCACCGCCACCAGGTGTCGGTCGAAGCCTGGTCGCCGATCGCCCAGGGCGGCGTGCTCGGCGACCCGGTGATCGGCCAGATCGCCGAGACCCACGGCAAGACGCCCGCGCAGGTGACGCTGCGCTGGCACATCGAGCGCGGCGACATCGTGTTCCCCAAGTCGATGCACGCCGAACGGATGCGCGAGAACTTCGAGATCTTCGACTTCTCGCTGACCCCCGACGAGGTGGCCGCGATCAGCGGACTCGACAAGGGCGAGGCCGGCCGCACCGGCCCCAACCCCGACACCTTCGACTGGATCCCCGACTGAGCGTCTCCGGCGGGGGTGGTTTCGAGGCTCCTCGCTAGCGCTCGTCGCACCTCAACCACCGTGTCGGTGGTTGAGGTGCGAGCGAAGCGAGCCTCGAAACCACCGGCGGGGAATCAGGCACCGAGGGAGCGGCCCCAGGTCTCGAGCAGGTGGGCGAGGCGGGTGCGCTCGAGCTCGGAGAGCGAGCCGACCAGGCGGTGCTCGTTGGCCATGTGCGCCTCGAAGGCGCGGTCGATGAGGTCGAGGCCGGCCGGGGTCAGCGCGACGACCCGGCTGCGGCCGTCGCCGTCGCCGACGCGCCGGGTGACCCAGCCGTGCTCGACGCAGCGGTCGACCCGCTTGGTGACCGCCCCCGAGGACACCATCGTCTGGGCGGCGAGGTCGCTGGGCGCGAGCTCGTACGGCGCCCCCGAACGGCGCAGCGTGGCCAGCACGTCGAACTCCCCGTGGCCGAGGTCGAACTTCGCGTAGACGACCTCGAGCTCCTCGTCCAGGTGCGCGGCCAGCCGGTGCAGCCGGCCGATGATCCCCTGCGGCGAGACGTCGAGATCCGGTCGCTCGGCGCGCCACTGCGCCATGATCCGGCCGACGTGGTCGAGGTCTCCTGCCATGGCTGGAATATATCTGCCACGGAAACTATTATCCTTTCCGTGGAAACTAATTGGCGGACGCTGAGCCTGACCGCACTGGCGCCGATCACGTGGGGCTCGGGCTACTACGTGACCGAGACCTACCTGCCGCCCGACCGGCCGCTGTTCGGCGCGATGGTGCGGGCGTTGCCGTTCGGGCTGCTGCTGCTCGCGCTCCGGCCGACGCTCCCCCGCGGCGAGTGGTGGGGCCGGGCCCTGCTGCTCGGCACGCTCAATGTCGGCGCGTTCTTCGTGCTGATCTTCGTGGCGGCGTACCGCCTCCCCGGCGGCCTCGCCGCCACGCTCACCGCGACCGCGCCGGTGATGATGATGCTGCTCGCCTGGGGACTGGTCCGCGAGCGACCGCGCGCAGCGTCGCTCGTCGGTGCCGCGGTCGGGTTCGCCGGCGTGGCGCTGCTGGTGCTGCGCGGCGGCGCGGTCGTCGACCCGATCGGCGTCGCGGCATCGTTCACCGCCGTCGCGATGTCGTCGCTGGGCTACATCCTCATCAAGCGCTGGACACCGCCGGTGGACATGTTGACGTTCACCGCCTGGCAGCTGGTCGCCGGCGGACTCGTGCTGCTGCCGGTCGCGTTGATCGTCGAGGGGCCGCCGCCCACGCTCGGCCTCGGCGCCGTCGGCGGGTTCGCCTATCTGGGCCTGATCGCGACCGTGCTGGCGAACGCGCTGTGGTTCTCCGGCCTGCGGCAGCTGCCGGCCGCGGCGGTGTCACTCGTCGGCCTGCTCAACCCCGTCGCCGGGACCGTCGTCGGCATCGCGCTGGCGGGCGAGGCGTTCGGGCCCACCCAGGCGCTCGGCATGGTGCTGGTGCTCACCGGCGTCGTCGCCGGGCAGCCGGCGATCGCGAGTCGGCTCCGCCTGCGGCCGCGGCGTTCGCAGCCTCAGCCGATCGTGACCCTGACCTCGTTCGAGGCCAACCCGGTGTCGGTGTCGACCACCCGGAACCGGTTCGGCCCCGCATAGCTGGTCGCGACCGAGGTCTGGAAGGTCTCGTTGCTGACCGACGCCGTGACCGGGAAGTCCTGCCAGGAGCCCGCGGTGAACCGCTGCACCTGGAGGATGGCGCCCTCGCCGCCCGGGTAGACCCCGGTGAGGTCGAAGGTCTGCATCGGCCCGGCCGAGGTGACCGACGCCGAGAGCGAGATCTGCTTGCGCGGCGACTTGGTCTTCGTCGGCTTCGACGACGAGGACTCGCCCGCGGGGCTCGACGACTCACCGGGGGCCAGGATGATCTCCGGGCCGGTGGCCTGCGGCGTCTTCTCGGGCCGCGGCAGGTACATCGAGCGCTCCGAGCTGCCCGTGCCGGAGTCGTCGCCCCCGCCCAGGCCGAGGACCTGGGTGCCCGCGAACGTCACGAGCCCGATGATCAGGCCCACGGCCACGCCCACGGCGACCAGCGCGACCAGGCCGGTGACGATCGGGTGTCGCTCGTCGGGCCGCTCTGGCAGCTGCTCGGACACGCGCTCATCTCCCCCGACTCATTTGGTACGTCGGGGCCCATTGTCGTCGGCGGGACAAGCCCGGCCAAACCCCTGCCTCGGTTCGGATCGCGGGGATCAGCGGGGCTCGAGCACCACGACCGGGATCTCGCGGTCGGTCCAGGCCGCGTAGCTGGCGAAGTCGGCGTACAGCTCGACCAACCGCGGCCACAGCGCCTCGCGCTCCTCCGGGCCGGCCGTCCGGGCCCGCACCGGCCGCGCGCCCTCGCCACGCAGCTCGACCGTCACGTCCGGCCGGGCCATCAGGTTCGGGTACCACTGGGGGTTCTTGGGCAACCCGCCCTGCGAGGCCACGATCACGAGATCGGCGCCGTCCTCGAGGTAGAGCAGCGGCGTGGTGAACGTCCGGCCCGACTTGCGGCCGACGTGGTTGAGCAGGAGCGTCGGGACGGGTTTTCGGAACCCCGCGCCGATGCGCCACCTCGAGCCGACGCGCCCGTTGGTCAGCCGGAAGACCCGGACCTGCGCGCGGGCGCCGTACTTGATGATCTTCGCGGTCAACGGCGAGTCGAGGCCCTGGGGTTTCTCCTTCGGCGGCGCCATCGCCTCAGAGTCCACGCTTCCAGACGATCTCCTCGTGCAGCCTGCGGCTGCGCCAGCCGTTGGGCGTGCGCACCATCGTGTGGTGGTAGAGGCCGCCGAACTCCACGACCTTGGTGCCGCCGGAGCCGTCGTCCATGGGCATCGGGTTGTGGAAGTACGCCGTGGCCAGCGCACTGTCGCCATCGAGCCGGATGTCGACCTGGGCCAGGGAGTGCATCCGCTTCGGGAAGAACGCCGGCAGCACCTCGGCCAGCCATGGCTTCACGGCTCCATAGGTGTCCGCGACGCCGCCGGACTCGGTGTAGTCGATCTCGGCGTCGGGGGTGAAGACGGTGTCGAGCGCGTCCCAGTCGCCGGTGTCGATCGCGCGGGTGTACCGCACGATCACGCCCTCGATCTCGAGCCGGTCGCTGATCTCCTGCAGGTCCATGGGCCTACTCCTTGCTCTCGGCGGAACTCTGGCACAGAACTGGAACACGTTCTAGTGTGTGCCCCATGCGATTCACCTACGCCGAGGCGATGACCCAGGCGACGTACTACGCGCCGCTCGCCCAGGCGGCCGAGAAGGCCGGCTACACGTCCATGACCGTGGCAGACAGCCTGATCTACCCCAAGGACTCCGACTCGAAGTACCCCTACACCGACACCGGCGACCGGGAGTTCCTCGAGGGCAAGGAGTTCATCGAGACGATGATCCTGTGCGCGCACCTGTTCGCGCACACCTCGACGCTGCGGCTCACGCCGTTCGTGCTCAAGCTGCCGATCCGCCCGCCGGTGCTGGTCGCCAAGCAGGCCTCGTCGCTGGCCTACCTGTCGGGCAACCGGCTGGGGCTGGGCGTCGGCATCTCGCCGTGGCCCGAGGACTTCGACGCGATGGGCGTGCCGTGGGAGAGGCGCGGCAAGCGGATGGACGAGTGCATGGACATCCTGCGCGGGCTCACGACCGGCGAGTTCTTCGAGTACCACGGCGAGTTCTACGACATCGACGCGCTCAAGCAGTGCCCCGGCGCGTCGGAGAAGATCCCGCTGCTGGTCGGCGGGCACGCCGACGCCGCCCTGCGCCGCGCCGTACGCAAGGGCGACGGCTGGATGCACGCCGGTGGCGACGGCGAGGAGCTCGACCGGCTGCTCACCCGGCTCGCGGAGATCCGCAAGGAGGAGGGCGACACCCGCGACGACTTCGAGGTGCACGTCATCTCCTACGACGCCTACGACCTCGACGGCATCAAGCGGCTGGAGGACAAGGGCGTCACCGACTGCATCGTCGGCTTCCGGGTGCCCTACATCAAGGGCCCCGACACCGAGCCGTTGAGTGCGAAGATCGAGCACCTCGAGCGGTACGCCGAGCAGATCATCCACAAGGCCGGCTCATGATGGGCGGGCTCACGGTGGTTGAGGAAGGCGCGCTAGCGCCTGTCTCGAAACCACCGTGCTGCGCGTGCGGTGGTTTCGAGACGGTTGCTAGCGCAACCTCCTCAACCACCGGGGTGGCGTCATGAGTGACCTGACGCGGCCGCTCCAGGACGCGATCGCGGAGGCGGAGAAGCTCATCGAGAGCGCGCCGTTCATCCGCACCGAGCAGGGCCTGCTCGAGGGCTACGACTACCTCGCCGGACGCATCCGGATGGCGATGCAGATGGCCTTCGACCACGACCTCGACCGGCCGCTGTTCATCAACCCCACCCACCAGTTCTCCCGGCAGGGCCTGGACAACCCGGACGCGATCTACTTCAACGCCTACCTCAAGGAGGGCGTGGAGTACGTCGTGCGCGGCGTGCGCGGCACGTCGGCTGACCTGTCGTTCCAGGTGATGGGTGGGGCGTACACCGCCGACTCGGCGGCCACCTCGATGCTGGCCTTCGACGACCGCGAGCTCGACATCGCCGAGGACGGCTCGTTCGAGTTCATTTACGTCGCCGAGCCGGGCGCGAAGACGATGATCGTGCGCGAGGTCTTCAACGACTGGGACACCGAGGAGCGGGGCAGGCTCTGGATCGAGCGCACCGACACCGTCGGTCTCCCGGCCGCCCCGCTGACCCGGCACCGGCTGGAGCGGAAGTACGAGGTCGCCGCCAAGCTGCTCACCGGGTCGATCCAGACCTGGCTGGCCTTCCCGCAGTTCTTCGAGCGCAAGGAGCCGGCCAACCAGCCGACCGCGCCGCAGTCGACGCCCGGCGGCCTGTCCTCGCAGCGCTCCTCGATCGGCCACTACGACCTCGCCGACGACGAGGCGCTGATCGTGACGGTGCCCGAGTGCACCGACTGCGCCTATCAGGCGATCCAGATCGGCTCGGACTGGTACATCTCCACCGACTACGAGACCCACCAGACCTCGCTCACCAAGGCGCAGGCGGTCACCGACCCCGACGGGCTGATGCGGTTCGTGATCTCGGAGCAGAACCCGGGCGTCGCCAACTGGCTCGAGTGCACCGGCCACCGCACCGGCGCGCTGATGCTGCGCTGGCAGCGCCTCGAGCGCGACCTCGGCCCCGACGACGGCCCGGTGGTCGAGGTCGTCAAGACCGCCGACGTACCGACCCGGCTGCCGCACTACACCCCCCTCACCACCGAGCAGTACGCCGAGCGGATCGCCGCCCGGCAGCGCTCCGTCGCCCGAAGGATGCTGAGCTGATGACCGAACTGGGTTTTGCAGAGGCCCACGACACCTCCATCGAGGAGCGCTACGAGCCGGCGCCGCTGCTGCGGGGCAAGGTCATCGTGATCTCCGGCATCGGGCCCGGCCTGGGCCGGGCGCTGGCCGAGGAGGCCGCGAAGATGGGCGCGGACCTGGTGATCGCCAGCCGCACCGAGTCGCGGCTGCTCGAGCTGCAGGCCGACCTGGAGGGCTACGGCGGCAAGGTCGTCAGCGTGGTCGCCGACGTCACCGACGAGGACTCGCGGGTCAACCTGCGCGACAAGACGCTCGAGGCGTTCGGCCGCGTCGACTGCGTCATCAACAACGCGTTCACGATCCCGCCGATGGACCCGATCACCCAGATCGAGCCGCGCAAGCTGGCGAAGGTCAACGAGACCAACGTGTTCGCGCCGCTACGGCTCTCGGCGCTGTTCGCCGACGCGCTCGCGGAGAGCAAGGGCTCCATCATCATGCTGAACTCCTGCGTGGTGTTCAGCTCCCAGCCGGAGTACGCCGGCTACAAGCTCTCCAAGGGCACGCTGGAGCACCTCGCGTCGTCGCTCGCGACCGAGCTCGGACCGCGCGGCATCCGCGTCAACAGCGTCGCGCCGTCGTACATCTACGAGGACGTCAACCGCGGCTACTTCGACTTCCTCGCCGCCGTCGAGGGCACGACCCACGAGCAGGTGTACGCCGAGAAGGCCGCGCCCACCGACCTCAAGCGGCTCGCCTCCCCGCAGGAGGTCGCGCGTGCCGCACTGTTCCTCGCCTCCGACCTCGCGTCAGCGGTGACCGGCCAGATGCTCACCGTAGACTGCGGCGAGTTCCACGACTGATGGCGGCTCGGTGGTCTCGATACGCTCGCTGGCGCTCGCTACTCGACCAACGAACCGCCGTTCGGTGGTCGAGTAGCCGTCGCGAGGGACGAGCGACGGCGTATCGAGACCTCTCGGAGGCACGATGAGCGACAACATCATGACCCGCGAGCGGGCCGACGTCGGGTCGTACGAGGACATCGCGGCCGCGGCGATGCGGACCACGGGCATGTCGGACTTCGGGGACGGCGCCCACGAGGAGGGGCTGCGGGTCCTCGTGGACGACCTCGCCTCCCCCGAGGCCGGCCTGACCCCGCGCGGCAACTACTTCCAGCGCTCGGAGGTCAAGTCAGCGTTGGTCGGCGTACTCCTCACCCAGGCGCAGTTCACGGCGCATCCGGAGCACCGCGACGTACGCATCGAGCGGCCGATCTTCCTGATGGGCCTGCCGCGCACCGGCACGACCGCGCTGCACCGCTACCTGCACGCGGACCCGAACGCGCAGGGCCTGGAGATGTGGCTGACGCAGTACCCACAACCGCGCCCGCCGCGGGAGACCTGGGACGCCGACCCGATCTTCCAGGCCATGCAGCAGGGGTTCGCCGCGCACCACGTAGAGAACCCGGAGTTCATGGGGATCCACTACATGGATGCGACCACCGTCGAGGAGTGCTGGCGGCTGCTGCGCCAGACCGGCAAGTCCAACTCCTACGAGGCGCTCGCCAACCTGCCGCGCTACACCGAGTGGCTCAAGGGCCAGGACTGGACCGACGCCTACGCCCGGCACAAGCAGAACCTCCAGCTCGTCGGTCTCAACGACCCCGAGAAGCGCTGGGTGCTCAAGAACCCCTCGCACATGACGGCGCTCGACGCGCTGATGACCGTCTACCCGGACGCGCTGATCGTCTACACCCACCGCGACCCGGTGGTCTGCATCGCGTCCTCGTGCTCGCTGTCGGCCGAGACCACCGCGGGGCACTCCACGACGTACGTCGGGCGCACGATCGGCTCCACCCAGCTCGACCTGTGGTCGCGGGCGTTCCATGCGTTCCACGACGCGCGGCCCACGTACGACCGGGCGCAGTTCGCTGACGTGGCCTTCAGCGACCTGGTGGCCGACCCACTCGGCGTGACGCGCGGGATCTACGAGCAGTTCGGTCTCGACTGGACGCCCGAGGTGCAGGCGGCCATCGAGGAGATCGACCGGGAGTCCAAGCAGGGCAAGGCGAAGCCGTCGCACACCTACACGCTCGAGGACTACGGCCTGACCGAGGCCGAGGTGCGCGCGGCGTTCGATCGATAGGACGTTCATGAACAAGAAGCGGGTCGTCGTCTGGGGCACCGGCGTGGTCGGGTCGATGGTGATCACGGAGATCCTCGACCACCAGGCCTTCGAGCTCGTCGGTGTCGGCGTGAGCCGTTCCTCGCGCGCCGGCCAGGACATCGGCACGCTGCTCGGGCTGCCCGAGACCGGCATCGTCACGACGACGGACGTCGACGAGCTGGTCGCGCTGCGGCCGGACGCGCTGGTGCACTACGGCCCGACGGCGCAGCACGCCGACGACAACATCCGCGTCATCAGCGCCTTCCTGCGCGCGGGCATCGACGTGTGCTCGACCGCGATGACCCCGTGGGTCTGGCCGCACATGCGCCAGAACCCGGGCAACTGGATCACCCCGATCGAGGAGGCCTGCGCCGAGGGCGGCGCGTCGTGCTTCACCACCGGCATCGACCCCGGCTTCGCCAACGACCTGTTCCCGCTGACGCTGATGGGCCTGTGCGGCCGGGTCGACTCCGTGCGCGCGAGCGAGCTGCTCGACTACACCGACTACGAGGGCGACTACGAGGACGAGATGGGCATCGGCCGGCCCCCGTCGTACACGCCCCTGCTCGAGATCCCCGACCTGCTCGTCATGGCGTGGGGTGCGACCGTGCCGATGATCGCGCATGCCGCCGGCATCGAGCTCGACGAGATCACCACCACCTGGGACAAGTGGGTGACGCCCGCCGACCGCAAGACCGCCAAGGGCGTGATCGAGGCCGGCAACGTGGCCGCGATCCGGTTCACGATCAACGGCGTGTACGACGGGCGCGAGGTCATCACGCTCGAGCACGTCAACCGGATCGGCCTGGACGCCGCCCCCGAGTGGCCGGCCGGCTCGCACGACGACGTCTACCGGGTCGACATCATCGGCTCGCCCTCGATCAGGCAGGAGACCGCGTTCCGGTTCACCGACGGCTCCGGCCGCGCCCCGGCGGTTGCGGGCTGCCTGGCCACCGGCCTGCGGGCGCTCAACGCCGTACCGGCCGTCAACGACCTCCCGCCCGGCTGGGTGACCGCGCTCGACCTGCCGCTGATCCCGGGGGTGGGGACGATCCGCTGAGCGACTCCTCTGTCGTCGAGACACCAGAAGTGGCTGTGGATCCGGGGCCGATCCAGCCACTTCTGGTGTCTCGACGGGGAACGGGCCCTAGGCGGAGAGGGCCCGGTGGGGCCGGCGGCTCGCGCGCGGACTTCGAGAGCGCGTGGGTGCGGTGGAACATCGCCCGGACCCTCACCTCGACCGGCGCTCTCGCCGCCCTGGCGTGGGCGGCGCTGCGGTCTTGAGGCGGGGTGGTCCGCGGCGGGTCCCCTCCCCCGTCGAGACACCCAAAGTGGCTGTGATCCCGGCCGGGAGCCAGCCAGTTCGGGTGTCTCGACGGGAGATCAGCCGGCGAGCCAGCCACGCAGGGCCACGAACGTCTGCGGCCCGGTGTCACGCTCGACCCCAGCGGCGAGGTCGGCGATCGAGACGGCCGCGAGCGAGTCGCGCCAGGCCTGCTCGGCCGCCCACATCGCGCGGGCGATGCCGCAGGCGCGGCGGCAGTTCTCGGGGCTGGCCGGGAGCGGGCCGTTCTGACGGATCTCGGTGCACTGGAACGCGGCGCCGGCACCCTCGATCGCCTGCACGACGTCGAGCACGCTCACCTCGGCAGCGGGCCGGGTCAGCGCGTAGCCGCCGACCCGGCCCTCGGTCGCGGCGATCAGCCCGGCCTTGGCGAGCTGCTGCAGGTGCTTGGCGAGGTAGGTGCGCGACACCCCGTGGAACTCCGCGAGCCGGGTGGCCGGCACCGGACCCTCGGCCTGGCTGAGCACCACGCAGCAGTGCACCGCCCACTCGACCCCGGCCGACATCTTCATGTCGCACACGGTACGCGAAAACGTGGATGACAACTGTCCGAGTTCGTGACTACGATCTAGGACAAGACATATCCGAGTATTCGAGGAGCCCCCATGAAGATCGCGATCGCCGGCGCCTCCGGCCTGATCGGCGCCCAGCTCACCGCCCTCGCCCGCAAGGAGGGCCACGAGGTCGTGGAGATCACCCGGGCGGCCGGCCTCGACCTGCTCGC
>NZ_DASWVI010000452.1:0-26313 GCF_036401255.1 Nocardioides sp. | reverse complement strand
CCGCTGCGCCGCACGGGCCCCGCGGCCGGTCGTCGCGATCGCCGGCGCGCTGCTGCCGCTCGCGTTCCTGCCCGACGCCGCCTGGGGCGTCTCCGGGGCACTGCGCCCGTCGGCGTACCCCGACTCCTACGCCGCCGCCCGCGCCGCCCTCGACGGTCTCGAGGACGCCCCCGGGGGCGACCTGCTGGTGCTGCCGTTCACGAGCTACCGCCAGCCGGCGTGGACCCACGACCGCAAGGTCCTCGACCCGCTGCCGCGCTACCTGCAGCGCGACTACCTCGTCAACGACGAGCTCGTCGTCGACCGCCGGGTGATCGCGGGGGAGGACCCCCGGGTCCCGCAGGCGCTGGCCGCGCTCGCCGCGCCGACCCCGCAGGCCCGCGCCACCGCGCTCGGCCGGCTCGGCATCGGGCTCGTCGTGCGCGAGCGCGACGTGCCGAGCGGCCCGGGCTACGACGCCCGGATCGCCGGCACCCCCGTCTGGACGGGCCCGGACCTGGAGCTGCTGCGCCTCGACACGCCGGTGCACGTGCGGGAGGTCTCGGGTGCGCGCCGCGCCGCCCTCGCGCTGGCCTGGGGAGCGTTCACGCTGCTGCCCGTCCTGGCGCTCGCGGGGGCGGTGCGACGAACGTCACGTAGATTGCGGCGCGGATCTACGGTCAGGTGATACGGTCTGCGCCGGGAGGAAGGGAACTCACGTGCAAGCATTTCTGGTGTCACTGCTGAGCGTCGTCGTCGGCGGCACGCTCGCGGGCGCGACCGTCGTCGGCCTGGTGAAGTCACAGACCGCTCCGCCGGAGAAGTCCCCGGCCAACGTCAGCCAGCCGGCCATCGAGTACGGCTCGACCAACTAGTCGTCGGCCGGATCCGTCTCGGGGTCCCATCCGGGTCTCACTCGGGTCTCACTCGCCGGTGGCGTCCTGGTCGCTGACCAGCTCGCCACGCAGCGCCGAGGCCACGACGTGCGCGAACGCGGCCTGCGAGTGCCCCCACGTGTAGCCCGCGCTGTGCTGCAGAGCCCCGTCCGCGAGCCGCTCGCGGGCGGCGCGCTCTCGCAGCAGCCCGCCGAGGGCGGCCGTCAGCTCGGCCTGGGAGTGGACGAGGATCCCCGAGACCCCGTCGACGATCGACTCCTGGGTGCCGCCCGCGCCCGCGTAGGCCACGGTCGGGGTCCGGTGTGCGGCGGCCTCGCCGACGACGAGCCCCCAGCCCTCCTTGATCGACGGCAGCGCCATCACCCAGGACTCCTCGTAGACCTCCTGCTTGCGGACCTCCGACACATGACCCTCGAAGACCACCGTGCCCCGCTCGACGAGGTCGCGGGCGTACTCGTGCAGCTCGGCCTCCCACCAGCCGCTCCCGACGACCCGCAGCCGCAGGTCGGGGAACTCCTCGCTGAGCGAGCGGGCCGCGTCGATGGCGTGCTCGACCTGCTTGTGGGGCACCAGCCGCCCCACCACGCAGATCGACGGGTGGGCGGACTTGCGGGCCGCCACGGAGACCACGGGGTCGGTGCCGTTGTGGACGACCGCGATCCGGGGACCGTCGACGCCGAGGGCGCGCAGCTCGGCTCGCGTGGCGCGCGAGACCGTGACGTACTGGCAGCGCCGGTAGAGCCGCGGCGCGACCCGGCGCTCGATCCACCACCCCACGCGACCCGTGAGGCCGGGGTAGACGACCGGCCACTGCTCGCGGTGCACGTGGTGCACCAGCACGACCACCGGTCGCCGGGTCACCAGCGGGCTGAAGAACGGCAGCCCGTTCTGGACGTCGACGACCAGGTCGACCCGCCCGAAGCGACGCCGCAGCAGCGACCACATGCCGAGCGCGTAGACGCTGACCTTCGTGCCGCGGCGTACGAACCGGACGCCGTCGACGGTCTCCACGGGTGCGGCGCCGGCGTACGCGACACAGAAGATCGTGACCCGGCACCCGCGCGCGACCAGGCCGGCGGCCATCTTCTCCAGGTAGCGCTCGGCGCCGCCGCCCTCCGGGTTGCGGGTGTCGCGCCAGCTCAAGAACACCACGCGGCGGCCGGCCAGGCGGCCGCCGGCGGGGCCGGCGGCGCCGGCGTCGGCGCGGGCGTCGGGGCGGGGCACGCGGCGAGGTTACTACCCAGTCACCTCTCGGATAGGGTGCGCGCATGCTGAGCGCAGGTCACTGGCGACCCGACCTGCGCCGATCGGTCCGGCTGCTCGCCGACTTCCGTCACGAGCAGGACGACCCCCGCCGGTTCTACTCCGCGCTGGCCGCGGACTCCATCGGCCAGCTGTCCGGCTACCTCGACCTGGCCGGCAGCACCGTGCTCGACGTCGGTGGCGGCCCGGGCTACTTCCGCGACGCGTTCGAGCGCGCGGGCGCGACGTACTGGGCCCTCGACGCCGACGTCGGCGAGCTCGCCGGGCTCGGCTCGATCGCCCGCGGCACCGTCGTCGGCGACGGGATGAACCTGCCCTTCCGCGACGACGCCGTCGACCTGTGCTACTCCTCGAACGTGCTCGAGCACGTGGCCCGGCCCTGGGCGATGGCCGAGGAGATGCTCCGCGTCACCCGCCCCGGCGGCATCGCGTTCCTCTCCTACACGGTCTGGTACGGGCCCTGGGGCGGCCACGAGACCGCGCCCTGGCACTACCTCGGCGGCCGGCTGGCCCGGCGCCGCTACACCGCCCGGCACGGGCACGAACCGAAGAACCGGTACGGCGAGTCGCTGTTCCGCGTGACGGTGCGCGACGGCCTGCGGTGGGCGCGCCGGCAGCAGGCCGGGGAGGTCATCGCGGTGCTGCCTCGCTACAACCCGCGGTGGGCCTACTGGCTGACCCATGTCCCGGTGCTGCGCGAGCTGGTCACCTGGAACCTCGTGATCGTGGTGCGGAAAGCGTGACCGGACCGCGAGACGCCCCCACGACGGGCGTCGCCACGACGCGCCTGCGGATGTGGGGCTATGCCGCCGTCCTCGCCGCGATGGCGTTCTCCCAGTCGGCCGGCCGGATGGTCGCGGACACCAAGTTCGACCTGGTCACCAACCCGGCCAAGTTCCTCGGCAACGCCCTGCACCTGTGGGACCCGTCCGCGGCGTTCGGGCAGATCCAGAACCAGGCCTACGGCTACGCCTGGCCGATGGGGCCGCTGTTCCTGCTCGGCGACCTGGCTCACGTGCCGGGCTGGGTGGTGCAGCGGCTGTGGTGGACGCTGCTGCTCTGCGCGGCGTTCTTCGGGGTCGTCCGCGTGGCGCAGCGGCTCGGGCTCGGCACCCCCCTGACCCAGGTGGTGGCCGGGTTCGCGTTCGTGCTCACCCCGCGGATCACCACGCTGCTCGGCGGCACGTCGGTCGAGATCTGGCCGATGGCGCTCGCACCGTGGGTGCTGCTGCCGCTGATCGTGGGCAGCGAGCGCGGGTCGGTACGCCGGGCCGCGGCGCTGAGCGCCCTGGTGGTCGCGTCGTGCGGCGGGGTCAACGCCATCGCCGTCGCGGCGGTGCTGCCGCTCGGGGTCGTGTGGATCCTCACCCGCGCCGGCGGCCCGCGGAAGTGGCGCC
Organism: Nocardioides sp.; assembly: GCF_036401255.1. Lineage (GTDB taxonomy): Bacteria > Actinomycetota > Actinomycetes > Propionibacteriales > Nocardioidaceae > Nocardioides. The sequence goes on along the minus strand of NZ_DASWVI010000452.1, from coordinate 22,778 downwards.
TGCTGGGCTGGTGGACGCTGTTCACGGGCCTGGCGACCCTGTGGTGGAGCGGCCCGCTGCTGCTCCTGGGCCGCTACAGCCCGCCGTTCCTCGACTACATCGAGAACGCGACGATCACCAGCATCCCCACGGGTCTGTCGCGCACGATCGTCGGCGAGTCCGACTGGGTCGCCTACTTCGCGGACATCGACTACACCGCCGGTCAGCAGCTGGTCACCACGCCGTTCCTGGTGCTCGACGCCGCCGCGATCGCGGCGCTGGGCCTGGTCGGCATCGCCCTGCGCAGCAACCCGCACCAGCGGTTCCTCACGCTCGGCCTCCTGGTCGGCGTGGCCCTGGTCGGCTTCGGTTACTCAGGCGAGCTGGCCGGCTTCTTCGCCGCCGACCGCACCGACCTGCTCGACCAGTCCCTCGCCCCCTTGCGCAACCTGCACAAGTTCGACGTGGTGCTGCGGCTGCCGCTGGTGCTCGGCCTGGCCCACGTGCTGGCCCGGCTGGCGGCCTCGATCCGCGGCAAGGGCGCGGGGCCGGCCGTCACGATGCTGCGGGTCGCGACCGGGCTCGCGCTGCTGGCCCTGGCCCTGCCGTGGGCGCAGGACCGGATCGCCCCCCGCGACGGCGTCGAGGAGGTCCCGGACTACTGGGCCGCGGCCGCCGAGCACCTGGCGAGCACCGACGACGGCACGGTCGCCCTGGAGATCCCCGCATCCGCGTTCGGGGTCTACAGCTGGGGCAACACCCACGACGACGTGCTCCAGGGGCTCGCGGACAGCCCCTGGGCGGTCCGCAACGTCATCCCCCTCGCCCAGCCCGGCAACGTCGTGTTCCTGGATGCGGTCACCCGGTTCGTCGAGTCCGGACACCCGGGCCCCGAGCTCGCGCAGTACCTCGCGGCCAACGGCGTCGGCCGGCTCATCGTGCGCAACGACCTGGACCGGTTCGAGACCGGCGCGCCGGATCCGTCGTACGTCGCCAGCGTGCTGCGAGCCTCGCCGGGCATCGAGCTGGACCGGTCCTTCGGCCCGCGGGTGGGCGCCGACCCGGTCTCGCGGGGGCCCGACGAGAAGACCCGGGTGATCGAGGGCTCCGGGCTGTCGACGGAGGTCGGCTCCGTCGACGTCTACGACGTCGTCGGTGCGCACGCGGCGTACCTCACCTCGGGCCTCAAGGCGCTCGCCGGCGACCCGGGCAGTGGACTCAGCGCCACCGTGGGCTCGCTCACGGGCGGGCAGCCGGTGCTGGCGGCCGACGCTCCGGACGGCGCGGTCGGCCAGGTCCTCACCGACGGCATGAGGCGGCGCGAGACCAACTTCGCGGCGGTGCGGTGGAACGAGTCCGACACGATGGCCGCGGGGAAGGCCTACCAGCTCGTCGGGCCCGAGCACGAGCACCGCGTCCTCGACGACCCGGAGCGCTGGCAGACGACCGCGTCCTGGTCGGGCCAGGTCACGTCGGTCACGGCCAGCTCCAGCGAGGCCAGCGCGGAGGCCCGGCCGCCGCTGCAGATCGGCTCGCACCCGGGCGCCGCGCTCGACGAGGACCCCGCGACCGCGTGGCGCTCGGAGCGGCAGCTGGACCCCACCGGGGAGTACTGGCAGGTCAGCTTCGGCTCCCGGGTCGGGGTCGGCGAGCTGACCGTCCGGCTCGCCCCCGACTCCGCCCCGGTCGACCGGCTCGACCTGTGGGCGGGTGGCGAGCACGTCGAGGTCGCCGCGCCCCGGCCGGGGCGGGCCCGGATCTATCACACGACGCTGGGCGCCGGCGAGTTCCTGCGGGTGACGGCGGCGGGGCGCGACCTCGGACTGCCCGGGTCGTTCGCGATCGCCGAGGTCGGCGTGCCCGACCTCCTCGCCCAGCGGGTACTGGACCTGCCCGAGCCCGACCCGCGGTTCCCGGTCGACCTGGTCTCGCTGACCCGCGACCCCGATCGCGCCGCGTGCGCGACCGCGGGGGAGGGCTACGCCTGCCTCGACGTGCTGGCGGCTCCCGGCGAGGACGGCGACACCCTGGCTCGGCGCTTCGTGGACGAGACCGGCGGCGACTACACGCTCTCGGGGACGGTCTCGCTGCGCCGGACCGTCTCGGGCGACGGCCTGTTCGAGTCCGGGCTCACGGCCCGCACGGACAGCTCGAAGCCGACCGACATCGCCAGCGGACCGGCCGCGACCCTCGACGACGACCCGGGCACCACCTGGGTCGCCCACCGGGCCGACGAGACCCTGACGGTGCGGTTCCCGCGTCCGCAGCGGCTCAGCACGGTCGAGGCGACGATCGGTGCGGACGCCCCGGTGGCGCGGCCCACCGCCCTGCTCGTCTCCTCCGGTGACCGCGAGCGGCTCGTGCGCCTGGACCGGTCCGGACGCGGCACGCTCCCGCCGTGGACGGTCCGCACGCTCGACGTCCGGATCGCCGACAGCGACACCGCGTTCCTCGTGGTCGGCCAGCAGTTCGAGACGGCGCCGGCCGGCATCAGCAGCCTGTCGTTCGGGCGCGGGCTCGAGCCCGCGCGCGCCACGGAGCAACGGGTCTTCCCGTGCGGCACCGGCCCCGACATCGCCGTCGACGGTCAGGTCCGCCAGACCAGCGTGGTCGCCTCGGTGCGCCGGCTGGTGCGCGGCGCCAGCGTTCCGTTCGTGGTCTGCGGCTTCCCCACGACCGCCCTCGGCGCGGGCTCCGACCACGCCGTGCTGGCGCGGCCGTCGAAGCTCTTCCGGGTCGACACCGTCGACCTGCGGCACGTCGGGGTCCAAGTGGCGGCGACCCAGCCGGTGACCCTCCACGTCGATGGCCGCGGCCAGCCGACCTCCGTGTCGCTGCCCGAGCGGCGCACCGAGTCGGTGCTCACCGTGCAGCAGAACGTCAACGAGGCCTGGGTCGCGACGCTGGACGGAGAGCGGCTGCCCCGGGTCCGGGTCGCGGGCTGGAAGCAGGGCTTCCTGGTCCCCGCCGGCGCCTCCGGCGAGGTGCTCCTGAGCATCCCCGCCGACCGGACCTTCTCCGCCCTCTTGGTCCTGGGCGCCGCCGGTGTGGCCCTCGTGGCACTGGTCGTGCTGGTCCCGCTCGTACGCCGGCGCCCGGTGGGCATCGACCGACCGGAGCTGGTCACCGCCCGCCCCGGCCTCCTCGACGCGACCGTCGCGCTGGCCGCCGGTGGCCTGCTCATGGGGTGGTGGGGGCTCGGGGGCGTCGCCGCTGCGCTGGTCCTCGGACGACTGCTGCAGCGTCGCTTCGAGGGCTGGGCGGTGCTCGGCGGTCTGACGTTCCTCATCGCCTCCCTGGCGATGACCTGGACCGAGCTCAACCAACGCTCCTGGGCCGTCGAGTGGACGCAGGCCTGGAGCATGGCGGCGCTGGCGGCGGTCGCCGCCGGGCTGGCCGGTCGACCACGCGACGTGGGTCGGCGCCGGGCGCCGGGCGGGGGCATCCGGCTGCGCCGGACGACCCCGCGGTCGGCGGGTGAGGACGGTCAGCCGATCGGCGGGCGTCCCGGGTAGCTGGTCGTCCCGACCTCGACCTCGTGCACGCACACCTGGGCGCCGGGATCGGTCGGCGCGACCCCGATCGACTCGTACTGGCCGGCGCCGGACAGCTCGATGAGGTGGGTGCCATCGAGGAGGGAGGCCTCGGTGGTGGCCTCGCCCCGGGTGATCCGGACCGGGGTGGCGGTGCTCGCGGTGTACTCGATCCGCAACCGCCACACCGCACCGAAGACCGGCCCGTCGAGGGGGATCACGCCCCGCGTGCCGCCGTCGACCAGGTGGCCGGTGCAGCCACCGGCGCGGGGCGGAGGGCCGGAGCGGCGGGCGACGTCGAGGTCGGGCTCCACCAGGTGGCCGCTCTGGTCCACGACGTAGAACTCGTCCTGCAGCACCGTCGGGAACCGGACGCGGTCGCCGTACTGGCTCAGGGCGATCGAGTGCACGCCCTCGGGCCCGCTGAACACGTAGCCGGGGAGGTGGTCGTCGACCAGGTCGACCGGACCCTCGTGCTCGTCCAGGTCGTGCTCCAGTGCCGCGAAGTAGGCGCGGGGCGACTCCTCCTGTGGCACGTGCAGGAGAGGGAACGTGGCCGCGCTGCGCACCGAGAGCGCGACGACGACCGCCGTGGCGAGGAGGGCGGGTGCCGGACGGTCCACCAGCCAATGGGGCTGGCGGCGCTCCGAGCCCTCGAGCGCGTCTCGCACCGGGAGGAAGGCCAGGCCGATCGCGAGCGGGATCCCGACCGCGAGCGGTGTCGTGAACCGCAGGTCGAGGATGAACGACGGTCCGAACACCACGCGGGTCTTGGCCATCAGGGCCACCAGCACGAGCAGCTGTGCGAGCGGGATCGACCACGCCCGCAGCGCCCGGTCCCGGGTCAGGGCCGCCAGGCTGAAGACACCGGCGACGGCGAGGAGCCCGGCGAGGCGCACGATCGTCGGCGGATCGACGTCGAACTGGGCGGCCCACACCTGGTGCCATCGCACGGGCCCGCCGATCGCGGCGCTGGGCACCACGGTCCCCAGGACGTTGACGAAGTACTCGCGCCACGGGACGCCACCGTCCGGCGCGTCCTGCGGGCTCCAGGCCGTGGCGAGGTAGATCGCCGAGTACGCCGCGACCACGAGACCATGACCCACCACGAGCGGACGCCGCGTCCGCCAGAGGTGACGGATCCGCTCGGCCAGCGACCCGGTGGCGAAGTAGCAGACGCTGATGAGCACGAGCGGGAGATAGGCGAGCAGCGCCAGCTCCGCGAACGCCAGTCCGAAGCAGACCCAGGCGATGCTCGCGGCCAGGTCCCGACCGCGCGGCTCACGCAGATAGCGCACGGCCGCGTCGGTGGCCCATACGGTCGCGACCAGGGCGGGCAGGTGGTTGATGCCGGCCGCCCACCAGGACGTGAGCGAGATGAGCCAGGGGGAGGCCAGGAAGTAGGCGAGGAGCAGCAGCACGGCCGGGTGCGGCCCGAAGAGCGTGCGCAGCAGCCGCAGCAGACCCGCCGACGCCAGTGCGAACAGGACCATCAGCTCCGCGATCGCGACCGGGTAGTCGTAGGGCCGGCCGACCGTCGTCAGCCAGGCGGCGACCCGGCCCGCGGGCATCACGTGTCCGATGTAGGGCTCGACCAGTGCCCGCGGGCCGATCCCGTCGTGTGCAGCGGTCGCGACGATCGGGAAGTCGTCGACGTAGAACCAGGTCTGGGCGGCGGCCCAGGTGCGGAACCCGACGGCGGCGACGATCAGCAGCGTGCCGCCGACCAGGACGCGATCTCGGCCTGCGTGACGAGCGAGCGTCACGGAGCGACCTCGGGCGCCGGCGCGACCGTGCGGTCCGCGGGCTCCATCCGCGCGAAGAAGCGGATGTTCTTGGCGCGCAGCACCGGTCGCTCGAGGACGTAGAACGAGATGCTCGACAGCGCGAACGTGATGGCCAGGGTGAGCCCAGCGACGGTGAGGAACCGGCCGGTGAACACCTCGAGGTCGAGCATCCAGAACACCATGTTCAGCACCAGCAGGTGGATCGCGAAGATGCCGTAGGAGATGTCGCCGAGCCAGGTGGGGACCGGGCCGGCCAGCCGGTCGCGGATCCAGCCCTCGCGCTCGGGGCCGAACACGAGCGGCAGCACGAAGAAGGCGCCGGCGACGGCGTAGAGCACGACCTTGGCGCCGGCCTCCCAGGCGCCCGGGGTGAGGAGCAGACGGGGACCGGCGAGCGGGGTGCAGGCGATGGCGAAGACCGCCCCGGCGAGGATCCAGCAGCCCGTGAGGTCGGCGCCGAGGCGATCGAGGGCCCGGCCGACCCGCGTCGCGTCGGGCGTGACGGTGAGCGCCGCGGAGCACGCGGCGTACGCCATGCCGACCATGAACCACGGCAGGTAGCCGGGCAGCCACTGCGCGTAGTGCCCCTCGTGTCCCGGGATCTGGGCGACCCGCACCTGCCAGGCGACACCGAGCACCGAGAGGACCGCTGCGACGACCAGGACGCGCCGCAGGTCCAGTCCGCGGGGGCGGCGGCCGGTGAGGGCGACGCACAGCAGCGGCAGCAGCACGTAGAAGGCGACCTCGGTGCACAGGCTCCACATCTGGGTGAGCGAGCTCGGCAGCAGGCCGTGGAAGTAGAGCTGGGTCAAGGTGAGGTTGCTGAGCCACTCGCGCAGGCTCGAGCCGTCGTTGGCCGGGTCCGCGGCCAGCGCGATCACGACCACGACCCAGTACAGCGGGAGGATGCGCAGGGCCCGCTTCCACAGGTAGTGCCGTGCCGAGGGATGGTGCTCGCCGAGAGCGGCCGCCAGGAACCACGGTCGGCTGAGCAGGAAGCCCGAGAGCACGAAGAACAGCGTCACGCCGAAGTCGAAGCGGGCGAGGACCGCGCCGGTCCAGCCGTCGTTGATCCGGCCGGTGTTGAACGCCGAGTGCGTGAGCACCACCAGGATCGCGCCGACGGCCCGGAGCGCGTTGAGGGTGGGGAACGTGCGGTCGCGGTGCCTCACGGCGCCTCCTGCGGCTGTGGTCGGCCGACGGTGATGTCGTCAGTGCAGAGTGTCGCGGTCCGTGAGGAGCGGGCGAGGGTGATGCTGTCGAAGTCCCCGCGGCCGGCCACGTAGAGGACGTGCTCCCCAAGCGGCAGGATGACGTCGTACGTCGCCGACCCGGCGGTGACCGTCGCAGCCGTCTGCTCGGCGGCCAGGTAGTGGATCCGCACCCACCATCCGCCGAAGGCCACCGGCCCGTCGAGCGGGATCCTGGTCGGGCGTCGGAAGATGTTCCACCCGCACCCCTCGCGCGGCCCCGGCTCCGCCTTCCGGACGGCCGCGATCCGCACCGGACCGATGGTGCCGTCCTCGCCGGCGATCATCAGGGTGTCGACCGCCGAGGTGCGGAAGTCGACCCGGTCGGCGTACGGCGCGAGCAGGCGGCTCTGCAGGTTGGCCGGGAACGCGAGCCCCCACATGATGAACGTCGGCACCTGGGTGTCGACGAGGGGGACCGGCCGCTCGGCGTCCTTGATCGGCCCGAGCAGGTTGGCGAAGTACGGCTCGCCCTCCGCGTGGGAGCTCCAGTACGTCGCGAACTGGGTCGACGACACCAGCCCCAGAGCACAGACGGCGGCGATCGCGGCGGTGACCCGTGCGGGCACGTCCAGGAGCCGGCTGGCCGCTCGTGGCTCCACCGTCTCGACCGCGCCGCGGACCGGCAGCGTAGCGAGTGCGAGAGCGAGTGCCGTGGCCGCGCCCAGCTCGCTCTGGTAGCGGTACTCCAGCGCGATGATGTCGCCGACGAGGCTCGCGCGGCCGGCGAGCACGAGGGCGATGTCGCAGCCGAGGAAGAACGCCGGCAGCCACCAGGCACGCAGGCTGCGCAGCCGGGCCCGGTGGATCGCGCGCACGACCAGCACGATCACCACGACGCTCGCGGCGGTCCCCAGCGCGCCCGGGTCCGGCAACGATCCGGGGCCCTGGTGGGTCCAGGCGAGGGGGCCGCCGACGACGGCCGGGGCGTAGGCCTGGAACGCCATGTTGGTGGCGACGCCGCCGAGCAGGTCGTTGCCGGCCTCGGAGGCGCTGAAGTTCAAGCCGACGGTCGCGTACAGGCCGAGGTAGCCCGCGCCCGCGAGGACGAGCAGCAACGTGGCGGCGCGGTAGTCCTCCCACATCGTCCGGACGCGGTCGCGGAGCGAACCGGTGGCGAAGTACGACAGCGAGACGATGCCGATGGCGCCGAGGACGAGCACGGTCTTCTCGTAGAACACCAGCCCGGCGGCCAGCCAGGCGATCGTGACGAGCAGGTGCCGCCGCTCGCGCGTGCGCAGGTAGGAGACGTGGGCGGCCAGGGACCAGAACAGCACCACCTGCATCGGGATCTGGTTGACGCCGGCGGCCCACCAGACGGCCATCGGCGTCGAGAAGACCGTGAACAGGTACAGCGCGAGCGGGGGCAGGATGCCGGGCCGCAGCCCGAACATGCGGACGAGGAGCACCAGCAGGCCGATGTCGGCGAGCGCCTGCATCGCCACGAGCATGGCCCCGGCGACGGTGAAGTCGTAGGGGTGGATCTCGCCGGCCAGCCAGGTCAGGTACAGGCCCCCGGGCATGAGGTGCCCGGCGTACGGCTCGGTGGCGGCGGCCAGGGACGGTCCGTCGTGCCACATGCGCGACATGAAGGAGAAGTCGTCGCCGACGTACCAGGAGATCGAGGTGATCCAGATCCGGTAGCCCAGGTGGAGCGCGATCAGCACGACCGCGGCCTGGGCCACCCGGCTCTGGCGCAGGGTGGCGGCGTCGAGGCGCAGCGGGGCCTCGGTCGGCGGACGCGTCTCTGCCCGCAGCCGGCGGCTCACCGGCCTCATGACGGCGAGCTCACGGGGGTCGGGACGCCGAGGTCCAGCGTGGCCACGCAGAGCCCGGAGGCACGTGACCGCCGGTCCTCGTCGGCGAGCCGGACCGAGTGGAACTCGCCCTCGGCCTCGAAGTACAGGTTGTGCAGCCCCCGCGGGAGATCGACCACGTAGGAGCGGTCGCCCGCCTCGACCCGCAGAGTGACCTCCACCGGGCTGGCGTAGCCGAGCTGGATCCACCAGCCACCCCCGATGACGGGGCCGTTGAGCGGGATCGTCGTGGTCCGGTCCGCCGGGAGGGAGTAGCCGCACCCCCCGGTCGGGACCATCGAGCGGACGGGCGGGATCACCACGGGCGCCAGTCTGCCCGCGTCGTCGAACAGGTAGAGGTTGTCGACCGCGGTGTCGGGGTAGGTGATCTTGCCGGTCGCCGCCGGCAGGCTGCGGAACACGTGGCTGTAGGTGTTCTCCGGGAACCGGTAGGACCACAGCAGGGTCTGGGGGAGGCCGGCGTCCACGATCGGGACCGGGCCGTCGGCGGTCCGGAGCGAGGCTGAGACGTTGTCGAAGAAGGACTCGCTCGGGTTGGCGCCCTGCCACTGGTCGACGTACCGGACGCTCGACCAGGTCGCGAGCGCGACGACGGCCAGCACCGCGGCGGCGACGTACGACGACCGCTCGTAGGGGCGCGGCACGTCGGGGCGCTCGGCGTTGACCTCGCGAGCTCCGACGAGCGGGAGGAGGGCGAGCCCGACCGTGAGGACCACCAGTGCGCCGGACTCGGTCTGGTAGCGGAACTCGCGGGCGATGTCGGGTCCGACGATCGAGGCCCGGGCCGAGGCGAGCAGGATGACGTTGGCGGCCATCGTGAACACCAGCGGCAGCCAGGCGCGCCGGCTGCGGGTGCGGGTGCGGAACGCGTAGTAGGCCAGGCCGCCGACGACCACCCACGCCGCGAGCTGCACGACGGTCGAGGGGTCCGCGAGCGAGCCCACCGTGACCGTCTGCCAGGTCAGCGGTCCGCCGACGGCGGCGGTCGCGAACGCGACCATGACGAGGTTCCACGCCAACGGCCCCCAGGACTGGCCGGTGGAGTCGGTGGGGGAGAAGTCGAGCCCGTAGGCGACGTACACCGCGAGGTAGCCGCCGCCGAGCACCGTGAACGCGACGATCGCGGGCCGGTAGGTGTTCCAGAAGTCGCGCAGTCGCTCGGGGGTGGTCGAGCCGGTGGCGAACCAGCAGAGCCCGACGATCGCGTAGACGCCGATGAGCAGCAGAGTCTTCTCGTAGCTCGCGAGGCCGGCGAGGGTCCACAGGAGCGCGACGACGAGTGGCCGGACGCGCCGGGTCCGCAGGTGGGCGAGGAAGGCGTGCAGCCCGAACGCCAGCGAGATCAGCAGCGGGAGCTGGTTGATCCCGGCGGCCCACCACAGGCCCGCGGACAGCGTGAACACATAGGAGAGGTACGCCGCGAGCAGCCCGACCACCGCCCACCGGTGCCCGAACATCGACAGCAGCAGCCGCAGCATCCCGAACCCGGCGAGCGCCTGCAACGCCAGCAGGGTCGCCGCCCACGGGAGCCAGTCGAAGGGCGCGGCGTCGTTGAGCACCCGCGTGAGGGCGAACCCCGCCGGCATCAGGTGGCCGCCGTAGGACTCCGAGAGGTAGTCGAGGTCGAAGGGCTGGTTGGCCGCGCGGGACATGAACGCCAGGTCGTCGAAGTAGAACCACGAGCCCCACAGCGCCCAGCCCCGGAACGCGAGCTGCGCCAGCACCAGTCCCACGCCGGCCAGCACGAATCGATCCGGTCGGCGCAGCACGCCGGGAGTGTGTCACACCGGCCGGGACAATTTTCGAGGACGAGTGTGACGGACGTCGCATTCGGAGCCGTCCGGACTGCTACGGTGCTCCGCATCGCATCAGCCTTGGGAGGGGACGTGAAGCGTAGATGGTTCGGACGGGCGCTGCTCGGAATGGGCGCCTTCTTGTTGGTGGCCGGGGTGCTCGCGACGGTGTGGGCCCCGGGTCTGGTCAAGCGGACGCCGCTGGACGTCAACCAGGTGACGCACCTGGACGGGACCGTGAAGAAGTACGACGCGCTGACCGGTGAGTTCCCGGAGAACCCGGTCAAGGTGGAGAGCATCACCAAGACCGACTCCGATCACTCCGGCGACGACATCGTCAGCTGGGTCCAGACCACGTGCGTGGTGATCGACGTCGACAACGCACCCGACTGCGTCGACGGCGAGGACCCGCGGCTGGTGGACGCGAGCACCGACGTGTTCGCGACCGACCGGGTCTCCGGACTGGCGGTGAACGACACCGACTACCTACCCGCCGACGCCACGCCCCACGAGGGCCTGATGAACAAGTGGCCGTTCGATGCCGAGAAGGTCACCTACCCGATGTGGGACGGCACCGCGGGCCACGCCGTGGACGCGGTCTACGACCGCACCGAGACCCTCGACGGCATCGAGTGCTACGTGTACAAGGTCGCGATCGACGACGCCCCGATCGAGATCGCCGAGGGCATCAACGGGACCTACGACAACCGGATCGAGGTCTGGGTCGAGCCCAAGACCGGCGCGATCCAGCAGCAGACGCAGGACCAGCAGCGCTACCTCGACGACGGCACCCAGGTGCTCGACCTCGAGATCGGGTTCACCGACGAGCAGATCAAGGCGTTCGCCGACGATGCCCGCACCAACATGCGGTTGCTCTCGATGATCACGGTGTGGATGCCGATCGTGGGCTTCGTCGGTGGCGCACTGTGCGTGCTGGCCGGGCTGGCGCTCCTGGTCGGCGTCGGTCGCCGCGACGAGGTCTCGATCGAGGCCGAGCGGGCGCCCGTCGCGACCTGACGGATCCCGCCGGGATCAGCCCAGCCGGGCGCCGAAGATCGCGGTCCCGGGGGTGAAGCGCCCCCGGGTCTGTGACCAGCCACCCCACACGCGCTCGTGGCCGGCCGGCCACTCCGGCTCGAGCAGGTCGGTGATCACGAAGCCGTTCCCGGCCAGCAGCGCCACCCAGTCGCCGAGCGTGCGGTGGTGCTCGACGTACGCCACCTGCCCGGTGGTGTCGTCGACCTCGACGTACGGCGTGCGGTCCCAGTAGGACTGCCCGGCCACGAGCCCGGCCTCCGACGGGTCGTCGGGGAACATCCACCGGGTCGGGTGGGTGATCGAGAAGGCGTAGCGCCCGCCGGGTCGCAGCACCCGGGCGGTCTCCGCGACGGCGTCGGCGATGTCGCTGACGAACTGGAGGGCGCCGAAGGAGGAGAAGACCACGTCGAAGGAGTCGTCGGCGAACGGCAGCGCGGTCGCGGTGCCGAGCACAGACGGGACCCGGATGCCGGTGGCCTCGTCGATGCGCCGCGAGTGCTGGAGCTGGCGCAGCGACAGGTCGAGGCCGAACGCGCGCCCGCCCTGCTGGCGCACCCAGCGCGAGCACTGGCCGGCCCCGGAGCCGACCTCGAGGACGTCGCGGCCGGCGACGTCGCCGAGCACCCGTGCCTCGGCCTCGGTGAGGCCCTCGGGTCCCCAGACGAAGCCCACGTCGCCGAGGAACTCCCCGTGGGTGGCCTGGTACTCGTCGGCGTAGCGGTCCCAGTCGGGGCCGTTGGCCCGGCGCGACTCGTCCTCGCTCACCGGCCGGCGCTCGACCCGCACCGGGGGCTGGTTCTCCACCCTGGGAGGATATTCCCCGGGCCCCGGCCGGCCGCCCGCGGGCGCTCGGTTGGACGAACTTCTCGCGCTCCGCGTACGCTCTAGGTTGCGCCGGAGGTCTGCCCTGGTCCCAGACGGAGCGGATCCGTGCTCGCTTTCCATCCCGTGGTTGGTGAAACGGACCTTCGACGTGCCCGTACGACTCCTATCCACCCAAGGAACAACCTCCCTTATGACGAGCACCATCTCGACTCTTCCTGACTACGACGCGCCGCAGGTGGCGGTCAACGACATCGGTTCGGAAGAGGACTTCCTCGCCGCGATCGACGCGACCATCAAGTACTTCAACGACGGTGACATCGTGGATGGCACCATCGTCAAGGTCGACCGGGACGAGGTCCTGCTCGACATCGGCTACAAGACCGAGGGCGTCATCCCCTCGCGCGAGCTGTCGATCAAGCACGACGTCGACCCCAACGAGGTCGTCCAGGTCGGCGACAAGGTCGAGGCCCTGGTCCTCCAGAAGGAGGACAAGGAAGGCCGCCTGATCCTGTCCAAGAAGCGCGCCCAGTACGAGCGCGCCTGGGGCACGATCGAGCAGGTCAAGGAGGAGGACGGCGTCGTCGAGGGCACCGTCATCGAGGTCGTCAAGGGTGGACTCATCCTCGACATCGGCCTGCGCGGCTTCCTGCCCGCCTCGCTGGTGGAGATGCGCCGCGTGCGCGACCTGCAGCCGTACGTCGGCCAGACGCTCGAGGCCAAGATCATCGAGCTCGACAAGAACCGCAACAACGTCGTGCTCTCCCGCCGCGCCTGGCTCGAGCAGACCCAGTCCGAGGTCCGCCACGGCTTCCTCACCCAGCTCCAGAAGGGCCAGATCCGCAAGGGCGTCGTCTCCTCGATCGTCAACTTCGGTGCGTTCGTCGACCTCGGCGGTGTCGACGGTCTGGTGCACGTCTCCGAGCTGTCCTGGAAGCACATCGACCACCCCTCCGAGGTCGTCGCGGTCGGCGACGAGGTCACCGTCGAGGTCCTCGACGTCGACATGGACCGCGAGCGGGTCTCGCTGTCGCTCAAGGCGACGCAGGAGGACCCCTGGCAGCACTTCGCCCGCACCCACCAGATCGGCCAGATCGTGCCCGGCAAGGTCACCAAGCTGGTGCCGTTCGGTGCGTTCGTCCGCGTCGAGGAGGGCATCGAGGGCCTGGTGCACATCTCCGAGCTCGCCGAGCGTCACGTCGAGATCCCCGAGCAGGTCGTCCAGGTCAACGACGACGTCATGGTCAAGATCATCGACATCGACCTCGAGCGTCGCCGCATCTCGCTGTCGCTCAAGCAGGCCAACGAGACCGCGACCGCCTCGGACGTCGAGGACTTCGACCCCACGCTGTACGGCATGGCGGCGACCTACGACGAGCAGGGCAACTACGTCTACCCCGAGGGCTTCGACCCCGAGACGGGCGAGTGGCTCGAGGGCTTCGACGAGCAGCGCGCGATCTGGGAGGACCAGTACGCCAAGGCGCACGCCCGCTGGGAGGCCCACGTCAAGCAGCAGGCCGAGGCCGCCAAGGCCGAGGTCGAGGCCGGCGAGGCCACGTCGTACTCCAGCGGCGGCAGCGACACCGACACCTCGGACGCCGGCGGCTCGCTCGCCTCGGACGAGGCGCTCCAGGCGCTCCGCGAGAAGCTCACCGGCGGCAACTGACCGCACATAGACGTTGACCCGCCCGAAACTTTCGGGCGGGTCAACGTCTATTTGGGAAGGGATCAGCGCGCGGCGCAGCCCAGGTCGTCGACGTGGCGGGTGCGGACGGCGGGACCGGCGAACCGGTCGTGGCGGGCGTAGCTGACCAGGGCGCCGAAGCCGGCGACCAGGGCCAGGAGGAACAGGATCGCGGTCATGGCAGAAATCCTGCTCTCGTTGCGATCCTGCCACCACTGGCAGGAATGCCGATGTTCGTTGATTTCCTGCCATCGATGCGTCAGTCTGGGCGGGTGCAGAAGGTCGCGGTGATCGTGCAGGACGGGGCCGAGCCGTTCGGGCTGGGCTCGCTGGTCGAGGTGTGGGGCGAGCCGGAGCACCCCGAGGACGAGACGCCGGTCTTCGACTTCCAGGTGTGCACGCCGCGTCCCGGGCGGGTGCGCGGGCGCTCCGACTACGACCTGGTCGTCGAACGCGGCCTGGAGGCCACCGCCGACGCCGACCTGGTCTGCATCAGCCCCAAGCACGAGCTGCTCGACCAGGACCCGGCGGTCCTGGAGGCGGTGCGCGCGGCGTACGTCCGTGGCGCGATCATCTACGCCCACTGCTCCGGGGTCTTCGAGCTGGGTGCGGCGGGCCTGCTCGACGGCCGGGAGTGCACGACGCACTGGCGCTTCACCGACCGGCTCGCCCGGATGTACCCCACGGCCGACGTCCGCCCGGACGTCCTCTACTGCCACGACGGCAACGTGCTGACGGGCGCCGGGTCCGCGGCCGGCATCGACGCCTCCCTGCACCTGCTGCGCGAGCAGTTCGGCACCAAGGTCGCGGCCAACGTCGCCCGGCGGATCGTCGTGCCGCCGCACCGCGACGGGGGACAGGCGCAGTTCATCGCCCGCGCCGTCCCCGACTGTGACGCCGAGACCCTCGGGCCGCTGCTGCAGTGGATCGTCGCGAACCTCAACGAGGACCTCGGTGTCGAGGCGCTGGCCCGCCGCAGCCACATGTCGCCGCGCACGTTCGCACGCCGGTTCCGCGCCGAGACCGGCACCACCCCGCACTCCTGGGTGACCCGCCAGCGGGTGCAGGCGGCCGAGGAGCTGCTCGAGCGCACCGACCACTCGATCGACTGGATCGCCGACGAGGTCGGCTTCGGCAACGCCGCCACGCTGCGCCACCACTTCGCCCGGGTCCGCGGCCTGAGCCCCCAGCAGTACCGGCGCCGGTTCGCGGGCTAACGCTCCGCGAGCCGGTCGCGGAGCACCTTGCCGGTCAGCGTCCTCGGGAGCTCGGTGAGGAAGTGGTACTCCTTGGGCCGCTTGGGTGGCGCCAGCCGCTCGCGGGCGAAGGTGTCGAGCTCGGCGGCGCTCGCCGCGCCGACGACCGCGGCGCAGACCCGCTGGCCCCGCCGGTCGTCGGGCACGCCGTACACGGCGATGTCCTCGACGCCCGGGTGCTCGCGCAGGGTGTTCTCGACCTCGAGCGGGTAGACGTTCACGCCGCCGGTGATCAGGAGGTCCTCGCGCCGCCCGTCGAGGTACAGGTAGCCGTCCTCGTCGAGACGGCCGAGGTCGCCGACCGTGAACGCACTCCGCCCATCGGGGAGGGCTCGCCAGGCGGCTGCGGTCTTGTCCGGGTCGCCGAAGTACTCGAAGCGGGCGTACGCCGGCACCGCGCACCAGATCGTGCCGTCGGGGTCGACCGACAGCTCGCGGCCCGGCCGTGCCCGGCCCACGGTGCCCGGGTGCTCGAGCCACTCCTCGCTGCGGCAGGCGGTGAACTGCCCCTCGGTGGAGCCGTAGAACTCCCACGTGGACCCGGCCGGGAACGCCTCGATCAGGCGCCGCTTGAGCGCGGGAGGGCACGGCGCGCCGGCGTGGGCGACCAGCCGGAACGAGGACAGGTCCGGCCAGCCAGCCTGGTCCCAGTGGGCGAACAGCCGCTGCAGGTGGGCCGGCACGCAGAACATCGTCGTGGGCCGCTCGCGCGCGATCGCCTCGGTCATCAGCTCCGGGTCGAACCCGCCCGGGGCGACGACGCGACCTCCGGCCAGCACCGTGCCCATCGCGAAGCGCAACGGTGCCGAGTGGTACAGCGGGCTGAGCACGAGGTTGACGTCGGTGTCGGTGAACCCCCACAGGTCCCGCTCCTCGGCGACCAGGGCCGCGGCGTCGTCCTCGCTGAGGAGCCCCGAGTACACGCCTTTCGGCGTGCCCGTCGTCCCGCTCGTGACGTGCATGGGGCGGGCCCGGGGCACGCCGACCGTGCCGGCGAGCGGGGTGAGCTGGTCCTCCGTCTCGACGACCAGGTGTGGATGGAGGCCCCCGAGGATCCGCTCGCGTTCGTACGCCGTCAGCCGGGGGTCCAGCGGGATCGCGATGACGCCGCGGGCCAGGAGTGACATCACCGCGTCGAGGTAGGTCAGGGAGCCCGGGACCAGCAGCGCGACCCGATCGCCTTCGCGCAGCCCTTCTCCCACGGGCCCCAGACTAGACACTCGGGAACTCCTCGACCGCAGCGGACATGGAGGGGTGTGCAGCGAGATGGGACCACGATGACGCAGGCCGGCGAGGAGGACCTCGTGGACGGCCTGCGCCGCGATGATCCCGAGGCGCTGGCCGCGCTCTTCGACCGCTACGGCGACCGCATCTACAACCACTGCTTCCGGGCGACCGGGGACTGGTCGGAGGCCGAGGACGCGACCGCGACGGTGTTCCTCGAGGTCTGGCGGCACCGACGCCGGGTGCAGGCCCACGACAGCTCGGCGCTGCCGTGGCTGTACGGCGTCGCCACGAACGTGTGCCGCAACCTGGCCCGGTCCCAGCGTCGGCGCCGGCGTGCGCTCGCGGCGCTCCCTCGGCCGCCGGCCGAGCCCGACCACGCCGAGCGCGTGGCCGATCGGGTCGGATCCGAGGAGCGGATGCGCGCCGTACTCGCGGCCGTCGACGCCCTGCCCGCCCACGAGCGCGAGGTGCTGGGCCTCGTGGCCTGGTCGGGCCTGACCTACGAACAGGCCGCCGCCGCGCTCGACGTACCCGTCGGGACCGTGCGGTCCCGGCTCTCGCGGGCCCGCGCCCGGCTCGCCGACCTGACGACGACTCGAGGAGAACGCGATGAGTGACCTGACACCCCCGCCCGAGGAGCCGCTGAGCGACCAGAGCCGCGCGCGCATCCGCCAGGAGCTGCTGCGGTCGACCCGCGACGAGCCCGGGGCGCGTGCTCGGTGGCTGGTCCCGGCCGTTGCGGCCGCCGCCGTGGTCGCCGTGGCCGGCCTCGGCGCATGGTCGGTGCAGGGTGGTGACGAGGCGAGCCCGGCGGCCCCCGCCACCTCGACCTCGCCCACTCCGCCGCCGCTCCCGGCCCCGGACGCGTCCACGCCCGTGCCGCCGCCCATCCCGGACCCGACCGGTGTGCACCAGGTCGGCAGGGGGACGTGTCGGGAGGAGGTCGCCAACGTCCTCCCACGTCCGCGCCAGGTCGTGACGTTCCCCGCGGACGGCGGCGCGACCAGCTTCTGGGAGAGCGGCGACGACCTCTCCCTGTGCGACGAGCGCGGTGGGGTCACGACCGTCCACAAGCCGGTCTCGATGAGTCGGTCCGACGGTGTGGCGCCGTTCCGGGTCAGCACGGTGCTCGAGCGGGTCGCCGGCGGCTTCCAGGTCACCCGGGTCGCCGGGGGACTGGTGCCGGCCGGGATGGAGGGCGTCTTCGACGTCCGCTACACGTTCCCCGACGGTCACACCGAGCCGGCGACGACCGTCCAGGACGACCAGGGCCGCACCTGGTGGCGGATGCTGTACTCCTACGACATCGGCAGCGGGAACGAGTTCAAGCAGCCGCCGATCACCGCGACGCTGTCCTACTCCGGCGTGCAGAAGACGTTCTCCCTGGACTGGGGGACCGACACCTGCGCCCAGGCGAACCATGGTTGCTAGCTGCTGAGTCCCAGGTCGGCCGCGAGCTGGGCGATGACCTGGCTGAAGTGGGCGTCGTAGTCGAGGATCCCGCGGTGCATGTGGCCGTAGAGCTCCATCGACGTGTGCCCGAACAGCGTCTTCCAGGCCATCAGCCAGCGCACGAGCCGCTCGTCGCTCAGGTCGACGTCGAGGGCGGGGCGGACACCGCCGAGCGCGCGGTGCTCCCTGGCGCTCACGGCGCGTGTCGGCGCCCCGAGCTCTTGCGCGGCGCGCTCGGACTCCTCGGCGATGCGGAGCAGCGTGCCCGGGACCCGCGCGGCTGAGGGGATCGTGGTCTCCGGCGCCGCGTACCCGGGCACGGGCGAGCCGTAGAGCAGTGCGTACTCGTGCGGGTTCGCGCGGGCCCAGTCGTGCACGGCGTGGCAGACCGCGGTGAAGCGTTCGGCGAGGTCGCTGCGCCGACGTACGCCGGCATCCGCCGCCTCCACCGCCGCGCCGATCTCGTCGTAGGCCTCGACGATCAACGCGGTCAGCAGGTCGTCGCGGCTGGGGAAGTAGCGGTAGACGGCGGAGGACACCATCCCGACCTCGCGCGCGATCGCCCGCAGCGACAGGGCTGCTGGGCCGACCTCCGCGAGGTGCCGTCGCGCCGTCTCCTGGATGGCGCGGGTGATCTCGAGGCGGTTCTCGGCACGGGACATGTCGCCATCCTGACACAAATCGAGAGCGGTGCTCTTGTTTTCGCGAGGATGCTGTGCCACGCTGAAGAAACCGAGAGCGGTGCTCTCGATTCTGACTTCAGGAGGAGACATGTCCGATCTGCACGTGATCGTCGGCGCCGGCCCCGTCGGCCGCGCCACCGCCGTCCAGCTCGCCTCGGAGGGCCACGACGTGCTGCTCGTCAGCAGGTCCGGCCGCGGGCCCGAGATCGACGGGGTGCGGCGGGCCGCCGCGGACGCGGCCGACGGCGACCGGCTCGCCGAGCTCGCGACCGGGGCCGTCGCGCTCTACAACTGCATCAACCCGCCGTCGTACACGGTGTGGCCGACGTACTGGCCGCCGGTCGCGGCCGCGTTCCTCGCGGCGGCCGAGCGCACGGGGGCCACGCTGGTGACCGCGTCGTGCCTGTACGGCTACGGACCGGTCGACGGCCCGATGATCGAGGGGATGCCCGACGCCGCGACCGGCACCAAGGCGCGGATCCGTGCCGGGATGTGGGCCGACGCGCTCGCCGCGCACGAGGCCGGGCGGATCCGCGCCGTCGAGGTCCGTGGCTCGGACTACGTCGGACCGTGGGTCACCAACGCCCACATCGCGCAGGTCACCGCGCGGGCCCTGGCGGGCAAGAGCGTGCGCGTCTTCGGCAGCGCCGACCAGCCGCACACGTTCACCGACGTCCGCGACATGGGTCGCGCGCTCGCCGCGGTCGCGCAGGCGCCGCACGCCTGGGGCCGGGTCTGGCACGCGCCGAGCAACGCACCCCGCACCCAGGCCGAGACCGTCGCCGACGTGTGCCGGGCGGCGGGTCGCGAGCCGGTCGCCGTGCGGGCCTGGCCGAAGGCGCTGCTGAGCGTCGGGGGCGTGTTCGTGCCGCTGCTGCGGGAGATGCGGGAGACCGTCTACCAGTTCGAGCGCCCCTACGTGCTCGACTCCAGCGCGATCACCCGCGAGCTCGGCCTCGAGCCGACGGCGTGGGCCGAGGTCTGCCGCGCGACCGCGCTGGGTGTCGACGACGCGACCCTGGGCGCCGCGCCGCCGACGACGACCTCCTAGTAACGGAACCGACCGACGAGCTGCTGCATCTTCGCCGCCATCCGGGCCAGCTCGCCGGCGGCCTGGCTGGTGCTGTCCGCCGCTGCCGTCGTGTCGTTGGCCGAGCGAGCCACGCCGGTGATGTTCTCGGCGATGTCGGTCGACCCGAGGGCGGCCTCGGAGACGTTCCTGGACATCTCGTTGGTGGTCGCGGTCTGCTCCTCCACGGCGGAGGCGATCGTGGTCTGGGCGTCGCTGATCTGGGCGATGATCCCGGAGATCTGGCTGATCGCCTCGACCGCCGCCTCGGTGTCCACCTGGATGGTCTCGATGCGGTGGCTGATGTCCTCGGTGGCGCGGGCGGTCTCCTGGGCGAGTTCCTTGACCTCGTTGGCGACCACGGCGAAGCCCTTGCCGGCTTCGCCGGCGCGGGCGGCTTCGATGGTGGCGTTGAGGGCGAGGAGGTTGGTCTGCTCGGCGATGGAGTTGATGACCTTGATGACGTTGCCGACCTCGGAGGAGGACTCGCCGAGCTTCGCGACGGTGGTGTTCGCGGAGTCGGCCACGCGCACGGCCTCCGCCGCGACGCCGGCGGCGCCGGTGGCGTTCTGGGCGATCTCGCGGATCGAGGCCGACATCTCCTCGGTGCCCGTGGCGACGGTCTGCACGTTGCGCGAGACCTGCTCCGCGGCGGCCGACACGAGCTCGGCCTGGGTGGCGGACTCCTGCGCGGACCCGGACATCTGCCCGGAGACGCTCGAGAGCTCCTCGGAGGCCGAGGCCAGGGTCTCGGCGTTGCCGGCGATGTCGGCCATCGCCTGGGCGAGCTGGGCGCTCGCGGTGTTCAGGGCCTGGGCCATCTGGCCGACCTCGTCCTTGGTGTCCAGGTCGAGGTGCTGGGCGAGCTCTCCGTCGGCGAGGCTGCGCAGCGCGTCCGCGGTCTGGTCGATCGGTCGGGTGATGCGGCGGGCGACGAACAGCGACAGGCCGAGCGTGATGAGCAGGCCGATCGCGAGCTCGAGGTAGACCATCGTGCGCGCGCTGGAGTACGTCGACTGCGCGTGCTCGACCGCGGTCTCGGCCTCGCCGTTGATCATCTCCTCGAGTGCGGTCAGCGTGTCGTTGAGCGCGGTCGCGATCGGCGCGACCTCCTTGTCCCGCAACGCCTCGAGCTGCTCGAACTCGCGCGCCCGCGCGAGCCTGAGGATCTCGCCGCCGGCCAGGTCGGTGTAGCCCGCCCAGCTGTCTCTGAAGTCCGCGACCATCTGCTTGTCGCGTGCGTCGAGAGCGGTGTTGTCCTCGAACTCGGCCAGGGCCGCATCGACCGCTTCGACGGAGGCGAGGTAGGAGTCGTGAGCCGGACCGTCACTGGTCTGGAGCTCGTCGGCGAGCGCGTCGATCCGGGTCTGGAGGAACGCCTGGCGCACCGCGTTGATGCGCTCGACCGGCTGGATCCCCTCGGTCTCGATCGCCGCCGCCTCGTCGGCGATCTTGCCCATCTCGATGATCGCGAGCTGGCCGATGGTCCCGGCGAGCACGATGCCGATCATCGACACCGCGAGCACCTTCGTGCGCAGTCGGCGGTCGTCGAACCAGCGCATCGAGCGCAGTCCCGAGCGCTGTCCCGACGGTCCAGGGCTCGCAGGTTCCGGTTGCACGGGCATGGGTGCTGACATCAGTGATCTCCTCGTCGGGAGCCGTCCGGCTCCGTCGTCTCGTCGCCCGAGAGCGCGACCCCTCACCCCCCACGGGTCCGGCGCGTCGCCGCCCTTGACATCGGTGTGCCGGGGGCGATGCTGAGGGCCCGTGACCGGGATCACGGTGCGGATTCCGCCGGAAGCGGGCGAAATCCTGCGGATCCGGTGTCGATCTGCGGCTGTCGCCGTACGACTCAGGTGCGAGAGGGTCGGCAGGAGACCCACGGACGCAGGAGGACGGACGATGAAGTACATGCTGATCATGCGCGCCACCGACGAGGGCGCCGGGTCCCTCGAGGACATGGAGTTCGAGGAGATCATGGCCACGATGGGCCGGTTCAACGAGGAGATGATCGACGCGGGCGTCCTGGTCTCGGCCGAGGGGTTCGAGGACGCCGAGCACTCGGTGGTCGTGGACTACTCGGCGCAGCCGCCGGTCGTCACCGACGGCCCCTACGGCGAGACCAAGGAGTTGTTCGGCGGCTTCTGGGTGCTCGACGTCGCCTCCAAGGAGGAGGCCGTCGAGTGGGCGAAGCGGGCTCCGATGGCGGGGCCCGGCCTGAAGACCGAGATCCGGCGGATCGCCAGCATCGACGAGTTCCCCCAGGACAACGTGTGGATCCAGAAGGAGCGGGCCTGGCGGGAGGCCACGGGCCAGCTGTGACCGGCTCCGGTGGCGGCCGCCAGGCGGTCGAGGCGGTCTGGCGGATCGAGTCCGCCCGGATCGTCGCCAGCCTGGCGCGCTACACCGGGGACTTCGCGCTGGCCGAGGACCTCGCCCAGGAGGCGCTCGCGCAGGCGCTCGTGACGTGGCCGCGCGAAGGCGTCCCGCAGAACCCGGCCGGCTGGCTGCTCACGGTCGGCAAACGGCGGGCCATCGACGCCTATCGTCGCCGCGCCGCCCTCGACGAGAGGTACGCCGCCCTCGCCCACGAGCTGGACGAGGCCGACGGGCCCGGCGCCGACGAGCTGGGCGACCCCGACCGGATCGAGGACGACACGCTCGCGCTGATGTTCATCGCGTGCCACCCGGTGCTCTCGCGGGAGGCGCAGGTCGCGCTCACGCTCCGCGTGGTGGGCGGCCTGACCAGCGACGAGATCGCCCGGGCGTTCCTGGTGCCGACCGCGACCGTGCAGGCCCGGATCACCCGCGCCAAGAAGACCCTCGCCGCCGCGCGCGTCGCGTTCGAGCTCCCTGAGCCGCACGAGCGCCGCGAACGGCTCGCCTCGGTGCTCAGCGTGATCTACCTGGTGTTCACCGAGGGCTCCACGGCGTCGTCGGGCGCCGAGCTGATCCGCGTCGACCTCGCCCGCGAGGCCATCCGGATGTCCCGGGTCCTGGCCCGGCTCGTCCCCGACGAGGCCGAGGTCCACGGGCTGCTGGCGCTGATGGAGCTCACCGCGGCGCGCTTCCCGGCCCGGACCGGGCCCGACGGTGACCCGGTCCTGCTCGAGGACCAGGACCGGCGCCGGTGGGACCGTACGGCGATCCGGCGCGGCCGCGCGGCGCTCGCGACGGCCGGTCGGGCCGGCCGAGGCCTGGGGCCCTACGGTGTCCAGGCCGCGATCGCCGAGTGCCACGCGGTCGCGCCGTCGGTCGCGGAGACCGACTGGGAGCGGGTCGTCCTCCTCTACGACGCGCTGGCCCGGATCGCCCCCTCGCCGGTCGTGGACCTCAACCGCGCCGTCGCGGTCGCGATGGCGCAGGGGCCGGCGGCCGGGCTGGCCGA
>NZ_DASWVI010000451.1:0-1716 GCF_036401255.1 Nocardioides sp. | reverse complement strand
CACGTCCGGGCCGACCGGCGCGCACCGGACCGCCCGAGACGGCCGGGCGCTGGGCGATGCTGCCGCCGGTCGAGGCCGACGCCACCAAGCGCGCCCACGCGACCGCCGAGCGGCTGCTCGACCGGCACGGCGTGGTCACCCGCGGCGCCGTGATGAGCGAGCGTGTCTCCGGCGGCTTCGCGGCCGTCTACAAGGTGCTCTCCGCCTTCGAGGACTCGGGCCGCTGCCGCCGCGGCTACTTCGTGGCCGGGCTCGGCGCCGCCCAGTTCGGCACCGCCGGTGCCGTCGACCGGCTGCGCACGTTCGCGGAGGTGCCGTCCGACGCCAAGCCGACTGCGGTCGCGCTGGCGGCCACCGACCCCGCCAACCCCTACGGCGCGGCGCTCCCGTGGCCGCCAGGCGACGGTGGCCACCGGCCCGGCCGCAAGGCCGGGGCGATCGTGGTGCTCGTCGACGGCCTGCTCACGCTGTACGTCGAGCGGGGCGGCCGCACCCTGCTCACCTGGACCGAGGAGCCGGACCTGCTCGGCCCGGCGACGGCCTCGCTGGCCGAGGCCGCGCGCCGCGGCTCGCTCGGCCGGATGGTCGTCGAGCGCGCCGACGGCGAGCAGCTTCTCGGCTCGGGATCGACGCCGCTGCGCGAGGCGCTCCAGGCGGCGGGGTTCGTCGCGACACCGCGGGGCCTGCGCCTGCGGACGGTGTCCGGTGCCTGAGGGCGACGCGGTCTGGCGCACGGCCGAGCGCCTGCGCCGGGCCCTCGACGGCCGCCGTCTGGTGCGCACCGACCTGCGGGTCCCACAACACGCGACCGCCGACCTCTCCGGCGGCACGGTCGTGGAGACGGTCTCACGGGGCAAGCACCTGCTCACCCGCATCGCCCACGACCGCGACTGGACCCTGCACACCCACTTGAAGATGGAGGGCTCGTGGCGGGTCTTCCGGGCCGGCGAGCGCTGGACCAAGCCCGCCCACCTCGCCCGGGTCGTGCTCGACGTCGGCAGCCGCAGCGCCGTCGGGTTCCAGCTCGGCGTGGTCGACCTGCTGCCCCGCGACCGCGAGGACGACGTCGTCGGCCACCTCGGCCCGGACCTCCTCGGCCCCGAATGGGACGCCGACGTGGCCGCCCAGCGGCTCACCGCCGAGCCGGACCGCCCGCTCGGCGAGGCGCTCCTCGACCAGCGCAACCTGGCCGGCATCGGGACGATCTACCGCAGCGAGCTGTGCTTCCTCACCGGCTACGACCCACGCGACCCGGTCGCCCTCGTCGCCGACCCGCTGCGGATGGTCCGCCTGGCGCGCTCGATGCTCGAGCAGAACCGGCACCATCCCCAGATCTGCACCACCGGCGACAAGCGCCGCGGCCGGAGCCTCTGGGTCTACGGGCGCTCCGGCGAGCCGTGCCTGCGGTGCGGCACCCCGGTCGAGCACGACCAGCTCGGCGAGCCCGGACGCGAGCGCATCGCCTACTGGTGCCCCGCCTGCCAGCCCCGCCGCTGAGCCCGACCTGGTCCCCTACAGCAGCCCGAGACCCTCGATGCGCACCGGCTTCGCGCCCAGGGTCCGGATCGTCAGCCGTCCGCCCGTCCGCCGCGCGAACGTCGTCACCGGCACCAGCACCCGCGCGTGCGCGGCGTCGCTGCGCAGCGAGACCCGCCGCAGCAGGTCGCCGCCGAGGTAGACCCCGACCCGCCCAGCGCCCGGCCCGGTCCCGACCAC
>NZ_DASWVI010000450.1:0-9376 GCF_036401255.1 Nocardioides sp. | reverse complement strand
GGCGGCGACGTGTCCGGCGGGGTGGCCGGCGGGGTGGTGGCCGGCGGGGTAGCCGGCGGGGTGGTGGCCGGCGGGGTGCGCGGGGCGACCGGCTCGGCGGTGCAGGCCGTCGCGACCGCGAGCACGACAGCGAGGCAGGCGAGGGCCGCGCGCATGGCGTCGAGCGTACTTGCCCTATACCCCTAGGGGGTATATGGTCGCCCGCATGGATGCGACCTGGAAGACCGCGATCACCGCGACCCGCCACTGCCTGACCGGCTGTGCGATCGGCGAGGTGCTCGGCATGGTGCTCGCCACCTGGTGGGGCTGGCACGACGCGGGGAGCATCGCCTTGTCGGTCGCGCTCGCGTTCTTCTTCGGCTACCTGCTGACGTTCGTGGGCGTGCGGCGCGCGGGGCTGGACGTGCGCACGGCGATCCGGATCGCCCTGGCCGCCGACACCGTCTCGATCCTGGTGATGGAGATCGTCGACAACGGCTTCATGCTCGCGGTGCCCGGCGCGCTCGATGCCACGCTCGGTGACCTGCTGTTCTGGGCCTCGCTCGCGGCCGGGTTGGCGATCGCCTTCGTCGTGACGGTGCCGATCAACCACGCGATGATCGGACGTGGCCGGGGTCACGCCGTCGTCCACCAAATGCACGAAGGTCACCACCACCACTGAGCCTGGTCCTACGCTTCAGCCATGCGTCTGCGTATGTCTGTGCGTGGTTCCCTGGCGATCGCCGCCCTGCCCCTGCTCCTCGCGTCGGTCGCCTGTGCGCCCGAGTCCGACGGCGAGACGACGGCCACCGACCCGGCGGCGTCCGACAGCGCCGGGTCGAGCGCTCCGTCCGACCAGTGCGCGAAGGAGAACCTCCCGCTCGTGGCCTCCGACGGGATGCTGACGATCGGCACCGACTCCCCGGCGTACGAGCCCTGGTTCGTCGACAACGACCCCCAGAACGGCAAGGGCTTCGAGTCGGCGGTCGCGTACGCCGTCGCCGAGCAGCTCGGGTTCTCCGCCGACGAGGTGATGTGGGTCAAGGTGCCGTTCAACAAGTCCTACGCGCCGGGGCCGAAGGACTTCGACTTCGACATCAACCAGATCTCGATCACGCCCAAGCGGGCCGAGGTCGTCGACTTCTCCGACGGCTACTACGCCGCGGCGCAGGCGGTGATCGCGCTCAAGGGCACGGCCGGCGCGGAGGCCACCAGCCTCGCCGACCTCAAGGCCCTCAAGCTCGGCGCCCAGACCGGCACCACCTCGCTGACCGCGATCCGCGACGTCATCCAGCCGGACCAGGACCCGGCGGTGTTCGAGGACACGAACGCCGCCAAGTCGGCACTGGAGAACGACCAGGTCGACGCGATCCTCGCCGATCTCCCGACCGCGTTCTACATCACCGCAGTCGAGATCCCGAAGGGCACGATCGTCGGGCAGTTCCAACCGTCGACCGGGCAGCAGGAGGAGTTCGGGATGCTCTTCGAGAAGGGCAATCCGCTGGTCACCTGTGTGAACGAGGCGCTGGCCACCTTGAAGCAGGACGGCACGCTCGACCAGATCGAGCAGCAGTGGCTCTCCGACGTGGTGAACGTGCCCGAGCTCCAGTGAGCGATTGGTCGCCCAGCCAGCACGAGCTCGACCGGCGGAGGGTCCGTCAGCGCCTGCGCCTGCGATCGGCGGCGATCGCGACGCTGATGACGCTCGCCGTGTTCGTGGTGCTGGCGTTCGGGGTGACCAGCTCGCCGGGCTGGCCGAACGTCAAGGCGTACTTCTTCAGCTGGTCGGACGCCAAGGAGTCGTTCCCCGACGTGTGGGACGCGATGTGGCTGAACATCAAGATGTTCCTCATTGCGGAGCTGTTCATCCTGGCGCTCGCACTGCTGATCGCGATGGCGCGGGCGAGCCGGTCGCCGTGGCTGATGCCGGTGCGCATCGTCGCGATCGGCTACACGGACGTGGTCCGCGGGATCCCGACCATCCTGCTGGTGTACCTGTTCGCGTTCGGCATGCCCGCGCTGGAGCTGCAGGGGATGCCGAAGAGCCCGTTCTTCTGGGTGACGGCGGCCCTGATCGTCTCCTACAGCGCGTACGTCGCGGAGGTGTTCCGGTCGGGCATCGAGTCGGTGCACCCGTCGCAGTGGGCGAGCGCGCAGGCGCTCGGGCTCTCGCGCGGGCAGACCCTGCGGCACGTCATCGTGCCGCAGGCGGTGCGCCGCGTCGTCCCCCCGCTGCTCAATGACTTCGTCTCCTTGCAGAAGGACACCGCGCTCGCGTCGGCGGCCGGCGTCTTCGAGACGGTCGCCAACGCCCGGGACTACACGCTCTACAACTTCAACTTCACGCCCTACCTGGTCGCTGCCTGCCTCTTCATCGCGATGACCATCCCGCTGGCCCGGTTCACCGACTGGCTCACCGCGCGGATGCGACGCCGCGAGTTCGCAGGTGCGCTGTGAGCCTCGTGACGATCTCCGGGCTACGGAAGGCCTACGGCGACAAGGTCGTGCTCGACGACGTCTCGTTGACGATCGAGCCGCACGACGTGATCTGCCTGATCGGGTCGTCGGGCTCGGGGAAGTCGACGCTGCTGCGCTGCCTGAACCTGCTCGAGGACATCGACGACGGGGTCATCGAGTTCGAGGGCCGCGAGGTCTCCGACCCGCGGATCGACGCGCGGGAGGTGCGGAAGCGGATCGGCATGGTGTTCCAGGCCTACAACCTCTTCCCGCACCTGACCGTCCTCGACAACTGCACGCTCGCGCCGCGACGGGTGCACGGCCTGTCCCGGGCCGAGGCCGAGTCGCGAGCACTGGACCTGCTCGCCCGGTTCGGGCTGGCCGACCAGGCGGCCAAGCACCCCGACCGGCTCTCCGGTGGGCAGCAGCAGCGCGCCGCCCTGGTCCGCGCCCTGTGCACCCACCCCACCCTGCTGCTGCTCGACGAGATCACCGCGGCGCTGGACCCCGAGCTGGTGGGGGAGGTGCTCGAGGTCGTCCGGGCCGAGGCCGAGCGCGGGATGACGATGGTCCTGGCGACGCACGAGATGGCGTTCGCCCGCGACGTCGCCACCCGGGTGTGCTTCCTCGACCAGGGCCGGATCCTCGAGCAGGGCCCGCCGGCGGAGATCTTCAGCAACCCGCGCGAGGAGCGGACCCGTCAGTTCCTACGCCGGGTGCTCTAGCCCCCGTCTCCCGTCGAGACACCAGACATGGCTGCTCCGCCGGCGGATCCTCAGCCACTTCTGGTGTCTCGACGGCGAAGACGACGACCCGCGGGACCTCCCAACCGTGACAGCACTTCTGTCACAATCGCCCGCATGAGCATCGAGCTGGGGCAGGGCACGGGACCGCTGCGGGGCGTCAAGGTTGTCGAGATCGCGGGCATCGGGCCGGGGCCGCACGCCTGCATGACGCTGGCCGACCTGGGCGCGGACGTGATCCGGATCGAGCGCCCGGGTGGGCAGCTGCTCGCCGGCGGCGGGCCGCACATGCTGCTCAACCGCGGCCGGCCGAGCGTGGCGCTCGATCTCAAGCACCCGGACGCGATCCGGACGGTGCTGGATCTCGTGGAGGGTGCCGACGTGCTCGTCGAGGGCATGCGCCCCGGAGTGGCCGAGCGGCTCGGCATCGGACCCGAGCAGTGCCACGCGCGCAACCCGCGGCTGGTCTACGGCCGGATGACCGGCTGGGGGCAGACCGGTCCGTTCGCCCAGGTCGCCGGGCATGACATGAACTACATCTCGATCACCGGCGCCCTGCACGGCCTGGGCCAGGACCGGGACCGCCCGCACTTCCCCGGCAACCTGCTCGGCGACTTCGGGGGCGGCTCGACGTACCTCGTCATCGGCATCCTCGCCGCCCTGCTCGAGGCCACGTCCTCCGGCCAGGGACAGGTCGTCGACGCCGCGATCGTCGACGGCACCGCGCACCTGAACACGATGGCCGCGGCCTTCCTCGCGTCCGGCACCTTCAAGGAGCAGCGCGTGTCCAACCTGCTCGACGGCGGCGTCCCCTACTACGACATCTACGAGACGGCCGACGGCAAGCACATGTCGGTGGGCGCGCTCGAGCCGCAGTTCTACGACGAGTTCGTCCGGCTGCTGGGCATCGCCGAGACGGCGCCCGACCGCTACGACGCCGAGCAGGCCGAGGCCCTGCGCACGCTGATCGCCGACACGTTCCGCGCCCGCACCCAGGCCGAGTGGGTGGAGCTGTTCGAGGGCACCGACGCCTGCGTGGCCGGCATCATCCCGCTGACGGAGGCCGCCGAGCATCCGCACATGGTGGCGCGCGGGGTCTTCGTCGAGCGCGACGGCTACCTGCAGCCCACGCCCGCGCCCCGGTTCTCGCGCACCGAGGCGACCCTCGGCCGCACTGCCGAGGACGCCGGCCAGAGCACCCGCGAGGCCCTCGCCGCCTGGGGCATCGCCGACGTCGAGGCCCTGATCGAGGGCGGCGCCGCGGTCCAGGCATGATCCCGTCATGATGCAGGCATGAAGCCGTTCCTGTTCCTGGGCACGCGCGCGGAGGACGACGCAGCGGACAGCGAGTACGCCGCGATCCTGCGTTGCGGCGGCCTCGAGGAGCGAGACCTGCTCCGGGTCCGTGTGGAGCGCGACGATCGCGAGCGGCTCCGTGACGTCGACCTCGACGACCTCTCCGGGGTCATCCTCGGCGGTGGGCCGTTCAACTCCAGCGACCCCGAGGAGACCAAGTCGCCCGTGCAGCGGGAGGCCGAGGCCGCGCTCCACGCCCTGGCCCGGCGGGTCCTGGCGGACGACCTGCCGTTCCTGGGCTGCTGCTACGGCATCGGGGTGCTCGGGGGCCTGGGCGGCGGCCTGGTCGACAGGACGTTCGGCGAGCCGATCTCCAGCCGGCGGATCACCCTGACCGACGCGGGGCGGCTCGACCCGCTGTTCGGCGTACTGCCGCCGGCGTTCGACGCGCTCCTCGGCCACAAGGAGGCGGTCGCCCGACTGCCCCTGGGCGC
Organism: Nocardioides sp.; assembly: GCF_036401255.1. Classification (GTDB taxonomy): domain Bacteria; phylum Actinomycetota; class Actinomycetes; order Propionibacteriales; family Nocardioidaceae; genus Nocardioides. The sequence continues at coordinate 4,407 of NZ_DASWVI010000450.1, read as the reverse complement.
CGAGCTGCTCGCCTCCTCCGAGACCTGCCCGGTGCAGGCGTTCCGGATGGGCCGCAACGTCTACGCGACCCAGTTCCACCCCGAGCTCGACGGCGAGGGGCTGGCGCTGCGCATCGCGACCTACCGCGACCACGGCTACTTCGCGCCCGACGAGTTCGAGGACCTGATGGCGATGGCCTACGCCGCGCACGTGGACCAGCCGCCGCGGCTGATCGCGCGGTTCGTCGAGCTCTACGCCCGCTGAGCCCTGGGCTCATTGACGGATATTCAGTAAGGTCTGTCCATGAGCGAGCACGTGGACGTCCTCATCATCGGAGCGGGCCTGTCCGGCATCGGGGCGGCGTGCCGGCTGCGCACCGAGCACCCCGGGCGCAGCGTCGCCGTGCTCGAGGCGCGCGAGGCCAGCGGCGGCACCTGGGACCTGTTCCGCTATCCCGGCATCCGCTCGGACTCCGACATGTTCACGTTCGGCTTCAAGTGGCGTCCCTGGCCCGGCGACACCGCGCTCGCCGACGGCGCCTCGATCCTGGACTACCTCCGCACGGTCGCGGAGGAGTACGGCGTCGACCGGCTGATCCGCTACCGGCACCGGGTCGTGAGCGCGAGCTGGGACTCCGCGGCGGCGCTGTGGACCGTCGAGGTCGAGCGCGACGGCGAGGTCGTCACCATGACCACGAACCTGCTGTGGGCCTGCGGCGGCTACTACGACTACGACCAGGGCTTCGCCCCGGACTTCCCGGGACAGCAGGACTTCCGCGGCACGATCGTGCACCCCCAGCACTGGCCCGCGGAGCTCGACTACACCGGCAAGAGGGTCGTCGTCATCGGCTCCGGCGCCACGGCCGTCACGCTGGTGCCGGCGATGGCCCAGGCCGGGGCCGGTCACGTCACGATGCTGCAGCGCTCGCCGACCTACATCCTGTCGCTGCCCGGCCGCGACCCGGTCGCGACCCGCCTCAAGCGGCTGCCCACGCGGATCAGCTACCCGATCGTGCGGTGGAAGGCGATCCTGCTGGCGGTGGCGACCTACCAGCTCGCTCAGCGCCGCCCGGAGCTGGTCAAGAAGGCGATCCGGAAGATGACCGCCAAGCAGCTGCCGGCGGGCGTCGACGTCGACGTGCACTTCAAGCCGACGTACAACCCCTGGGACCAGCGGCTGTGCTTCGTGCCGGACGGCGACCTGTTCAAGGCGATGCGCGCCGGGCGGGCGTCGGTGGTCACCGGCCACATCGAGCGGTTCACCGAGACCGGCATCCGACTGACGTCCGGCGAGGAGCTCGAGGCCGACGTGATCGTCACCGCCACCGGCCTGACGCTCAAGGCGATGGGCGGGGTCGAGCTCGTGGTCGACGGCGCTCCGGTGAAGATGTCGGAGACCATGACCTACAAGGCGCTGATGCTCAGCGACGTGCCGAACTTCGTGTTCACGATCGGCTACACCAACGCCTCGTGGACGCTCAAGGCCGACCTGGTGGCCGACTTCGTCTGCCGGTTGCTGACCTACATGGACGAGCACGGCGTACGCCGGGTGGTGGCGCCGCGTGACCCGTCGGTGGGTGAGCAGCGGCTGATCGACTTCAGCTCCGGCTACATCCTCCGGGCGCTCGACCAGCTGCCGCGACAGGGCGACCGCGAGCCCTGGAAGCTGCGGCAGAACTACCTCAAGGACATGCGCTCGATCAACCACGACCGCCTCGACGACGGGGTTCTCACGTTTCGCTGAGCCTCCGATCGGCTACCGCCCTCCTACCACCACGAGGAGGTAACGATGGGTATCGGTGACAAGGCCAAGCACAAGCTCGAGGAAGCCGGCGGCCAGGTCAAGGAGTCGACGGGCCGGGCGACCGGCGACCGCGACCTCGAGGCCGAGGGCAAGGCGGACCAGAGCGAGGGCAAGATCAAGAACGCCGGCGAGCACGTCAAGGACGCCGCGAAGGACGTCAAGGACGGGCTGAGCAAGTAGTCCCCTCGCACGATGCAGGTCGGACGGGCTGCGTCGGCTAAGGTTGTCGACGCAGCCCGTTCCGTCTTGCCTCGGGCTATGCGCGGGCCGTCTGCGCGCCGCGCCACTCCTTCTCGGGATCCACCTGGCGAGACACGCCAACAGTGAGTAGATCTTCCTTGTCTTCTGCAGTTTCCGCTGCGGGCTTCGCCGACCTCGGCGTCCCCGCGAGCCTCGCCGCCGTCCTCGCGGACCTCGGCATCACCCAGCCCACCCCCATCCAGGCCGCGACGCTCCCGGACTCGCTCGCGGGCCGCGACGTCCTCGGCCGGGGCCGCACCGGCTCCGGCAAGACCTACGCCTTCCTCCTCCCGCTCGTCGCGCGCCTGACCGCGTCCGGCCGGCCGGCCCGGGCCCGCCAGCCGCGCGCCCTGGTGCTCGCCCCCACGCGCGAGCTCGTGAACCAGATCCGTGAGTCGCTCGAGCCGCTGGCCCGCACCGCCGGCCTCACCACCCAGACCGTCTTCGGCGGGGTCGGCCAGGGCCCGCAGGTCACCGGCCTGCGCAAGGGCGTCGACATCGTGCTCGCCTGCCCTGGCCGGCTCGAGGACCTCATCGGCCAGGGCCACTGCGACCTCTCGCAGGTCGAGATCACCGTGCTCGACGAGGCCGACCACATGGCCGATCTGGGCTTCCTGCCCGGGGTGCGCCGGATCATGGACCGCACCCCCCGCGACGGCCAGCGGCTGCTGTTCTCGGCCACGCTGGACAAGGCGATCGACGTGCTGGTCAAGCGCTTCCTGCGCAACCCGGTGACCCACCAGGCCGACTCGGCGCAGTCGCCGGTCGCGACGATGGACCACCACGTGCTGCACGTCGCGCGCGAGCACCGGGTGCCGGTGCTGGTCGATCTGGCCAGTGCCCCGGGGCGCACCGTGGTCTTCACGCGCACGAAGTACGGCGCCAAGTCGCTCGCCAAGCAGCTCAACCGCTCCGGCGTGCCTGCTGTGGAGCTGCACGGCAACCTCAGCCAGGGTGCGCGCACCCGCAACATGGACGCCTTCCACTCCGGCCGGGCCTCCACGCTGGTCGCGACCGACATCGCGGCCCGGGGCATCCACGTCGACGATGTCGCGCTGGTCGTGCACGCCGACCCGCCGGTCGAGCACAAGGCCTACCTGCACCGCTCGGGCCGTACGGCGCGCGCCGGCGCTCGCGGCACGGTCGTCACGCTGATGACCGACGAGCAGGTGCGCGACGTGCGCGACCTGACCCGCGCCGCCGGCATCAAGCCGACGACCACCAAGATCCACGGCGCGTCCCACCCCCTGCTGGTCGAGCTCGCCCCCGGTGAGCGGGTGCTGGTGCCCGGCGGGCTCGTGGTCGAGACGCCTGCCCCCGCCGGTCGCGGACCGCGTCCCGCGGGCCAGGGCTCCGGCCGCTCCGGCGGCGGTCGCAACCGGTCTCGCGGGCGTCGCTCCGGCGGCGGCTCGGGCGGCTCGGGCGGCTCCGGCGGTGCTGCCAAGTCCGGCGGCTCCAACGGTGGCAACCGCTCCCAGCGCCGCTCGGGTGGTGGCGGCTCGGCCACGGGCGGCGCCCCGCGTCACAGCGCGGCGTCCTTCAGCTCCGGACGTAAGTAGCACCACAGCACGACCGGGTGTGGAGCTCCCCCGAACGGGGGACTCCACTCCCGAAGGGGTGAGCGAACTCGTGATGACCTGGCTGCGCCGCGCACTGTGGGACATGGTCCCGCGCGACCACCGGGCCACCCCGGCCGAGCTGCGCCGTCGCCAGCTCGTGACCGCGGGCTTCGTGGTGCTCGGCGGGATCGTGCTCGGCCTGTCCCTGCGCATCGAGCCGGGCAGCGCGTGGTTCTACCCCGCGACCCTCGGTCTCGCGACGGTGTGGGCCGTGGGCGCCTTCGCCTCCGGTCCGCTCCACCTCGGCCGGATCGCCACCGGGCCTGAGGGGGTCCGCCGACGTCCCGTGCTCACCCCGATCGCGCTCGGGCTCGCGCTGGCCGGGGTGTTCGTGGTCGGCGCGCTCGTCGTACGCGAGGTGCCGTTCCTCGACGACCAGGTGCGCTCGGTGGTCGACCACGCCGACCAGGGCTCCTGGCCGCTGCTCGTGCTGATCACCGCGGTCAACGGCATCGCGGAGGAGCTGTTCTTCCGCGGTGCGGCGTACGCGGCGATCCCGCGCCACCCGGTGGTGGTGACCACGCTCGCGTACGCCGTCGCCACGCTCGCCACCGGCAACGTGATGCTGGCCTTCGCCGCGCTGCTGCTCGGGGCGCTCGTGGGGCTGCAGCGTCGCGCCTCCGGCGGCATCCTCGCCCCGATCCTCACCCACTGCACCTGGTCGCTGGCGATGCTCTTCGCCCTGCCTGCGCTCTTCTGATGCCGAGTCGGCGCCAGTTTCCGCCAGAACCATGCCGAGTCGGCGCCAGTTTCCGCAGGCGCTGG
>NZ_DASWVI010000449.1:0-19126 GCF_036401255.1 Nocardioides sp. | reverse complement strand
CGTGCTCCTCCTGTCCGTCACCGACGGGCTCGTCGTCGGTGTGGTGGCCCTCGTGGTCGTCGGCGCGGGAACGTCGTTGACGACCGCGCGCGTCATCCCCCGCTTCCTCGACGCGACCCCGGAGCCGATGCTGGCCCGGTTCAGCTCGTTGCTGCACCTGGCACAGGTCGCGCCGGTCCTGGCGGTCACGCCGGTGCTGGGTGTCGCCGCGCACGGCTGGGGGGTGCGAGCACCGATGGTGGCGCTGTCGGTGACCCTGCTCGCGACGGCGGCCGCGGTCCGGCGGGCCGACGCTGCCCTCTCCCCCGCCCCGGGCGGGAGCAGGTCGCCCGTCAGGGCCGCGTCGGGCTGACGTGCACGATCGCGGAGGTGAGCCGTGGGACGTACGTCGTCAGGTGCGCCTCGGCGTGGTGGGCGACCTCGTGCGCGGCCGCCAGCGTGAGGTCGGGGCCGACCGTGACGCCGGCCTCGGCACGCAGGGCGTGGCCGATCCAGCGCAGCCGCATCTCGGTCACCTCCTCGACGCCCTCGACCGTGAGCACGGCCGCCCGCGCCCGGTCGACGAGGCCGGGCTCGACCGCATCCATCAGCCGCTCACCGACCTGGCGGGCGGCGGAGCGCAGCACGCCGAGGATCGCGACGGTGATCAGCAGCCCGACGACCGGGTCGGCCCAGCTCCAGCCCAGGGCCGCACCGCCGACGCCGAGCAGCACCGCGAGGCTGGTGAAGCCGTCGGTGCGCGCGTGCAGGCCGTCGGCGACCAGCGCGGCGCTGCCGATCCGGCGACCGACGCGGATCCGGTAGCGGGCGACCCACTCGTTGCCGGCGAACCCGATCAGCGCGGCGAGCCCCACGGCGGCGAGGTACTCGACCGGCTGCGGGTCCAGCAGGCGGCGTACGGCCTCGTAGCCGGCGAAGACCGCCGACAGGGCGATCATCGCCAGCACGAAGATGCCGGCGATGTCCTCGGCGCGGCCGTAGCCGTAGGTGTAGCGGTCGTTGCTGGCGCGCCGCGCCAGCGAGAACGCCACCAGGAGCGGCACCGCGGTGAGCGCGTCGGCGAAGTTGTGGACGGTGTCCCCCAGCAGGGCAACCGAGCCCGAGAGCACCACGACGACCGCCTGGAGCACTGCGGTGACCGCGAGCACCGCCAGGCTGACGTACAGCGCTCGGCGTCCCGCGGCATCACCTTCGAGGGCCTCGTCGACCTGTTCGGCGGTGTCGTGGGCGTGCCCACCGAACAGCTCGCCCAGCTCGTGCGGTGCCCGGCGCCACCACGGGCCGCCGTGGTGGTCGTGGTGGTGGTCGTGGGCGTGGTCGTGGTCGTCGGCCGAGCCCGGATCGCGGCCCTCGCGGAGCAGGTGAGTCATGACGGCAGCAGTCTAGGGAGACGCCGCGGCCGAGGTAGCCTCGCGCCATGACCGAGCGTGACCTGGCCGCCATCGCCGCCGAGCGCGAGCGGATCCGGGCGGCGTACCTCTCCCCCACGGCCTCGCGCCCCGCGTCGTCGGCCCGCGGCCTGCACCACGTGGCGATCGTGTGCGCGGACGTCGAGCAGACGGTGCGCTTCTACCAGGGCGTGCTCGGATTCCCGCTGACCGAGATCGTCGAGAACCGCGACTACCCCGGCTCCAACCACTTCTTCTTCGACCTCGGCCACGGCAACCTGCTCGCGTTCTTCGACTTCCCCGGCCTCGACGTCGGTCCGTACGCCGAGGTCCTCGGCGGCCTGCACCACCTGGCGATCTCCGTCGAGCCCGAGCGCTGGGCGCAGCTGCGCGCGGCGCTGGACGAGGCCGGCGTGGAGTACCTCCTCGAGAGCGGCACCTCGATGTACTTCCGCGACCCCGACGGCACCCGGGTCGAGCTGATCTCCGACCCGCTCGGGGAGATGTACGGCCTGAGCGTGCTCTGATCGGCCGACCTCAGACCTCCGCGAGCCGCGGCACGACCCGCTCGCACAGGTCCGCAGCCCACCCCGCCGGGTCCGGCGTGGGCGGCATCAGCATGACCAGCGAGATGCCGAGGGCGGCGTACTGCTCCATCGCCGCGAGGAACGCGTCGGCGTCGGCGACCGGGTCGGGGCCATCGGCCGGGGCGAGCATCGTCTTCTCGATGCTCTCGTAGTCGCGGCCGACGTCGTCGCAGTGGCGCCGCAGCACCTCGAGCTTGTGGCGTACGCCGTCGACGCCCACGGGGAACAGGTTGCAGGCGTCGGCGTACTGCGCCACCAGGCGGAGCGTCTTGCGCTCCCCTCCCCCGCCGACCAGGATCGGCGGGTGCGGCCGCTGCACCGGCGGCGGGACGCAGACGGTCTCGGCGAGCCGGTGGTGGCGGCCCTCGAACGCACCGTCGTCGTCGCTCCACATCTGCAGGCAGATCCGCAGCGTCTCCTCGAGCCGCTCGAAGCGCTCCGCGGTCCGCGGGAACGGCACGCCGAGCCCGGCGTGCTCCCGGTCGTACCAGGCCGCGCCCAGGCCGAGCATCGCCCGGCCGCGCGAGAGCACGTCGAGCGTGGTGACGATCTTGGCGAGCAGCCCGGGGTGCCGGTACGTCGCCCCGGTCACGAGGAGACTGAGCCGGACGCGCTCGGTCCGGCCGGCGAGATAGCCGAGCGTCGTGTAGCCCTCGAGCATCGGCTCGGCCGGGCCGCCGAGCTGCTCCATCTGGAAGTAGTGGTCCATCACCGTGAACAGGGACACGCCCCCGTCGTCGGCGATCCGGGCCGTCTCGGCGAGCCGGTCGGTCAGCCGGGTCCGCCACTCGGGGTGGCTGAAGTTCGCGTAGTGGATGCCGGTGCGCACGAGCCCAGACTAGTGTCGCGTGTCGGAAGGTCCTGGATGCTTGGCGTGGTCAGGGTGCGTGCATCGCAAGGCGGCCGAGCGTAGGGCTACCGGGCGTAACTCGAGCGAGGCCAACGCAGCGGGGTGAGTGCCCTGGCCCGCGCGAAGCGCGTAGGAACTTCGGACACGCGGCTAGGCCGCGACGGCCCACAACCAGTCCGCTCCGAGCACCAGCGCGCCGAGGGTCGCGGCGAGGAACACCGCCACCCAGAACAGCCCGGGCAGGCCGGTCAGCCGCGCGAGCACGTCGGCGTCCGAGGTCCGCTCGCGCCCGCGGCGCCGCTGCGCCTGCAGCTCCAGCACCGGCCGGGGCGCGGCGAGCAGCAGGAACCAGGTGCCGACGTACGCCGCCGCAACCTGCACCGCAGCACTCCCCCACCACGACACGGCGAAGACCGCGAGCCCGGCCGCGCCGACGGCGTACAGGCCGTAGAAGTTGCGGATCTGGAGCAACAGCAGCGCCAGCAGCAGCACCGAGAGCCAGAGCACCGCCAGCGCGTGCCGCTCGCGGAGCAGGTACGCCGCCCCCAGGCCGAGGCCGGCCGGGCCGAGGTAGCCGGCCAGGGTCGTCGCGACCATCCCGGGGCCGGTCGGCCGGCCGCGCGAGACGGTCAGGCCGGAGGTGTCGGAGTGCAGCCGGATGCCGGCCAACCGACGCCCGGACAGCAGCGCGACGACGCCGTGCGCGCCCTCGTGGGCGATCGTGACCAGGTGCCGGCCGACCCGCCATCCGGCCGGGACCGCCACCAGGAGGAGCGCGACCACGGCGCAGAGCACGACCTCGGCCCGCTCGGGCGCCGCCTGGCGTCCCACCACGTCGTCCCAGATCCCGGAGAGGACATCCGCGACCGCCATGGGCGACAGCGTGCCGCACGCGCGTGGGACCGCCGACCATTGGGTACGCGGCCACCATGAGCGAACAGCACAGCAGCGAGCAGCTCGAAGCCATCCAGGCCGTCGTCGACCGGGTCACCTCCTGGCAGGACGGCGCCACCGAGGACACTGTCGAGCAGGAGCTCCGCGACGGGTTCGCCGAGGCGGGGGTCGACGTGCCCGATGCCGACATCACCCGGCTCGCCGAGGCGATCCAGGCCGAGCACGGCACGGTGTCGGCCGCCGACGTGCTCTCGGCATGAACGGTGCCGACGGCGGCCCCGACGCCGTCCACCGCCGGCCCGACGGCGTCGACGACGCCACGGTCGAGGCCCTCGGCAAGCTCTCGGAGGCCCTGGAGGCCGCCGAGGTCGCGCGCGGCCACCTCTACGCGTTCCACCGCCTCTCCGGCACCACCGACCTCACCCTCGGCGACGCGGTCGCGCAGCTGCGCGACGCCGGGCACACCGAGCTCGCGGAGCGGATCGACCGCGAGCTGGTCGGCCGCAACGTCATCCCGGGGCACTGGACGTTCCAGATCGTCGAGGCGTACGACGACGGCTACTACGCCACGTTCAAGGAGCTGGAGCGGGCCGCGCGCGAGGCGTTGGCCGGTGGCCGCCGTCATCTCTACGAGGCCGAGATGAAGGAGGACCGGCGCACCCACGGCGCGCCCGGCCACGAGGCCACCCCGCACGACCTGTGACAGCGGGCGCCGGCACCTGGTAGGAATCGCCTGGGCTCGTTCGCGGGGCCGACCTTCGACGAGCGGAGCAGGCGATGTCCCAGGCACTCCCACGCACCCGGCGGGCGGCGGGCGCCGTGTTCGGCGCCCTGGCGCTCACCGACGCCGTGCTCGCGGCGGGCCCGCAACGGTGGCAGCGCGCCCGGCTGGTCACCAAGCCGCTGCTCATGCCCGCCCTGGCGGCGAGCACGCGCGGCGAGGGACGGTTGCTCGGCGCCCAGGCGTTCTCGTGGGGCGGCGACCTGGCGCTGCTCGGCGCGGGCCGGCGCCCGTTCCTGGCCGGCGTCGGGAGCTTCTTCGCCGCCCACCTCTCCTACGTCGCGGCGTTCCGGGCACGTTCCACCCAGCCGGTGCTCGCGACCCCGGGCCGCCGCCGGTTCCTCGCCGCAGGTGCGGTCCTCGCCTCCGGGATGGCGCTCGCCGCGGCCCGCGAGGACCGCGTGGTCGCCGGACCCGTCGGCGCGTACGGCGTCGCGCTGGCGACGATGGTCGCGTCCGCCGCGGCGATCGATCCTGACCACGGTCGCGACCGGGTGCTCCGCGGGGCGGCGCTGTTCCTCGTCTCCGACGTCGTGCTCGGCCTCCGGACGTTCGTCCTCGGCGAGGAGGGCGCCGCGTCCTCCGCGCTGGAGGGCGTGGTGATGGCGACCTACACCGCGGGTCAGTGGACCATCGCCGAGGGGCTGCGTCGGTAGGTTGGCCGCATGGCCATCCCCACCCACACGCTCAACGACGGCACCACGCTCCCGGCGATCGGGTTCGGCACCTACCCGCTGAAGGGCGCCGACGGCGTGGCCGCGGTCCGGAGCGCGATCGAGGCGGGCTACCGCCTGATCGACACCGCGGTGAACTACGACAACGAGCGCGAGGTCGGCGAGGCGATCCGGACCTCCGGGATCCCGCGCGAGGAGCTCTGCGTGACCAGCAAGCTCCCCGGCCGCGACCACGGCTACGACGACGCGATCGCCAGCGTGCACGGCTCCCTGCAACGCCTCGGCCTGGACCACCTCGACCTGCACCTCATCCACTGGCCCAACCCGAGCCGGGGCCAGTACGTCGAGGCGTGGCGCGCGCTGGTCGACCTGCGCGAGCAGGGCCTGGTGCGCTCGATCGGCGTCTCCAACTTCACCGCCGACCACCTCGACCGCGTGATCGACGCGACCGGCGTGACGCCCGCCGTCAACCAGATCGAGCTGCACCCCTACTTCCCACAGGAGCAGATGCGCGCCGTCGACGCCCGCCTCGGCATCCGCACCGAGTCGTGGAGCCCGCTGGGCAAGCGGCAGGCGCCGTTCGCGGAGCCGGCCGTCGCCGCGGCCGCCGAGCGGCACGGGGTCTCCCCCGGCCAGGTGATCCTGCGCTGGCAGGTGCAGCTGGGCTGCGTGCCGATCCCCAAGTCGGCGACGCCCGAGCGGCAGCGGCAGAACCTCGACGTGTTCGGCTTCGAGCTCAGCGACGACGAGATGGCCGCGATCACGGCGCTCGGCCGCCCCGACGGGCGGCTCTTCGGCGGGGACCCCGAGACCCACGAGGAGATGTGAGCCGGTCGCCGGCCGGCGCGGACCCGGCCACGCCGTACCTGCGCGTCGACGTCGCCCGGCTGCGCGCGAACCTCGAGCGCACCGCCCGGTGGGCCGCCGACGCCGGGGTGGCGCTGCGGCCGCACGCGAAGACCCACAAGTGCCTCGAGGTCGCCCGGCTCCAGCTCGACACGGGTGCGGCCGGGCTCACGGTCGCCACCATCGGCGAGGCGGAGGTGTTCGTCGACGCCGGCGTCGAGGACGTGTTCATCGCCTACCCGCTCTGGCTCACCGACCAAGCGGCCGCGCGACTGCGCGACCTGGCCGGCCGCGCCGACCTCGCGATCGGCGTCGACTCCGCCGAGGCCGCCGCCCGGGCGGCCCGGCTGCTCGAGGGCAGTGGTGTGGCGGCGCTGATGGAGGTCGACAGCGGGCAGCACCGCAGCGGTGTCGCGCCGGAGACCGCGGGGCAGCTGGCCGTCGCGGCCGTCGAGGCCGGGCTCCCCGTCCGAGGCGTGTTCACGTTCCCCGGGCACAGCTACGCCCCGGCCGCGCTGCGCACCGCGGCCGACGACGAGGCCAGGGCGCTGCGGGTGGCGACCGCCTCCTTCCGCGCCGCGGGCCTCGAGCCGGACGTCGTCAGCGGCGGCTCCACCCCGAGCCTCGAGCACACCCACACCGAGGAGCTCACCGAGCTGCGGCCCGGCGTCTACGCCTTCGGCGACGCCCAGCAGTGGGAGCTCGGCACGATGGAGCCCGCCGACCTGGCCCTCGTCTGCCGCGCGACCGTGGTCAGCCACGCCGGTGGCCGGATCGTCCTCGACGCCGGCAGCAAGGCGCTCGGCGCCGACCGGGCCTCCTACGCGACCGGCTGGGGCCGCCTGCCGGCGTACGCCGACGCGCGGGTCGTCCAGCTCTCCGAGCACCACGCGGTCGTCGACCTCGCGGACGCGCCCCTCCCGGCGCTCGGCACGTACGTCGACGTCGTGCCCAACCACGTCTGTGCGGCGGTCAACCTCGCCGACACGCTGTGGGCCGAGACCGGCGGCGGGCTCGAGGCCTGGTCCGTTGCGGCCCGCGGACGCAACTCCTGAGCCGCTCCCCTACGATGCCGGCCATGCTCCTGCGCCTCGCCGCCAGCACCGCCGCCAGCGCCGCCGCCCTCGCCCTGCTGCTCGGCGGGTGCGGCTCCGACGGCTCCGACGGCTCCCAGACGGCCTCGGACTCCGGGCCCACGGTGGCGTGCACCTATACCGACGACGGACAGACGCCTGCCAAGGACGTCGACCCGCCGGCCGAGAAGGCGCCCGCGTCCGGCACCGTGCGCGTCGACCTCGACACGAGCATCGGGCACCTGGGCCTGGACCTGGACGCCGCAGGCGCGCCGTGCACCGTCAACTCGTTCGTCTCGCTGGCGCAGCAGGGGTACTTCGACGACACGTCCTGCCACCGCCTCACGACCGAGGGCGGCCTCTTCGTGCTGCAGTGCGGCGACCCGACCGGCACCGGCAGCGGCGGGCCGGGCTACAGCTACCCCGACGAGCTCGAGGGCGACGAGACCTACCCGGCCGGCACCCTCGCCATGGCCAACAGCGGGCCCGACACCAACGGCTCGCAGTTCTTCATCGTGTACGCCGACAGCAGGCTCGACGCGAACTACACCGTGTTCGGCACCATCGACGAGGCGGGCCTGAAGGCGGTCCAGCAGATGGCCCAGGACGGCAACGACGGCTCGCTGGGGCAGTACGGCGGCGCGCCGAACACACCGGTCGACATCTCCTCGGTCGAGATCACGGACTAGCGCCACCTAGCTTCTCTAGAGCGGGAACCGCACCCCGGTCAGCGCCTCCGAGCGCTGCCACAGCCGCTTCGCCAGGTCGGGGTCGCACGCGTCCTGGCTCCGCCCGACGCCGGTCGGCCAGCCGGTGAGCTCCAGCGGCCCGCCGGGGCCGATGAACGTGTTGCCGGGCACGTCCATGGTGGCGGCGTACAGCGTCGTGAGCGCGCCCTTCCACGCCGGCATGCCGACGAGCTTGTGTCCCCAGGACCCCACCCAGGTCTTGGCCCGGCTGCCGGTGTTGGCGGTGATCCCGGTCGCCGTCGAGCCCGGGTGCGCGGCGGTGGCGCGCAGCGTCGACCCCGCAGCGGTCAGGCGGCGTTGCAGCTCGGCCAGGAACAGCAGGTTCGCCAGCTTGGAGGCGCCGTACGCCGCGAACGGCCGGTAGGCCCGGCGCTCCCAGTCGAGGTCGTCGAGGTCGAGGTCGGCGGCGCGGTGCGCGTCCGAGGTCACGACCACGACCCGGTCGCGCAGCGTGGACAGCAGGAGGTTGGTGAGCGCGAAGTGGCCCAGGTGGTTGGTCGCGAGGTGGGTCTCGAAGCCGTCGACCGTGCGTGCGTACGGGACGGCGAGGACGCCGGCGTTGTTCACCAGCACGTCCACCGGCCCGAGGCCGGCCGCGAGCTCTCGCACGCTCGCGAGGTCGGCCACGTCCAGCCGGCGCACCTCCACGCGGCCGCCGATCGTGGCGGCCGCGGCCGCACCCTTCTCGACGTCGCGCACGGCGAGGACGACCTCGGCACCGCGCTCGGCCAGCACGCGAGCGGTCTCGAGGCCCAGTCCCCTGCTCGCCCCGGTGACGACGAACCGGCGGCCGTCCTGCCTCGGGACCGCGTCCCAGCGGCGGGGACGGCGGCGCATCAGCGCGTGCCGTACTCGATCGCCGCGCCCAGCTGGACGGTGCGCCCCACCGTGCAGAGCCGGTCGCGGGACTGCTCGATCGACCGGGGCAGCACCTCGCGGGCCCGGTCGCCGTCCTCGCCCTCGGGGAAGCGCACGTCGAAGGTGATCCGCAGGTCGACGAGCCGGTTGCCCTGCTCGTCGCGGATCTTGTCGCCCTCGGCGCTGACCTCGAACGTCGTCGCGGCGGCCCGCTTGCCGGTGATCAGGTCCACGTCGATGGCACTGCAGCCGGCCAGCGCCACCAGCAGCAGCTCGACCGGGGTGAAGTCGGGGTCGTCCCCCGACCCCACCGGCAGGACGCCGCCGCGGCCGTTGGTGGCCAGGAAGCGGCCGACGCCGATCTTGTGCAGGTCGATGTGGCGCAGCGTGCCGCGCGGGGCGGCGTCCGGAGTCGTCATGGGCCCCAGCGTGCCAGACGCGCGACACGCCCGGGATCGGCGCCGGGGTTGTCTCCTCGGACCTCATCGGAGACGGTGGAGAGGACCTAGCCACAGCTATCGGAAGGCGAGCATGCTCACCCTCACCGAGAACGCCAGCGCCATCGTCAACGAGATCACCCACCAGCCCGGCCTCGCCGAGTCCGCGGGGCTGCGCATCACCACCGACGACTCTCCCAACCCCGCCTTCGCGATCTCCGCGGCCGAGAAGGGCGAGCCGGGCGACCAGGTCGTCGAGCAGGGCGGCGCGACCGTCTACCTCGACGAGACGGCCGCCCAGCTGCTCGACGACAAGATCCTCGACGCCGCGGTCGACCCGTCGGGCAAGGTCGAGTTCGCCCTCGCCCACCAGGGCTGACCGACCTGGCTGTCGAGTCGGCGCGCAGTGCTCACCCAGGACCCGCGAGTCGGCGCTCACTGCTCGGGCTGTCCCGGTCTCTGCGGAGGACGTGAGCACAACGCGCCGACTCGGCACCGCCGCTAGAGGGTCGGGACCAGGTCGCGGCGGATCCAGCCGTTGCGGACCCGCTGCGGGTGGTCGCCGACCGGCACGGTCTGCACGATCCGCCCCGTGCGGTAGGAGATCTTCGAGACCTCGTCGGTGCCGCTCCACGAGATGTAGCAGGTGCGCCCGTCCCAGCTCTGGGTGACCCAGTACGGCTTGCCGTCCTGCTTCTTGAGCAGCCGCCCGCGCCTGAACGTGTCGGCGTCGACGACCGTCGCGTAGTCCGACATCGTGCCGGCCACGCACAGCTTCGTGCCGGCCGGGTTCATCGCGATGCCGTGGTGGGCGGAGTCGAGCAGGTACTGCTCGCGCGGCATGTCCGGCACCAGGTTGGGCAGGCGCTTCACGCGGGTGATCCTCCCGGTCGCGCGGTCCATCTCCACGAAACCGTGCAGGAACGAGAGCTGGAAGTAGAACGTCCGGTCGTCCGGCGACAACGTCATCGGGCGTACGGCGGTGCTCGTCTCGGTCATGCCGCGGTCGTCGAGCGCCTTGCGCAGGTCGTAACGGCGGACGACCTCCATCGTCCTCGCGTCCACGATCTGCAGGACGCGCTCCTGCTTGGTCGCGTCCAGGGCGGGGTCGTCGAGCGGGCTGTAGACCATGCCGATGCTGGCATGCAGGATCCGCTTCCCCCCGTCGATGAAGATGTTCTCGTGCGGTGAGCCGCCCGACGGGAAGCGACCGACCTCGACGCCGTCGGCGACCCTCAGGACGTGGACGACGTTGCCCGTCGACGCGCTGACCACGACGCGCCGCCCGTCCGGTGAGATCGCCATGTGGTCGGACCGGACCCCGTCGACCTCGAACCGCCAGACGATGTCCTTGGTCCGCAGATCGATCGCGACCACGTCCGCGAACGACGGCCGCGACACGACCAGGAGCCGCCCGTCGTTGGAGGAGTACATGTCGTCGACGTACTGGTCGTGGCCCTCGCCGATCATCGCGCGGATCGCCAGGAAGTAGGTGAACCGGTAGGGGTCGGTCGCGATCTCCCGGATCCGCTCGGCCTTGTCCGGCACGACGTCGATGCGCCCGAGCCGCTCGAAGCTGGCCGGGTCGAGGATGTCGGCGGTGCCGTCCCAGTTGTTGCCGACGAAGACGGCCCGGCGTACGTCGCCGGCGCGGCGCTCCGCGGAGCCCGGAGCCTCCTCGGCGTCGGCGGGGGTGGCCAGGAGGGGCGAGGACGCGACGGCGATCAGCGCGGCGAGGGCGGTGCGCAGGTGCATGCCGGGGCAACGAGCGCCTCGCCGCCGCGGTTACGTGCGAGGCTCGCCGCCGCCATCGGTGCCCCGAGACGTCGACTGGGTCTCGATACGCCGGCCGCGACCTCGTGCCTCGGTGGCGCGGCTACTCGACCTGGCTGCTGGGCCGAGCCGGCGCAAGCGCCGACTCGGGCAGCTCAAACCATCGGAGGTGCTCGAAGTCGTCGCTGAGGTCGGCGGGGTGGCCGGAGAGGTCGGGCCCGACCGCGGAGGCGAGGATCGCGACGCCCTCGCGCAGGTGCTCGGCGAGCAGCTCCTCTCCCCCGGTGGCGTCGTTGCTCGGCATCGACACCTGCCCGCCCTCGTAGGACACCTCGCGCAGGCTGAGCGGCGGACGGACCAGCCCGGCGCGGTGTCGCCAGCGCCCGGTCGCGGGGTCGAAGCGGTAGTCGCCGAGCAGGCGCCACCCCTCCCGTGCGACCAGTCGGACGGCCTCGACGATGTAGTCGACCACGGTGTCGGAGACGAAGTAGTTGAAGTTCACCCGCACCCAGCCGGGCTTGATGCCCTCGCACCCGCCCGTGATCTCGCGCTCGAACTCGTGCGACCGCTCCAGGTCGATCCCGAGCAGCCGGTGCCCGTAGGGGCCGGCGCACGAGCAGCCGCCGCGCGACTGGATGCCGAAGAGGTCGTTGAGCAGCGCGACCACGTAGTTGTGGTGCAGGTAGCGCCCCGAGGGTGCGCGCACGACGAAGGACACGATCGAGAGCCGCTCCGCCTCGAGGTTGCCGAGCAGCTCGATCGCGGGCTCGTCGCGCCACGCCGCCACGGCCCGGTGCAGGTGCCGCTCCTCCTGGTCCCGGATCGTCCGCGTCCCGACCGCCTGCTTGAGCTGGAAGACCAGCCCCGCGCGGATCGCCTCGATGATCGCGGGGGTTCCGCCCTCCTCGCGCTGCGTGGGGTCGGTGAGGTAGCGGTGGTCGTCGTCGTTGACGTACGCGACCGTCCCGCCGCCGGGGACGTCGGGCACCCGGTTGGCGAACAGCTCTCGTCGCGCCACCAGCACGCCGGGCGTGGCCGGGCCCCCGATGAACTTGTGCGGGGAGACGAAGACCGCGTCCTTGTAGGACTTCGGGCGGCCCGGGAGGGCACCCATCTCGACGTCGACGTACGGCGCGGCCGCGGCGAAGTCCCACAGGCTCAACGCGCCGTGCTCGTGCAGGAGCTCGGCGATCGCGGCCGTGTCGGAGACGATCCCGGTGACGTTCGAGGCGGCCGAGAACGAGCCGATCTTGAGCGGCCTTCCGGCGTACGCCGCCAGCTGGTGGCGCAGGTCGTCCTGGTCGACGCCGCCGTCCGCGTCCTGCCGGATCCGGACCACGTCGGCGATCGACTCACGCCACGGGAGCTCGTTGGAGTGGTGCTCGTAGGGGCCGATGAAGACGACCGGCCGCTCCTCCGCCGGGATGTGCTCGCTGAGCCGGTAGCGGTCCTCCAGCACCGACGGGATCCGCAGCCCCAGCACGCCGATCAGCTTCGCGATCGCGCCGGTGCTGCCCGACCCCGTGAACAGCACGAGGACGTCGTCGTGGCCCCCCACGGCCTCGCGGATGATCGCCCGGGCGTCCTCGCGCAGACGCGTGGTCTGCAGGCCGGTGCCGCTGGACTCGGTGTGGGTGTTGGCGTAGCCGGGCAGCACCTGGTCGCGGATGAAGTCCTCGATGAACGTGAGCGCCCGGCCGGACGCGGTGTAGTCGGCGTACGTCACCCGACGGCGCCCGTAGGGCGTCTCCATCAGGTGGTCGTCCCCGATCACCGAGTCGCGGATCAGCCCGAGGAGGGCCTCCCGGTCACGATCCGTCATGCACGTCCACCATGACGGCATCGTCGCACCCGTGGAGGCCCTCCCGCAGGGCTACCGCACCAACCGGTGCGGCTAGCGCACCATGAGCTGGGCGAACCGGTTGCCCGACACGACGCCGTCGACGGGGCCGACCACCTGCCTGCTGACCGTCTGGCCGCGACCGCGCTTGCTCAACGACATCAGGTTCACCCGCAGCTCGTCGTTGCGGACCAGGTTCGCGACGGCCCTCTTGGCCTGCTCGATCGACGTCATCGGGCCGAGGTCGCCGAGGTACTGACCGCCCGTGACCTCGAGCATGCCCTCGCCGCCGGCCATCTTCCGCGGGATCTGCACGGAGATCGGCACGGTCGTGGTCTGGCCGCCGCCGGTGAGCACGGCCTGCAGGTTCAGCGTCGAGCCGGCCCGCACGGTGATGCCGTCGCGGCGCTTGACCGTCGTCCACTGACCCTTGACCTTGCGCTGCAGCGCCGAGAGCCGGTACGCCGTCGCGGCGTCCTCCACCGAGGCGTCGGTGGTCACGCTGTCGATCGTGACGCCCGGGATGCCGGAGAGGAAGTAGACGATGTCACCCAGCGCGAAGCCGACCTCGTAGGAGAGGTCCCAGTCCGAGACGTAGCGGTCGCTGCTCGACAGCTCGAACGGGGTGCCGTCCGGCCCGGTCCCGGTGACCGTCCAGCTCGCGA
This sequence comes from Nocardioides sp., assembly GCF_036401255.1. Classification (GTDB taxonomy): domain Bacteria; phylum Actinomycetota; class Actinomycetes; order Propionibacteriales; family Nocardioidaceae; genus Nocardioides. The sequence goes on along the minus strand of NZ_DASWVI010000449.1, from coordinate 5,711 downwards.
CCTCGCTGCCGTCCACGGTGCCGTCGACGACGCGGTCGTGGTTGGCCAGGAACTCGTAGAACGTCGTGCTGGCGAGCGCGTCGGGCGTGCGCACCGACACGTGGGACGTGCCGTCGCGGTGCCGGTCGCCGTACGTCACCCCCGAGGTGACGTCGGCGGTCGAGGGCACCGCGCCGAGCATCCCGCTGATCCCGGTCAGCCGGTCGTTGTCGATCGTGCCGGCGGGCGCGCCGAGGTTGGCGAGCTTGAACCCCGCGATCAGGTCCTCCTGGACGTAGATCGCGTCGGCCGGGTGGAGCGTCAGCGTCGTCTGGCCGAGGTGGTCGAGCGGGTGCCCGAAGCCGATGACCTTGCTGCCGCAGACCGAGGTCGCGGTGCCGACCGCGGCCATCGTGATGTCGCCATAGGCCAGCGACGCCGCGAGGTTGCCGCCGGCGACGACGGTCTCGGGACCTGCGGCGTCCGCCGACGCCCGGCCGACCGCGTACGCCGAGCGCGGGAGGTAGCTGCGCTTGCCGGCGTGCTCGGCCGCGAGCTTGAGCTGGCGGGCGCCCACGCCCGCGACGCCCAGCGGTGCCGGCAGCTGCCGGAAGCCCTCGCTCGCGTCGGCCGCGGACACGTCGGTCGAGCGGGCGATCGCCCGCGCCGCGCTGCCGTCGACGGCGACCGTGCGAGCAGGCGGCGTGAAGTAGTCGTCCATGTCGGCGAACGGCGTGACGCCGGCGACCGGGGACGGACCCATCGCGAGGCCGTAGGAGACCGCACCGATCAACCGGCCGTCTGCGGCGTACACCGGCGAGCCCGACATGCCCTGCCAGATGCCGACGCGGTCGATCTCGTCGGAGGTGAGCCGCACCATGATCATGTCGATGCCCGGCGCGATGCCGTCGTCGAGCACGCCGAGGACCTTCCCCGTGAAGCCCTCCGGGGCGGTGCCGTGGCTGACCGTGAGGCCGGTGACGGGCTGGTCGGCGGCGAGGTCGGCGACGGGGTACGCGGTCGCGCAGTCCCCCGCCGGGGCGGCGCCCTGGGCGGTGCCGGTGCTGACGGCGGCGGTCGCGAGGCCGAGCCCCGCGACGGTGACGAGCGAGGCCAGGGCCCGGGCCCGGCGTGGTGCGGTGAACCGCTGCATGTGAGTGACTTCCTCCCGAAACTGCGGCGCGGATCTCGCGCCGTAACCATCAGACTCGGAAGTCGGCGGCTTGGTTGCCGCAAGACCCCCGAAGGCCCGGCGCGACCCTAGGTGGTCTGGACCAGCCTGGTGGTCGGAACCAGCCGGTCGTTACCGATCGGTGACCGGGGGCCGCCGCCTCCGCCGACATAGGGTGGCCGGGTGAGCAGCCCCTACCAGAGCCTCCGGCACGCCGAGGCCGTCGCCCGTCGCACCCTCCTCACCGTCGAGGACTACGACGTGCACCTCGATCTCGCCTCCGACGAGCAGACCTTCGGCTCGGTGACGAGGATCCGGTTCACCAGTGAGGGTGGCCCGACGTTCCTCGACCTCAAGCCGGTGCGGGTCAACGGGCTGTGGCTCAACGGACGGCCGCTCGACCCGGACCTCCTCGAGCGCGGACGCCTCCCCCTGGAGACCCTGGCGGGGCCCAACGAGGTCGTCGTCGACGCGGTGATGCCGTTCCGCAACGACGGCGAGGGGCTGCACCGCAGCGTCGACCCCGCCGACGGGCGCCACTACGTCTACGGCATGTCGTTCATGGACGCGGCTCCCACGGTGTTCGCGTGCTTCGACCAGCCCGACCTCAAGGCGCCCTTCACGTTCCACGTCCGTGCCCCCGAGGACTGGACGGTCATCGGCAACGCGCCCGTGACCAACCCCGAGCCGGGGCTCTGGGAGCTCGAGCGCACCCAGCCGCTCTCGACGTACTTCGTGACGCTGGTCGCCGGGCCCTACCACCTGATCCTCGACGAGCACGACGGCATCCCGCTCGGTCTCTCCGCGCGGGCCAGCATCGCCGACGCCCTGGAGGCCGACGCCGACGAGCTGTTCACGATGACCAAGGCCTGCTTCGACGAGTTCCACCGGCTGTTCGGCATCCGCTACCCGTTCGGCGACTACCACCAGGCGTTCGTGCCGGAGTTCAACGCCGGCGCGATGGAGAACCCGGGCTGCGTGACGTTCCGCGACCCGCTGGTGTTCACCAGCCGGGTGACCCGCGGTCAGCGCATCCAGCGCGCGACGACCGTGGCCCACGAGATGGCCCACCAGTGGTTCGGCAACATCGTGACGCCGCGGTGGTGGGACGACCTGTGGCTCAACGAGTCCTTCGCCGAGTACATGGGCAACCGGGTGACCGCCGACGTCACCGAGTACGACGACGCCTGGACCCACGTCGCCTACTCGCGGCGCCAGTGGGGTCTGGTCGCCGACCAGCGCCCGAGCACCCACCCGGTCGCGGGCAACGGCGCCGACGACGCGAGCTCGGCCCTGCAGGACTTCGACGGCATCTCCTACGCCAAGGGCTCGAGCATCCTCAAGCAGCTCAATGCGACCCTCGGCGACGAGGTGTTCTTCGCGGGGGCGATCGACCACTTCACCCGCCACCGGTTCGGCAACGCCACCATGCACGACCTGTTCGCGAGCTGGGAGCGGGCCGGCGCGGGCGACCTGTCGGCGTTCACCGGCAGCTGGCTGCGCACGGCCGGCCCGGACACGATCGTCCTCGACCGGGCGGCCGGCGTGGTCCGGCGTACTCCCCCGGCGGCGCACCCCGCCGACCGCGCCCACACGTTCCGGGTCGCCCGGGCGGTCCCGGACGGCAAGTGGGAGCTCGCGCCGCTCACGATCACCGGCCCGGAGACGGCGTACGACGCCGGTGCGGACGCAGCCGTCGTCCTCGACCCCTACGAGGACAGCTGGGCGCTCGTGCAGCCCGACGCCGTCACCGTCCGGGCCCTGAAGTCGCTGCTGTCGCGGACCGAGGACACCCTGCTGCGGGCCGGGATCTGGAACAACGTGCGCAGCGCCTTCCACAACGCCGCGCTCGACCCCGCCGACGTGCTCGACCTGGTCGAGGCCGGGCTGCCGGTCGAGGACAGCGACGACGCGCTCTTCTACACGATGCCGTGGGTGGTCGGGAAGGTCGTGCCGGTGACCGCCGACCCGGACGCCGCGCTCGCCCGGGTGCACCGGGCGGCCCTGGCCAAGGCGCACGCGTCGGGGCCGGGCTCGCCGCTGCAGCTCGCGGCGTTGCACGCCGCGATCGCGTCCGGGGAGGCCGCGCTGGTGCGTGGCTGGCGGGACGGGCGCGACCTGCCCGACGGCGTCGAGGTCGACCTCGACCTGCGCTGGCGGATGCTGGTCCGGCTCGCGGCGCTCGGCGCGACCGACCGGGCCGAGCTCCAGGCGGCGCTCGACGCCGAGCCGACGGCGCGCTCACGGGTCGAGCACACCCGAGCGGTCGCCTCGCTCCCCGACGCGGACGCGAAGGCCTGGGCGTGGGAGCGGTTCACCGGACGCGTCGACGTCCCCAACTACGAGCTCGAGGCGGCCGGTGTCGGGATGTGGCGGCACGGGCAGGAGGACCTGCTGGCGCCGTACGTCGAGCGCTACTTCACCGACGTCGCCGCGACCGCCGAGGTCCGCAGCGGGTGGGTGCTCGCCGACGCCGCCGGATGGTTCTTCCCGCTCCAGGAGGAGACCCAGGAGAACCTGGCACGCGCCCGGGCGCTGATCGACCAGGACGGCTTCGACGTGGCGATGCGGCGCAGGGTCGTCGACCTCACCGACGAGCTCGAGCGGCGGATCGCGATCCGGGCGGCCTTCCCCGCATGACGGTCGGCTCGCGATGAACGCCGACCGGGTCCGGCGCCCGGGACCGACGGTCCGGACCCGGGTGCACGAGCACCTCGCCGAGGGCGAGCGCCGCCACGAGGACCGGCTGGCCACCGAGGAGCCGCTGGAGATCCGGCTCGCCTGGCCGGGCGCACCCGCCCGTCGGGTGTGGGTCACGATGCGCACGCCGGGACACGACTTCGACCTGGCCGCCGGCTGGCTGGTCCACGAGGGACTCCTCGGGCCGGGCGGCATCTCCTCGGTCGCCTACTGCACCGACGCGCAGCTGCGACCGGAGCAGGAGTTCAACGTCGTCACGGTGACGCTCGCCGGGCCGCCCGCGCACGATCCGGGCCACCGCCACGTCGGCCAGTCGACGGGGTCGTCGGCGTGCGGGATCTGCGGCAAGGACAGCCTGGATGCGGCCCTGGCCACGTCGTCGGCCGGCGCCTGGACGGGCCCGCTGCCCGCACCCGCGGTCGTCCGCACGCTCCCCGGGCTCCTGCACGCGGGCCAGACGGTCTTCGCCCGCACCGGCGGTGTCCACGCCGCGGGCCTGGCGAGCGCCGACGGCAGGTTGCTGGTCGTGCGCGAGGACGTGGGCCGTCACAACGCCGTCGACAAGGTCACCGGCGCCCGCGTCCTCGGCGGGTCCGCTCCCGCCGAGGCCTGCCTGGTCGTCAGCGGCCGCGCCGGCTTCGAGCTGGTGCAGAAGGCGGTCGCCGCCGGCATCGGCGCGCTGGTCGCCGTCGGCGCGCCCACCAGCCTGTCGGTGCAGCTGGCGTCCGAGGCGGGGCTGGTCCTCTACGGGTTCACCTCGGCCGACCGGTGCGTGCGCTACGCCTGAGGGCGGCCGCCGGCCTGGGGTCACCCGGGACGTCGTACCTTTCGCTAGGACCCGCGACGGCGATGACGTCCCGCAGGCCGCGTCAGACGTCGAGGTCCTGCGGGACGAACTGCGCGACCGCCGCGTGCCGGCCGGCCGCCGTCTCCTCGGGGGTCGCGCCGGAGTCGGCGACGACCGCCGTCCACAGCTCGATCGACCGGCGGGTGAACGGCACGACCTCGGGCGCCAGCGCCATCTCCCGGGGATCGCCGATCGCCTCGCCGGCGACGTGCATGCCGAGCCCGAGGAACGCCCCATCCCACCCGGGGCCGACGAAGAGGGCCCCGGCGACGCTCTGGGCCATCGCCAGCGGCACCGTGTGGTCCAGCCGGAGCTCGGTGGCCTCCCCCACCCCGGTCAGCGTCACGGTGACGATGCTCTCCGGCCCACCGAACGTGGTCCGGAGGCGCTCGGGGGGCTCGCACTCGAGGATGTCGCCCCCGGCGTTGCCCTCGAGCTGGAAGTGGCCCCCCGGGCGCAGCTCGCCGGTGATCGGCATGAACCACCGGGCGATCCTCTCGGGATCGGTGAGCGCCGACCAGAGGTCGGTGCGCTCGGTGTCATAGGTACGGCGCATGGTCACCCGGACCACCTCGTCGCCGTCCCCTCCCTCACGGCGCACCGCGCGGTGCACCTCGGCCAGGTCCTCGACCAGGTCTCTCATCGATCGCTCCTCGGGTTGGTGGTCTGGGTCTCTGGTGCCTCCGCGACCCGCCGCTGGCGCTTGCCCCGCGCGATCTCGACGGCCAACGCGTCGAACCGGGGCGCCCACAGGTGTCGGAACCGCTCCACCCAGGCGTCCACCTCGCTCAGCCCGGACGGGTCGAGCGAGTAGAGCCGGCGGGTCCCCTCGGGGCGCACGGCCGCGAAGCCCGAGGACCTCAGGATCGCCAGGTGGCGCGACACGGCAGGCTGCGAGATCGCGAACTCCGCACCGACGGCCTCGACGATCGCGCCGGCGGTCACCTCCCCCTCGGCCAGGAGGTCGATGATCCGGCGGCGCACCGGGTCGCCCAGGACGTCGAACGCGTGCAC
>NZ_DASWVI010000448.1:0-3008 GCF_036401255.1 Nocardioides sp. | reverse complement strand
CGATGGTCGCCAACGCGGCGGTGAGCAGCACCGCGGCGACGCCGGCTCGCGCCGCGGTCCGCGGGCGTCGCCCACTGCTGTGCCGACTGCTGTGCCGACTCACCGACCGAGACACCTCCTGATGCCGCCCAGCGGACGGAGGGGAGGGCCGGGCGGCGCGATCGAGCGCCCACAGGCTACCGGACGCGGGCGATGACGAGGAGTGGCGCCGAATCCGCCTCGAGCCGGACCACGGTTACTGTGTTCCCTGCTGTTGCGATCCTCCCGTTCGTCCACCTGAGGTGTTCATGCGTAAGCTCACGGTCCTCGCGGCCCTTCTCCTGCTGCTCGTCTCGCCGCTGGCGGTGACGTCGAGCACGGCGTTGACAGTGGCCACCGAGGGCGGCGCGGGCGCCGCGGTGTTCAACACGCCGCGGCCGTTCTCCAAGACCTACGCCGGCAACTTCGCGATCGTGAGCCGGGTGGACCGGGCGATCAACGGGGTCCCGAAGTGGAAGCGGACCAGCAAGAAGCCGCAGCCGGTCATCCACATCACGACGTACCTCATGGACCACACCCGCTCGGTGACCGACCTCATCGACGCGTGCAAGCGCGGGGTCGCGGTGCGGGTGATCATCGACCAGGACATCGACAACAAGAACTCGCGTCGGCTGATCACCGCCCTGAACGGTGACAACGTCAAGGACCGCGACCACGACGGCAAGCCGGACAGCAAGCCGAAGCGGGGCCCGTGCAACCGGCCGCTGAAGCGCGACCGGGTCGCGGCCAAGTCGAGCGTCGGGCTGGACGACCTGGACGGCGACCGGCTGATGAGCCGGGAGCAGGCCGCCCGCAGCGTCGACGCGCCGCTGGGTGACTCGGTCACCTGGGGCCGCGACGGCAGCTACGTGAAGAGGTGCACGCCCAGCTGCCGCTCCGGCAAGGGCAACATGCACATGAAGATCTACCTGTTCTCGCAGACCGGCAAGGCGAGAAACGTCGTGATGGTGAGCTCCTCCAACATCAACCGCGGCGGCGCCAAGCTCGGTTGGAACGACATGTACATCATGCGCGGCCGGCCGAAGAGCTACGCCGAGTACGTCCAGCAGCACCTCGCGATGACGTACGGCATCCCCGCGCCCAGGAAGGGCGTGTTCTTCGTGGACGGGCCCTACACCAGCCGGTTCTTCCCCATCAAGGACGCCGGCAAGGCCAAGGACCCGGTCATGCACGACCTGGACAAGATCAAGTGCCGGGGGTCCGCCTGGGGGGCGACCCAGATCCACATCTCGATGTTCTACTGGAAGGGCACGCGCGGCAACTACATCGCCACCAAGCTGCTCGACATGGCCCGCGCGGGCTGCCAGATCCACATTATCTACGGCGCACCCTCGCGGCAGATCGCCGAGCGGCTGCGGATCGCCGCTCGCAACCACCTCATCGACCTCTACGACAGCCGATGGGACTTCAACGAGGACGGTTGGAACGAGGTCCGCACGCACAGCAAGTTCGTCCTGGTGCGCGGCACCTACGAGGGCAACCCCAAGAAGTGGGTCGTGATGACCGGTTCGCCGAACTGGGTCGCCGGCTCGCTGTCGAAGGGTGACGAGTCCACGCTCAACATCGAGCTCAAGGGCGCCTACGACGCGTACCTGAAGAACTGGGTGCGGATGCGCGAGCACTCCCGCAAGCTGCCCTACACGCCGCCGGCCACGACGCCCGAGGCCTGACCGACCCGTATCTCGCAGTGAGGGAGCCATCGTGACCGACGTCGTCCGCCAGCGTGCCGTCCTGCACGTCGGGAGCCCCAAGACGGGCACGACGTTCCTGCAGCAGGTCCTCTGGTCCCAGCGTGGGCTGGCCGAGCGGCAGGGCGTCCGGTTGCCCTTGGACAGCTTCAACGACCACTACCTCGCCTCGCTGGACATCCGGGGGCTGGCCCGGCCGCCGCACCCGGCGCGTGCGCAGGGCATGTGGGCCCGGCTGGTGTCCGACTCCGAGCGCTGGCCACGCACCAGCGTCATCTCGCACGAGCTGTTCGCCGCCGCCGACGCCACCCAGGCCAAGCGCGCGACCTCGTCGTTCGGGCCCGGCACCGAGGTGCACGTCGTCCTGACGGCACGCGACCTGCTGCGCCAGCTCTCGGCGGAGTGGCAGGAGCACATCAAGCACCGCTCCCAGGTGCGCTTCGAGGAGTTCGTCTCCTCGGTGCGCAAGGAGTCGGCCAGCCGCAAGGGCTGGTTCTGGCTCGTGCAGGACTACGTCGGAGTGCTCGAGCGCTGGGGTGCAGGCCTGCCCTCGTCGCAGGTGCACGTGGTCACGGTCCCGCCCAGTGGGGCTCCGCAGACGCTGCTGTGGGAGCGGTTCGCGGGGCTGCTCGGCCTCGACGCCGCGAGCTTCGACACGAGCGGCTCGCGGACGAACACCTCCCTCGGCCTGGAGCAGGCCGAGCTGCTGCGCCGGGTCAACGCCGCGCTCGGCGATCGGTTGCCGCTCCCGGGTCCCTACCCCGGCATCGTCAAGGACGTCCTGGCGCACCGCGTCATGGCCGCCCGGGCCGGCAGTCCCCTCCGGCTGACCACGGCGGACATCGAGTTCGCGGCCGAGGAGTCCCGGCGGCTGGCCGACGGGCTCGCGGCCGCCGGGGTCGACGTGGTGGGCTCGCTCGACGACCTGCTCGTCGACGTCGACGCCGCGGAGACCGACGCGGCGGCCGAGGGCTACGAGCTGCCACCGGACGCGGAGCTGCTGGAGGAGAGCGTGCAGGTCCTGGCCGACCTGCTCGTCGACGTCGCCGCGACCGCGCAGCGCGACCGGGAGTCGGTGGCGCTGGGGGAGGCGGTGCGGGCGAACCCGGTGGAGACGGCCGCCCGCGAGCTGGCCGCGCGGCATCCCTCGCTGCGACGGGCCCAGCGGGCCGTGCGCCGGCTGCGCGAGCGCCGCTGACCGGGCCGTCCGGTGGTGCGCCCGGCTGGATCCCCAGGTGGTTCCCCCGGGTGGTCCGCCCGGTGCTTCCGTCCGATCCTGTG
>NZ_DASWVI010000447.1:0-5808 GCF_036401255.1 Nocardioides sp. | reverse complement strand
TGCGGCTGGGCGAGGGCAGCGGCGCGGTGGCGGCGGTGCCGGTGCTGCGCAGCGCGGTCGCGCTGCTCCGCGACGTCGCGCTGCTCAGCGAGCTCGATGGGTGAGTCCTGGCGGCTCGCGACCGGCACCCTGACCGCCCTGCCGGTGCGTGCGGTCACGACCGTGGACCGCCGCACGGCCCGCGGCGCGATGCTGCTGGCCCCGGTGGCGGCCCTCCCCCTCGGCCTGCTCGTGGCGCTCGTGCTCGCGGCCGGTGCTGCGCTGGACCTGCCGCCGCTCGCCGTCGGGTGGGTGGCGGTCGGTGCGCTGGCGGCGGGCTCCCGGGCCCTGCACTGGGACGGTCTGTCCGACACCGTGGACGGCCTCACGGCGTCCTACGACGCCGAGCGCTCGCTCGCGGTGATGCGCACCGGCACCAGCGGTCCGGCGGGGGTGCTCGCCACCGTCGTGGTCGCCGGCGTCCAGGCGGCCGCGCTCGCGGCGTACCTCGACCGACCGCTGCTCGCCGGCGGCCTGGTCGCGCTCTCGCGGTGCGCACTGTGGATCGTCTGCTGCACGCGGGTGCCCGCGGCGCGTCCGGAGGGCCTCGGGGCGAGCTTCAGCGGGACCGTCCCGCTGGGCGTCGCGGTGCTGGGCGGGCTGGTGCTGTCGGTGGTCGGCGGGCTGGCGGTCGTGGTGCTGGTCCGTCGCGCGGCACGCCGCTTCGGCGGCGTGACCGGCGACGTGATGGGAGCAGCCGTGGAGATCGCGCTCGCGACCACGCTGCTGACGTGGACCCTGGTCGCCTGACCGCACGGATCAGAGCCGGAGCACCCGCCCGGCCACGACGAGGTGCACCTCGTCGCACGCGGCCCCCAACCGCTGGTTGACCCCGCCGAGCAGGTCGCGGAACAGCCGTCCGGACCGGTGCTCGGGGACCACGCCGAGACCCACCTCGTTGGTGACCAGCACGACCGGGTCCGCGGCGCGGTCGGCCAGCGCAGCCACCGCCTCGTCGACCCGGCGGTCCACGTGCGCGCTGACCGCGTCCTGGTCGGCGTCCCACAGGCCGGCCTCGTCGACGACGCGGGTGAGCCAGGTGCCGAGGCAGTCGGCGAGCACGGGACCCGGGGTGCGCAGTGCCGCCGCGAGGTCACCGGTCTCGAGCGTCCGCCACGTCGCGGGCCGGCGGGCCCGATGGGCTGCGATCCGCGCGGCCCAGTCCGCGTCGTCGTGGACCGGCCCGAGCGCGACGTAGGTCACCGAGCCCTCCGGACGCAGGAGCTCCTCCGCGTGGCGCGACTTGCCGGAGCGGACGCCTCCGGTGACCAGGACCCTCACCGGCTCGCACCAGGAGGCAGCAGCGGCAGGCCGGAGGGCACGCCGTCGGTCGCCAGGGAGGCGATCGCCTCGACGTCGAGGTGCTCCTCGACCAGGTCGGCGAGCAGCTCGAGCCGGCGTTCACGAGCGGCGGCGAAGCTCACGCCGGAAGGCTCCCACAGGTGCCCGGTGAGCCGGGCGACCTCCCCCAGGAACGCGGTCCGGAACGCATCACCCTCGAGGCAGCCGTGCCACATGGTGCCGAAGACGGCACCGGCCCGGGCGCCACCGGCGAACGCGTCGGCGCCGACGCCCGGCGTCGCCAGGCCGTGATGGATCTCGTAGCCCGCCACCGGCGCCCCGAGCTCGACGCCGCGCGGCAGCCCGAGCACCTTGTCGGGGCCGTACTCGGTGCGCACGTCGAGCAGCCCGAGGCCGTCGACCGACGCGCCCGCCGGGCCCTCGATCCCGGCCGGGTCCGCGAGCACCCCGCCGAGCATCTGATAGCCCCCGCAGATCCCGAGCACCGCGCGGCCGGACGCGACGTGCGCGTGGATCGCCCGGTCCAGGCCCCGCTCGCGCAGCCAGCCGAGGTCCGCGATCGTGGCGCGCGTGCCGGGCAGCACCACGAGATCGGCGTCGGAGAGCGACCGCGGGTCGCTGGCGAACACGACGTCGACGCCGGGCTCGAGACCGAGGGCGTCGACGTCGGTGAAGTTGCTGATCCTGGGCAGTCGCACGACCGCGACCTTGAGCGCGGCCCGGCCGTCGTGGACCCGGCGACCGGACACCTCCAGGCTGTCCTCGGCGTCGAGCCAGAGATCCGGGTGCCACGGGAGCACGCCGTACACGCGTCGGCCGGTGAGCCGCTCGAGACCGGCCAGCCCGGGCTCGAGCAGGGACCGGTCGCCGCGGAACTTGTTGACGACGAAGCCGGCGACCAGCCGCTGGTCCTCCGGCTCGAGCAGCGCGACGGTGCCGAACATCGCCGCGAGCACGCCACCACGATCGATGTCACCGACGACCACGACCGGCAGGCCCGCGTGTCGCGCCAGACCCATGTTGACGAAGTCGCCGGCGCGCAGGTTGATCTCCGCCGGGCTCCCGGCCCCCTCGGCGACCACCAGCTCGTAGCGCGACGCCAGGTCGTCGAACGCGTCGTACGCCGTGCGCGCGAGCGACTCCCGCCCGCCGGCGAACTCACCCGCGCCGACCTCGCCCGCCGGACGCCCCAGCACCACCAGGTGGCTGCGCAGGTCGCTGCCGGGCTTGAGGAGGACCGGGTTCATCGCGGCCTCCGGCTCCGCGTTCGCCGCGAGCGCCTGCACCCACTGGGCCCGGCCGATCTCCGCTCCGTCGGCGCAGACCATGGAGTTGTTCGACATGTTCTGGGCCTTGAACGGCGCGACCTTCACCCCCGCTCGCGCGAGCGAGCGGCACAGCCCGGTGGTGACGACGCTCTTGCCCGCGTCGGAGGTCGTGCCGGCGACCAGGATCCCGTTCATCGGCCGTCCAGCCTAGGCGACGCCGCTCCTCGCGCCGGGACCCGGGCCCCGGGCACAAAGTCCCGTCCCGGACGGGACCCGGGGCCCTGTCCCGGGAGCGGCGCCGGCGGTGATCGTCGTCGGGACCGCGCCACCGAGCCCCGTGGAGGACCCGATGAACCCCGGCCAGAACTACCCCGTCGCCGACCACTCGCCGCTGTTCTGGGTGCTGTTCCTGGTGGGTGTCGTGCTCATGGTGGTCGTGCTCACCGGAGCGTTCCTGGTGGCGGTCGCCCGCGCCGGCCAGGCCACCCGAGCGACCTCCGCGACGCCGCTGCCCGAGCCTGCGTCGACCCTGGAGACCAGCAGCGGCGCGGTCCCCGCGGCCTGACCCCTCGGCGACGCTCAGCCGACGGTCTCGCGTGCCGGCTCCGCGCCGGGCCGGGTGCCGTCGGTGCGCGCACCGTCCTCGACCGCACCCGCCCGGATCGACGACATCAGGCTCTGGGCCAGGCCGAGTCCGGCCCCGCCCATCGTCAGTGCCTTGCCGAGCATATCCTCCATCCCGTCGGCTCCGTTGAGCACCACCAGGTTGTCGATGTTGCCCAGGGCCGAGGCGCCCGCCTTGACGATGTCGGGGTAGTTCTCCGCGATCGTCTGCGCGATCACCGCGTCCTGGTTCTCGGCCAGCGCCTCGGCGCGGGCCTTGATGCCGGCCGCCTCGGCGAGACCGCGGGCCTGGATCGCCTTCGCCTCGGCCTCACCCGTCGCCGCGGTGGCCTTGGCCTCCGCCTCGCCGCGCAGCGTGGTCTCCTCAGCCTCGGCGCGCGCCCGGGCGATCTTGGCCTGTCGCTCGGCGTCGGCGAGCGTGATCTGCCGGTAGGCCTCCGCGTCGGCGGGCTTGCGGATCTCGGTGTCGAGCACCTTCTCCGCACGCTGCGCATCGAGCTCGGCCGCCGCGGTCTCTGCCTTGACGACCTCCTGGCGCGCCTGCGCCTCGGTCAGCGGCCCGGCCTGCGCGGCCTGCGCCTTCGCGGTGTCCACCTCGGCCTGGTAGCCGGCCTGCTCGATCTGCGACTGGCGCACCGCCTCGGCCTTGCGGGCGTCGGCGATCTGCTCGGCCTGGGTGGCCTCCTGGTCGCGCTGGGCGGCGGCGATCCGGGCGGCCGCCTCGATCGCGGCCGCCTGCGGCTTGCCGAGGTTGTTGATGTAGCCGACCTCGTCGTCGATCTCCTGGATCTGCAGGGAGTCGACGATCAGGCCGAGCTTGCCGAGGTCGTCGGCCAGCGACGTGCGGATGTTCGCGGTGAGCGACTCCCGGTCGTGGAGCATCCCCTCGACGGTCATCCCGCCGACGATCGCGCGCAGGTGGCCGGCGAACAGCTCGTGGATGGTGCTCACCAGCGTCTCCTCGTTCTGCTCGAGGAAGCGCCGGGCGGCGTTGGCGATGCTGGCCTTGTCGTCGGCGACCTTGAAGACCACGACACCCTTGACCGTCAGGGGGATCGACTGGTTGGACGGGGCCTTCACCGTCAGCGTCGTCGTGCGCAGGCCGAGGTAGAACCTCCGGACCGTCTGGAACCCGGGGATCACCGCGGTGCCGCGGCCGACGACGATCTTGAACCCGCGACCGGTGTCCCCCGGCATGTCGGCGGGTGTCTCTCCGTGGGCGCCGAGGCCCGAGATGATCAGGGCCTCGTTGGGCTCCGCGACCCGCCAGATCATCTTGAAGACCAGGACGAGGAGCAGCAGGAGGCCGGCGGCGATCGCGGCCAGGACGAGCATGGGCATGGGTGTGGTTCCTGTTCGCTGGCGCGCTCGGGCTAGAGCGCGGCGGATACGTAGACGATCCGGGGCTGCGCGTACTCCATGACCCGGACCAGGGTGCCGATCGGGAAGGTGTCGGTGCCGACGTACGGGTAGGCGTTGAACGCCTCGCTCCCGCCGCGGATCGGCAAGATCACCTCACCGACCAGACCGGGTCCGACCGTGCCGGTCACCCGCCCCTCACGACCCACGACGCTGTCGTCACCGCGATCGACCGCAGACCTGCGCGCCATGCGAACCCCCGTTCGTCAACGTTCCGAGCAACGTGAAGCGCGATCCGTCTCGGCGGGCCCGGAAGCCGCCTCGACGCGCATATCAGATCACATCCGGGCCCTGCTGACGACGCGCGCCCCCAGGGCCGGGCTCGATCAGGAGTACGCCGTGATCAGCATCGAGGTCGCGGTGAGGACGAGCCCGCCGACCACGAGCGGGCGCAACCGGGCGGCCGGGATCCGGTGGAACACCGCGTCGCCGAGCCGCCAGCCGAGCGGGATCCCCACCACGCCGGCGGCGCTCACGAGAGCGACCCGCCCGTCGACGTACCCGAGCACGGCGAACGCCGCGACCGCGACGACGTCCTGGGCCGCGAACACCGCCTGGAGGGTGGCGCGGTAGCGGCGGGGCTCACGGTCCATCAACGCCATCACCAGCGGCGGCCCGTTCATGCCCGTCGACGTCAGCAGCGCGCCGCTGACCAACCCGGCGACCGGGAGGCCACGGCTGCCGATGCGGGCACCCGCCGCGACGAGCACCACCATCACCAGCATGCTTCCCGCGATCCAGCCCTGCAGGCTGGACTCGTCGGCGACGGCGAGGAGCACCAGCCCGAGCGGCATGCCGACGATGCCCGCCACCGTCAGGATCCGCACCGTTCCTGCGTCGAGGTGGTCGCGCTCCCGCCAGGCCGCGCCGGTGGTGAGCACCAGGCTCACCGCGGTCGCCGCCACCACCGCCGTGACCGGATGCACCACCAGCGTCAGCAGCGGTACGGCGACCAGCGCCGACCCGAACCCGGTGACCGCCTGGGCGATCGCGGCGAGCATGAACACTCCGGCCGCCACCACGGCGACCAGCAGCAGGTCCGTCACCGACAGCCGCGCCCCGCGCTCAGCCGTCCTCGCTCTTGTTCATCCAGGACGGAGGGGGCGGCGGCGCGACAGCCTGCGTCTCGGCCTGCGTCTCGGCCGGCGCGGGCGGC
>NZ_DASWVI010000446.1:0-2630 GCF_036401255.1 Nocardioides sp. | reverse complement strand
CGACCTGCGCACCGTCGGGTTCGCTCCCGGGTCGGTGCCCGACGGGGTGTCGCGCGACGTGCCCGGGCGCACCCTCGCCGCCCCGCTGCGCGCCGGCGAGCCGGTGACCGACGTCCGCCTGGTCGGGCCCGCGCTCACCTCCGGCTATCCCGGGCTCGCCGCGGTCCCCGTGCGGCTGCCCGATCCCGCGATGGCCGCGCTGCTGCGGGTCGGCGACCGCGTCGACCTGGTCTCCGCCGACCCCCAGGGCGGCCCGGCCGGCGTCGTGGCCCGCGACGTACCGGTGCTCGCGCTGCCCGAGCCCGGATCGGGCACCGGCGTGGCCGAGCTGCCCGGGCGGCTGGTCGTGATCGGCGCGCTGCCCGCCGACGTGCCCCGCATCGCGGACGCCTCGGCGCGCACCTTCCTCACGATCGCCCTACCGGACTAGCGTGCCCGCATGACCGGATTCAAGAACTTCATCCTCCGCGGCAACCTCGTCGAGCTGGCCGTGGCCTTCATCATGGCCGGCGCGTTCGCGTCCGTGGTGACCGCCACCGTCGGCTTGATCATGGACCTGATCGGGAAGGTCGGCGGCACCCCGAACTTCTCGACCTACGTCTGGCACGGCATCTCGATCGGCGTCTGGCTCACCGCCGTGATCTCGTTCGTGATCATCGCCGCGGTCGTCTACTTCTTCATCGTGGTGCCCTACACCGCCGCGAAGGAGCGCTACTTCCCCAGCCCCGAGCCCGGCACCCCCGAGGACGTCAAGCTGCTCGAGGAGATCCGCGACCTGCTCGCCGCCCAGCAGGGTCGATCGACCCCGGGGGTCTGACCCACGCGCGGCCGTTCGCCGTCGAGACACCAGAACTGGCTGTCCGGGACGACCCTCGGCAGCCAGTTCGGGTGTCTCGGCGCGAGATGAGGGGTCAGGACCCGTGGTGCGGGGGCACCTGCTCGCGCAGCCAGCGGTCCGTCGCCGACTCGCTGCCGCGGCTCGGCGCCGCGGCGTCGTCGCGCTCGTCGCTGGTGGTCTCGGGCAGCACGTCGCCGAACACCTCCGCGCGGCGCCGGCGCCGCTCCCACTCGGACTGCTCGTCCGGTGTCCGGCCGCGGTCCCCGTCCCCGGTCACGTGCACAGCCCCGCGTCCTCGAGCGCCTGCTTGTCGGCCTCGCTCTTCTGCCCGGAGCCGCCGCTGCCGTTGCCCGAGCCGGGCAGGTTGCCGGCGCTGATCACGCCGTCGCTGAGCTTCTTGGTCAGCGGCTCGTCGAGGGCGACCTTGTGCCAGACCTGCTTGGCGTCCGGCTCCTTCCAGACCAGCCGGTTGGGGTCGGCCGGGTCGGGGATGTTCGGGATCGTCAGGAACTGGATGTTGTCCAGGCCGATGCCCTTGAACTCGACGCCGAGCTTGGCGATCTTCCACACGTTCTGCAGCCCGGGGTCGACGGTCAGCGACTGGGTGGCCGCGTTGAGGAAGCCGACGAGATGGTCGGGGCGGGCCAGCGTCCCCGCGGTCACGACCTGGTGGGCCATCGACCCGATGAACGCCTGCTGGCGCTTCATCCGGCCGATGTCCGAGCCGTTGCCGACGACGTACCGCTCACGGACGTAGTTGAGGGCCTCTTTGCCCTTGAGCTTGCGGGTGCCGGCCTCGATGTTGATGCCGTGGGCCGGGTCCACGATCGGCTCGGGGATGCACACCTCGACGCCACCGATCGCATCGACCATGCCCTGGAAGCCCTCGAAGTCGACCACCACGAAGTGGTCGAGCCGGATGTCGGTGAGCTGCTCGAACTGCTGGATGGTGCACGCTGGACCGCCGAGCGCGAAGGCCTCGTTCCACATCACGTTGTCGGCGCCCGGGATCGTCTCGCCGTCCTCGGTCCTGCAGTCGGGCCGGTCGACGATCGAGTCGCGCGGGATGCTGATGCCGTAGGCCCGCTCGCGGTCCGCGGAGAGGTGGAACAGGATCGTGGTGTCCGAGCGCTGCCCGCCGCCGGTGAGGTTGTCGATGTTGCAGCCCGCACAGTCGCGGCTGTCGGAGCCCATCACCAGGACGTTGAGCGGATCCTTCGGCCCCTCGACCGCGACCTTGTCGGGCCGGTTGGACAGCTGCGCGGTCGGGTCGAGGACGCTGAGGTTGCCGTTGAGGTGTCGGTAGAGCCACACCGTGCCCAGACCCGTGGCCATCGCGAGGGTCAGGGCGGTCGCGAGCAGGACCTTGCCGACCGTGTGGCGCTTGCGCGCCTTCGCCCGCCGCTTGGGTGCGCCGGCGTCCGGCTGGGCGCCTTCGGGCGCAGCGTGGGACATCGGCTACCTCATGGTCGGGGACGCGGGACGGGGTGCGGAGCACCGCGAGCGTAGGTCGCGAACCTTAAGTGTCGCTGTGAGCGGCACATGTCGACAAAATGGGACGCTCCTACCGGGGGTCGCCGACCGCCCCCGGACTCGTGAAAGACTGTCCGCCGAGTCCCGATCCGATCGGGCAGCGGCCCCAGTAGCTCAGTGGATAGAGCAGCCGCCTCCTAAGCGAAAGGTCGCCAGTTCGACTCTGGCCTGGGGCGCCACCGGCTATGTCTGCCGCGGCGACTGCCCCGTGGGGCGGTCGAGGCCGGTGTGACGCAGGGGGCGGCAGAGCCTGACCGAC
>NZ_DASWVI010000445.1:0-1812 GCF_036401255.1 Nocardioides sp. | reverse complement strand
GTGGGCCGGTCGGCGCCAGGAGGTACGTTGCGCCCGTGCGTGCGGAAGCGTCGGTCCTCCACCTGGACCTCGATGCCTTCTTCGCGGCGGTCGAGCAGCGCGACAAGCCCTCGCTGCGCGGCAAGCCGGTGGTGGTCGGCGGCGTCGGCAGCCGCGGCGTGGTGTCGACGGCGTCCTACGAGGCGCGGCGGTACGGCGTCCACTCGGCCATGTCGACCCGGGAGGCCCGCTCGCGATGCCCCCACGCGGCGTTCCTGAGCGGCCGGTTCCACGCCTACCGCGACAGCAGCGAGCGGGTGATGGGCCTGCTGCGGGCCGTCTCGCCGCTCGTCGAGCCGCTGTCGCTGGACGAGGCGTTCGTCGACCTCGAGCGCGCCGACCTGCCGGACCTGTCCGTGCCGGCGGTGACGGCGTTCGCGCAGGACCTCCGGGCGCGGGTCGTCGACGTGACCGGCGGGCTGACCGCGTCGGTCGGCATCGGCACCTCGAAGTTCGTCGCGAAGGTCGCCAGCGACCTCGACAAGCCCGACGGCCTGGTCGTCGTGCCGCCCGGGACCGAGCAGGACCTGCTGCGCCCGATGAACGTCACCGTGATCCCCGGCGTCGGTCCGGCCACCGCGGAGCGGCTGCGACGCGTCGGCATCCACACGATCGCCGAGCTCGAGTCGGTCAGCGAGGAGGAGCTGGTGCGCCTCCTCGGCAGGGCCAGCGGGCACGGGCTGTTCCACCTGGCGCGCGCCCAGGACGACCGGCCGGTGGTGGCGGAGCGCGAGGCCAAGTCGGTGAGTGTCGAGGGCACCTACGACACCGACCTCACCGACCGCAAGCTGATGGAGGGACTGCTGACCCGGCAGGCCGGCGACGTCGCCGGCCGGCTGCGCAAGCACGGCCTCTCCGGGCGGACCGTGACGATCAAGGTCCGCCTCCACGACTTCACGACGCTCAGCCGCTCCACGACGCTCGCCTCCCCCACCGACGCCGCCGGCACGATCGCCCGGACCGCGCGCGGACTGCTCACCGACCTCGACACCTCCGGTGGCGTCCGGCTCTTGGGCGTCGGGGTCTCCGGCCTCGCCGACTGGATCCAGGAGGACCTGTTCGGCGAGACCGCCGAGGAGGACGTCGAGGAGCTCCCGGAGATCGAGGTGCCCCATCACTCGCGGCGCACCTGGGCGCCGGGCATGGACGTCGAGCACACCGCGATGGGCCGCGGCTGGGTGTGGGGGTCGGGCCGGGGCGTGGTGACCGTGCGGTTCGAGACCGCCGAGACCCCGCCGGGGCCGGTCCGCAGCTATGCCGCCGACGACCCCGAGCTCAGGCCCTGGCAGCCGTCGGGCTGAACCACACCTCCTCCCCCGGCCGCAGCTGGGCGCACCGCCACAGGTCGTCGGGGTGCACGACCGCGAGCACCGGGTAGCCGCCCGTCGGCGGGTGGTCGGCGAGGAACACCACCGGCCGTCCGCTCGGCGGGACCTGCACGGCGCCGAGCACCATCCCCTCGCTGGGCAGCTCGTCGTCGCGGACCCGCGGCACCGCGGGCCCGGCCAGGCGCAGACCCACCCGGTTGGAGTCCGCCTCGACGACGTACGGCGAGCCGCACAGCACCTCGAGCGCGTCGACGGCGAACCAGTCGACGCGTGGGCCCGCCACCACCCGGAGCGGACCCGGCCGCGCCGCGGCCGGCGTGTCCAGGGGCCGCGGCGCCGCACCGGCGGGCCCGACGGGGAGCCGGTCGCCCACCGACACCCGCGGCGGGCCCACCCCGGCGAGCGTGTCGGTCGAGCGCGACCCCAGCACCGGCTCGACCGCGAT
>NZ_DASWVI010000444.1:0-2744 GCF_036401255.1 Nocardioides sp. | reverse complement strand
CCCACGTGCTCGTCGCCGCCGGCGCCGACGGCTGGCGGCTGCTCCCGCGCGCCGCCGTCGAGCTGACGGCGACCACCGGCGTGGACCTCACCCGCCGGTTCGGCCGCATCCGCGTGCTGGACCCGGCCGCGGGGGAGCCGGTCGACCTCACGACCGACGCCGTCCGGCGTACGGTCGTCACGCTCGCCGCCGCCGAGGCCGCGGGCGTGGCGCGCTGGTGCCTGGCGACGGCCGTCGACTACGCGAAGGTGCGCGAGCAGTTCGGCCAGAAGATCGGCAGCTTCCAGGCCGTCAAGCACCTGTGCGCGGAGATGCTCGAGACGGCCGAGGCCGTCACCGCCGCCGCGTGGGACGTCGCGTCCGCCGCGGACGGCGACGACGAGCAGTGGGCGTTCGCCGTGGACGTCGCCATCGCGACCGCGTTCGACGGGGCGGTGGCGGTCGCGGAGTCGTGCATCCAGGTGCTCGGGGGCATCGGGTTCACCTTCGAGCACGACGCCCACCTCTACCTGCGCCGGGCGCTGGCCCTGCGCGCGCTCGCCGGCAGCGCGGACGACGCCGCCGACCGGCTGACGTCCGCCGCCGTCGGGGGAGTACGCCGGCAGGTCCGGCTCGACCTCGACGGCAGGGACGACGCCGTGCGGGCGGAGGTGAGGGCCGTCGCCGAGCGGATCGCGGCCCTCCCGCCCGACGAGCGTCGCGCCGCGCTGGTGGAGGCCGGCTATCTCACGCCGCACTGGCCCGCGCCGTACGGGCTCGGCGCCGACCCCGTCACCCAGGTCGTCATCGACCAGGAGCTGGCCCGGGCCGGCGTGACCCGCCCCGACATCGTGATCGCCGGGTGGGCGCTGCCGACGATCCTCGAGCACGGAACCGACGCCCAGCGCGAGCGGTTCGTGACGCCGTCGCTGCTCGGTGACCTGGTGTGGTGTCAGCTGTTCTCCGAGCCCGGGGCCGGGTCGGACCTCGCGTCGCTGCGCACGCGCGCCGAGCGGGTCGACGGCGGCTGGCGGCTGACCGGCCAGAAGGTCTGGAACTCCGTGGCCGAGCGGGCCGACTGGGGCATCTGCCTGGCCCGCACCGACCCGGACGCACCCAAGCACCAGGGCATCACCTACTTCCTGGTCGACATGCGTAACAGCCCCGGCATCGAGGTGCGGCCGCTGCGCGAGATCACCGGCAAGGCGCTGTTCAACGAGGTCTTCCTCGACGACGTGTTCGTGCCCGACGAGATGGTCGTCGGCGCCGTCGGCGACGGCTGGCGGCTGGCCCGCACCACGCTCGCCAACGAGCGGGTCGCGATGGCGACCAGCCGCCTGGCCACCAGCACCGAGCGGGCCGTCGAGCTGGCGGCCGCGGGCGTCGCGCCGGCGCAGCGGGTCGCCGTCGGCCACTCGATCGCGCTGTCGACGGTGTGCTCGCTGCTCGGAGTGCGCTCGACGCTGCGCTCGCTGGCCGGGCAGGGGCCGGGTGCGGAGTCGAGCGTCGCCAAGCTGCTGGGGGTCCGCAACCGGCAGGACGGGGCCGAGCTCGTGGTCACCCTGCACGGCGACCGGATCCTGCTCGACGACGACGAGCAGGTCCGCGCCGACGTCTCCGAGATGCTCAACACCCGCTGCCTCTCGATCGCCGGTGGCACGACCCAGGTGCTGCGCAACGTGGCCGGCGAGCGGATCCTCGGCCTGCCCCGCTGAGCCGTCCGGGCCCGGTGTTCGCGCGCCGTTCACCGGGTGGCCCGGTCGTCGTCGAGAACTCCTCCTTCTGGGGGGTGACGCTCGAGGCCGGTCGGGGAGAGACTGGTCTCGACCGGCCATCGAGAGACGAGGACGCGGACCGACCATGAGCCTGCACCGACCCGTGCGCCTCGCCATGAGCGGCGGCGCCGTGCTGGTGATGGTCGCGGTCGTCGCCGCCTCCCAGCCGGGCCCCGGCGCGGAGCCGCCGGTGCGCGACGTGGTCATCACCGTCGACGGCCCGGACGCCACCACGGCGCCCCCGGTCGTACCGGCGACGACCGCGTCCCGCCAGGTCGCGCACGACCCGCGCGAGCACGGCGTGAGCGCCGCGGCCCTGGACCGCCTCGACCTGCCCGTCGCGGCCGTCGGCGCCTACCGATCCGCCGAGAACGTGATGAGCGAGGTCGACCCCGACTGCGGGCTCACCTGGACGTTGCTGGCCGCGATCGGCCGGGTCGAGTCCGACCATGGTCGCTACGCCGGCGCCACCTTGGGCTCCGACGGCGTGTCCGCGCCGCTGATCCGGGGCGTCGCCCTGGACGGTGCCGGGCCGGTCGCCAAGATCCGCGACACCGACGCCGGCACGGTCGACGGCGACCGGCGCTGGGACCGCGCGGTCGGCCCGATGCAGTTCCTGCCGAGCACCTGGGCCGCGGTCGGCGTCGACGCCGACGGCGACGGGGTCCGGTCGGCCGACGACCTCGACGACGCCGCGCTCGGTGCGGCGGTGTTCCTGTGCGCGGCATCGGGCGACCTGGACTCGCTCGCCGGTCGGCGTGCCGCCGTGCTGCGCTACAACCCGTCGCCGAGCTACGCCCGCGACGTGCTCGCCGTCGAGCGGGCCTACCGCTCCGGCGACTACACGCTGCCCGAGCTGCCGACGTACGGCGACGGTCCCCGCGCCGTCCGGATCAGCGCGTCGGCCGCGCCCGACCCGAGCGAGGTCCGCCAGCACGGCCAGCACCAGGGCCAGCATCAGGGCGACCAGGGGCACGCCGAGGCCGCGCC
>NZ_DASWVI010000443.1:0-6365 GCF_036401255.1 Nocardioides sp. | reverse complement strand
CGGCCTGCGCGAGCGCGGCGAGCGCGGCCTGGTGCTCGCGCTCGCGCCGGGCCTCCTCGTCGCGGAGCCGCTGCTCGGTCACGGCGGCGGCCTCGGAGGCCCGGACCAGCGCCTCCTGTCGGCCCTCGGCCCAGCCCACGGCGTACCCCTGGGAGCGGGCCGCCGTGTGCGTCCGCTCCGCCAGGCCGCTGAGCGCGGCCTCGGTGACGACGTCGCCCAGCACGGCGGAATCGCCCAGCCGGGTCCAGACGCCGGTGCGGAGGTCGGGCTGCTCGACCGCGCGGTAGCCGGCGGCCACTCCCTCAGGAGATGAGCTCATCGTCGCTCCCGCGGTTGATGATGATCTGGCCCTGCTCCTCGAGCTGGCGGATGCGCCGGATGATCGACTGCTGGGCCTCCTCGACCTGGGCGAGGCGGACCGCGCCGAGCAGGTCGACCTCCTCGAGCAGCGTCTCGGCGGCGCGGCTGGACAGGTTGGAGGTGATCTTGGTGCGCACGGCGTCGCTGACGCCCTTGAGCGCGAGGGCGAGCTCGGCCTGGTCGACCTGGCGGACCACCAGCTGCACGGAGCGGTCCTCGAGCTTGACGATGTCCTCGAACATGAACATCCGGCTGCGGACCTCTTCGGCGAGCTCGGCGTCGAGCGCTTCCAGGCCCTCGACGATCTGGCGCTCCGTCACCCGGTCCGACCGGTTGATGATGTTGACCAGCGGGTCCACGCCGCCCACCCGCGACATCTCGGCGGGCTGCAGCACCGAGGACAGCTTGCGCTCGAGGCTCGCCTCGACCGCGTGGATGATCTCGGGGGAGGTCCGGTCCATGACGGCGATCCGGTGCGCGACCTCGGCCTGGAGGCTCGAGGGCAGGCCGGAGAGGACCAGCGAGGCCTTCTCGGCCGTCATGTGCGCCAGCACGAGCGCGATCACCTGCGGGTGCTCGTCGGCGATGAAGGTCCGCAGCTGCGAGGGGTCGGCGCGGTGCAGGAACTGGAACGGCATCTGCACCGCGGCGGCCTGGAGCCGCTCGATGATCTCGCCGGCCCGCTCCGAGCCGAGGGACTGCTCCAGCATCATCCGGGCGAAGTTGAGGCCGCCGCGGGCGATGTTGGCGCGGGCGTTGGCCATCTCGCGGAACTCGGTCAGCGCGGCCACGCTCTCCGTGGGGTCGACGTACTCCAGCCGGGCGATCTCCGCGGAGATCGCCTCGACCTCGTTCTCGGAGAGGTGGCTGAGCACCGAGGCGGCGTTGTCCCGGCCGAGCTGGATCAAGACGACGGCGGCCTTGCGCACGCCGGCAGCGGTGAGGTTCATCGTGGTCATCGCCATCAGGACCGCTCCACCAGCCAGCCGCGCAGCAGCGACGCGACGTCCTCGGGCTGACCGTCGGCCAGGTCCGCGAGCTCACGACGGAGGTCGTCGCCGGCGTGGTCGACGCCCTCGAGCGCCTCCAGGGCGGGGACGTTCTGGATCGCGGCGGCGGCGACGGCCGCGGCCTGGCGCTCGGCGGCGTCGTTGCGCAGCTGCTCGACGAGGTACGTCGTGGTCTGCTCGCGCCGCTTCGCCTTCCGGCGGGAGCGCAGCCAGGCGACCAGGAGGATCGCGAGGATCGCGACCGCGATCCCGGCGTTGCGGGCCATCGCCCACATCTTCTCGGTCTTCGCGGCCTTCGCGGCGGCCGCGAGCTCGGCGGCAGCCGCCTTGTCGGCCGTGCGGTCGAACGGCATCGTCGTCACCTGCACCGTGTCGCCGCGGTTGGGGTCGATGCCCACCGTTGCGGAGATCAGGTCCTGCACGTCGGTGGCGTTCACGGTCTGTGCGGCGGTCGTGTCGAGCACGACGCCGACGTGCAGCGAGTTCACGCTGCCGGGCGCGGTCTCACGGTGCTCGACGGTCGTCGGGATCGCGTTGTCGGAGGTCTGGGACTCCTTGACGTACGACGACTTGCCGCCGGTGCCGGCGGTGCCGAAGCTGTCCATCTGGCCGTCGGGGCCGACGACCCCGGTGGTGCCGGTGCCGCCGGCGGGACCGTTGTACTTCTCGCTGCTCGAGCTCGACGACAGCGACCCCTTGGCGGGCTTGCCGTAGGTGGTCGACTCCGACACGGACTTGTCGAAGTCCAGGTCGGCGGTCACCTGGACCGTCGAGTTGCCGGGCCCGAGGACCCGGTCGAGCATCGTCTGGATCCGCTGGCTGGTCTGCTGCTGGAACGCCGCGACCTGCTGGTCGCGGGTGCTGGCGCCGAGGGCACCGGACTCGGTCGAGGAGAGCACCTTGCCCGAGGAGTCGGCGACGGTCACGTTGTCGGGGTCCAGCCCGTCGATGCTCGACGCGACGAGGTGCACGATCGCCTGGACCTGCTCGGGGTTGAACGTGCTCCCGGCCGCGGTGTCGATGAGCACCGACGCGGTCGGCGGGTCCTGCTCGTCGGCGAAGACCTTGGCCGGCGGCAGCGCGAGGTGGACGACCGCGGTGGTGACGCCGTCGATGGACTCGATGGTCGAGGCGAGCTCGCCCTCCATGGCCCGCTTGAAGTCGGTCTGCTCCTGGAACTCGGAGGTCGAGATGTCCTGGTTGTCCAGCAGCGAGTAGCCCTGGCTGCTCGACTGCTCGGGCAGGCCCTGCCCGCTCAGGGAGATCCGGGTGGAGTAGACGGAGTCGCGCGGGACCATGATCGTCGAGCCGCCGTTGGCGAGCTTGTACGGCGTCCCCTGCGAGTCGAGCTCGTCGACGATCGCCGACGCGTCGGAGGCCGCGAGGTTGCTGTACAGCGGCGCGTAGTCGGGGGTCGAGACCCACCGGAACACCATGAACGCGGCGAGCAGGATCGCCACCGTGCCGATCACGGACACGACCTGCTGGCCGAGCGTGAAGGACGTGAACGTCGTCCGCAGGCTGGTCAGGCTGCGGGTCAGCTTCTGCTTCATCCGATCGGCATCCGCATGATCTCGTTGAACGCCTCGAGCGCACGGTTGCGCACGGCGACGGTCAACTGGGTGGTGACCGCGGCCTCGGTGGCCGCGATCGTGTAGTCGTGGATGTTGTCGAGGTCACCGGTGGCGGCCTGGACGGCGAGCTTGTCGGACTTGTCCTGGACGGCCTCGAGCCGGTCCAGGCCGTCGACCATGAGGTCCCCGAACGACGAGCCGACCTGCGAGCTGCCGCGGACGGTGTCGGTCGGGTTCAGCTGCGGCGCGACGAACGGCGTGAAGCCGACCGCCTCGATCCCGTTGACGCTCATCACGCACGCCCGATCTGCAGCGCGGCGGAGTAGGTCTCCTGCGCCTGCTTGGTCACCTGCACCGAGGCCTGGAAGCCGCGCTGGGCCATCACGAGCTGGGTCATCTGCGCGGACATGTCCATCTCGGGAGCGCGGACGTAGCCGTCGGCGTCGGCCATCGGGTTGCCGGGGTCGGACACGAGGCGGCCCGCCGGGTCGCTCAGGGCCATCCCGGCCACCTCGACGCCGCCGCCCACGGCGGAGCGCACGATGAGCATCTGGGCCTGGAAGGCGTTCTGGCTGGTCGGCGTGACCGTGTTGACGTTCGCGATGTTCGACGCGAGCGTGTCGAGCCAGGTCTGGTGCACCCCCATCGACGAACCGGCGATGGCGAGGGTGTCGAACGCGCCCATCAGGCGACGCCCGCCGCGGTCTTGATCAGCGCGAAGCGGTCGGTGGTCGCCCGCGTGAGCATCTGGTACTGGAACTGCGACTGCACCGCCGACAGCGTCTCCTTGCGCAGGTCGACGTTGTTGCCGTTCGCGCCGACGGGGGTGTCGGTGGCCAGGAACTCCACGGGGGACGCGGAGGCCGGGTCGCCGGCGGAGATGGCCGCGCGGAGGCTGGTCTCGAAGTCGACGCTGCTCGCCCGGTAGCCGGGGGTGTCGACGTTCGCGATGTTGTCCGCGGTGACGCGTTGACGCAGGGCGACCCCGTCGAGGGCAGCGTTGAGCACACTGCCGACAGGGTCAGGGAACGCGAACGGCATGCCGATGCCTCCTGGGAAGGGGGTGTCGTGTGCCGGTCCGTCGGCGGGTGCGAGCGATCCTTGCTCGTGTGGTCCTTCGGCTCCTGCGCGAGCGACCTGAGCGAAACCCGACAGGTGAGTCCCGGAATTTGCTGGAGAACCACGAAACGCCCGCCCCGACGATCGGGACGGGCGCTCGGTGCCCGGCGCTGGGGTGGCTCAGGCGTCGATGTCGAGGTAGACCGCGCCGCCCGGGCCGCGGCCGGTGGCGCGGTCCACGCGGGCGGCGAAGCGGTGCTGCTGGCCGACGACGCCGGCGGCTCGGGCCAGCTCGGCCTCCACCCGGAGCTGGCGCTCGCGGAGGGCGAGGGCCCGGTCGACCAGGTCGGCGGGGATCGGGCCGGACAGCGTGGGCTCGTCCCACGGCTCGTGCCGGGCGTGCCCCTCACGCGAGGGGTCGGCCAGCAGGCGCTCGGCGAGCATCACGTCGAGCTCCAGGCGGTCCAGCGCGGTCTCCCAGTGCAGGTGCTCCGAGGCGCCGGAGCCCGCAGTGCGGTTCGAGAAGACCTCGGTGCTCACGCCGACTCCGCGATCAGGCCGAGGGCGGCGTCGCGCCACGTGTCGCGCAGGGTCGAGACGATGTCGAGGCAGAAGTCGGTGATACGGAGGTTCTTGCCGATGTTGGCCTTGACGAGCTCGCTGTGCAGGTAGTCGTACAGCGCGGCCAGCCCGCTGGCGCCGTCCCAGGCGCTGGTGTCGAGGCTGGCGTTGAGCTCGAGCACGATGTCCTGCGCGTGCAGCAGGGGCTCGTGGGCCTTGCTCGGCTCGCCCAGCCGCAGGGCCTCCGACGCGCGCTGCAGGTCGAGCGCAAGGCGCTCGTAGAGCATCACCAGGAGCTGCTGCGGCGAGGCCGTGGACACCGTCGCGGCCAGGTAGGTCTCGCGCGGGTTCTGGTGCGGGTTCATCGATCTTCCTTCCGTGGTCACGATGAGTAGGTCGGCAGCGAGGAGATCTGGCCGGCCAGCCAGTTGCCCTGGCTCTGCATGTTCGACAGTGCCGTCTCGAGGGCGGTGTAGGTCCGCTCCAGGGTCTTGCGCCGGATCTCGAGCCGGTCGTCCCAGTCGGCGATGCTGTCGGTGAGACGATCCAGGGCGGTGTTGCGTCCGGCGATCGCCGCCGTGATGGTGCCGTTGACACCCGTGGCGCCCTTGGCGACCGCGGCCACCCGGGCGGCCCACCCGTCGGTCGCCGTCGTGGCGCCGGTCGTGAACTTCGCCGCGACGCCCGAGGGATCCGCGGCGTAGGCCTTGTCGAAGGCGTCGCCGTCGAAGACGAGCTTGCCGTAGCGGTCGGTCTGGATGCCGAGGGAGGCCATCGACGTCGAGTCCGATCCGAAGATCGTGTTGACCAGGCTGTTGCGCAGCGACCGCGACATCGTGTCGCCGGCCAGCACGCCGGCCGTGCCGGTCTCGGTCTTCGTGGCCGTCTGCGTGTCGATCAGGCTCAGCAGCGAGTTCACCTGGTCGACGAGGCCCTTGACCGAGGCGCGCACGCTCGAGGAGTCCTGGGCGACCGTGACGGTCGCGGTGCCGCCGACCGTCGCGGTGGGCGCGAGCGTGACGTCGACGCCGGGGACCAGGTTCGTGAACGTGTTGGTGCTCGAGGTCGCGGTGATGCCGAGGCCGAGGTCGATCGAGGCGTCGGCGCCGGCGCGGACCGAGGCGCCGCCGAGCAGGTCGGTGCCGTCGGCGTTGGTCAGGGTGAAGGACGAGGCGGCGCCGGTCGTGGTCGACTCCGCGAGCAGCCGGTAGCTGCCGTCGGCGACCTTGACGGCGCTCGCGCGCACCCCGGTGGTGGAGCTCGAGGCGTTGATCGAGGAGACCAGCTCGCTCAGGGTGCCACCGCCGGTGCTCACGTCGTGGGCGACGCCGTCGGACCCGGTGATCGTCACCGAGGAGCCGGAGGCGACCACGTCGGTGAGGGCGGCGGCGTTGGTGAAGCCGAGCTGGTGGCTCGCAGCGACGGAGCCGATGGTGAACGACAGGGTGGTCGCCGCGGCGGTGGCGCCGGCGGTTGCGGTCACGCCGGTGCCGGTGACGGTCGCCTTGAGGGTCTGCCAGGTGGCGGGCTTCGCGAGGGCCGTGGCCTTGCTCGCGAGGAGCAGGGTGTCGGTGTTGAGCGAGCGCAGCGCGCTGAGGACCGACTTCTCGGTCGTCTGCTGGGTCTTCAGCCGCGTCTGCGGGATCGCCTCCAGCTGCATGAGCTGGTCGACCAGGCTCGCGGTGTCCAGACCGCTCGCGAGACCGCTGATGCTGCTCGTGGCCACCGGGTCCTCCTGGTCGGATGGGGGTCGGGGCCGGATGGTCCCCGATTGCCCCCGGGAGAGCGGGGTGGCGCTCTC
>NZ_DASWVI010000442.1:0-3309 GCF_036401255.1 Nocardioides sp. | reverse complement strand
AGGCGGTGCGGCTGGGCCGCGCGGGCGGTGCCGGACCCGATCCGCGCGCGTCGGCGGCCGCCGCGCAGCGCGAGCTCGAGGCCGAGCAGCACCAGGCAGAACACCACGAGGACGAGCGCGAGCAGGCTCGCGGCGGGGCCGTTGAAGGAGGTGCCGTACTGCTGCAGGATCGCGGTGGTCAGCGTCGGGTAGTTGAGCAGCTGCAGCGCGCCGTACTCCGCGAGGAGGTGCAGGCCCACCAGGAGCGAGCCGCCGAGGACGGCGGGGCTGATTGCGGGAAGCACGACCCGCCGGAAGGTCGCGAGCGGTCGCTGCCCGAGGGCGGCGCTCACCTCCTCGAGACCGGGATCGAGGCGGCGCAGGGCCGCGACGGTGGGCAGGTAGACGAACGGGAAGTACGAGAGGCTGACGACGAGCACCGCGCCGCCGTAGCTCTGGACGGCGTGCGTCATCGACACCCAGCCGTAGCCGTTGACGAACGCCGGCACCGCGAGCGGGGCGCACATCAGGCCGTGCCACCAGCCGCGGCCGGGCACGTCGGTGCGTTCGACCAGCCAGGCGCCGCCCACGCCCAGCACCGCGCTGAGCGCCACCCCACCGGCCAGCAGCCGGGTGGTGTTCCACAACAGCTCGCCGATCCGGGGGCGGACCAGGAACTCGCGGGCCTCGCCGAGCCCGACGTCGGTGACCGACCAGAGGACGTAGCCGAGCGGGATCAGGCTGGCGGCGGTGACGACCGCGGCCAGCACGAGCAGCACGGCCGGCGCCGGCTCGGGTCGCTGCGTCCGGGCGCGGGCCGCCGGCTCCGGCCCACGCAGCGGGAGCTGCGCCAGCTCGCTCAGAGGAACCCGACCTCGGTCATGAGGTCGATGACCGTCTCCCCGTCGAGGTCGGAGACGTTGACCTGGGGCGGCTCGAGCTCGGCGAACGGCTGGACCGGCGGGTCGAGCCGCACCTCGGGGTTCAGCGGGTACTCCAGCGCGTAGCTGTCGGCGAGCTCCTGCTGGCCGGCGGTGCTGGTGAGGTAGGAGATGAACGCCTCCGCGTCCTGCTGCCGGTCGCTCGAGGCGAGGACGCCGGCGCCCGACACGCTCACGAAGGCACCGGGGTCCTGGTCGCCGAAGAAGTGCAGGGCGCTGTGGTCGGACACCTCGCCCGCCTCGGCCTGGTCGCGGTACCAGTAGTAGTGGTAGATGACCCCGACCTCGGACTGGCCGGAGTTCACGGCCTCGAGCACGACGTTGTTGCCGTCGTACACGGTCCCGTTGGCCTTGATGCCCTCGAGCCAGTCGCGCGTGGCCTGCTCGCCCTCGAGCTCGAGGACGGCCGCGACGATCGCCTGGAAGTCCGCCCCGGTCGGGGAGAAGGAGATCCGGCCGGCCCACTCCGGGTCGGCGAGGTCGAGGATCGAGTCCGGAAGCTCGTCCTCGGTCACCAGGTCGGTGTTGTAGGCGAGCACCGTCGAGCGGGCCACGAAGCCGGTCCACAGCCCGGTGCGGGGCCGGTACATGTCCGGGATCGGCGCGACGGCCTCCTGCGGGAGCTCGGCGAACAGCCCGGCGCGCTCGACCTGAGCCATGGCGGGGGAGTTCTCGGTCAAGAACACGTCGGCGGGCGACGCGTCGCCCTCGGCGACCAGCTGGGCGGCCATCTCCAGGTCCTTGCCGTTGCGCAGCTCGACCTCGATCCCGGTCTCCTCGGTGAACGACGCCGCGAGGTCGGTGATCAGCTCCTCGTGCTGGGCGTTGTAGACGACGAGCGCGTCGTCGCCACCGCTGCAGCCGGAGGCGAACAGGGTCGCCGCGAGGGTGAGAGCGAGGAGGGCCGGTGTGCGCTTCATGGGTCCTTCACAGGGTTAGGTTTGCCTAACCATAGTCGACCATGGGCGGGATCCG
The DNA here is from genome assembly GCF_036401255.1 of Nocardioides sp. Taxonomy (GTDB): domain Bacteria; phylum Actinomycetota; class Actinomycetes; order Propionibacteriales; family Nocardioidaceae; genus Nocardioides. Next base: position 1,414 of record NZ_DASWVI010000442.1, on the reverse strand, counting down.
CCAAAGCGGCCGGTCTCGGGCCGGTGCCGGTCGGCACCGGGGGAGCGACGGCGATGATCTACATTCGGCGATCGTGAGTGCCCAAGCCCCGTCCGCCGTCATCCTGGTCCGCGCCGAGCGGTTCGTCCCCAACCCGGCCACCGCGGCCGACAACGCGTTCCAGCGCGACATCCCCGTCGGCCAGTCCGAGGACGCAACCTCGAGCAAGGCGCTGGCCGAGATGGATGCGCTGGCGCAGGCGCTGCGCGACGCCGGCGTACGCGTGCACGTCTTCCGCGACGAGGACCACACCCGCCCCGACAGCGTGTTCCCGAACAACTGGCTGTCGACCCACGCGGGCGGCTATGTCGCGGTGTATCCGATGTACGCCTCGAACCGTCGCCACGAGCGGCGCGCGGACGTGCTGGAGATGCTGAAGTCGGAGTACCGCACCCAGACGATCGTGGACTACTCCGGCCTCGAGCCGGACGGCATCTTCCTCGAGGGCACGGGTGCGATGGTGCTCGACCACGTCTCGCGGGTCGCGTACACCGCGGTGAGCCACCGCGCCGACACGCACGTGCTCGAGCGGTTCTGCAGCGACTTCAACTACGAGCCGATGGCCTTCGAGGCGGTCGACTCCGACGGCGTGCCCGTCTATCACACCAACGTCCTCGCCTGCGTCGGCACCGACGTCGCGCTGATCGCGCTGGAGATGATCCCGGACAAGCAGCGCCGCGAGCAGGTCCGCGAGCGCCTGACCGTCAACGGCCGCACGGTCGTCGAGCTGACCGAGCAGCAGATCCGCGACTTCGCCGGCAACGCCGTCGAGCTGTGCGGGCGCACGCCGGAGGGCAGGCGCCGCTACATCATGGCGATGTCCGGCCGTGCCCGCCGCAGCCTCCGTCCCGACCAGGTCGCGGCGATCGAGGAGTCCTGCGAGATCGTCGCCGTCGACATCCCCACCATCGAGCTGGCCGGCGGCTCGGTGCGCTGCATGATCGCCGGCATCCACCTCGACCGCCGACCCCAGGCTGCCGAGGTCGAGCTCACCGAGGCGGTCGAGGCGATCAACGAGGAGCACCCCACCACCGCCGACGGCCAGGAGGTCGCCGAGGCGGACGTGGAGGGCTGAGGCGGCCACCGCGGCGGCTCACCCCGGCTGGCGGCCGTCGGGGGTTGCGGTCGCGGTTCCCGAGGAGACGTGGTCACCGTCGGCGCTCGGCCTGCGGTGGTCTGGGGTGGTCGTGCTGTGGTCACCGTCGAGAACACGAGAGTTGGATGGCTGCTCGTTCTGCGCAGGCCTGGCGCACGGTGGTTGAGGAAGGCGCGCTGGCGCCTGTCTCGAAACCACCGCCTCCGGTCACGCTGAACCGCCGTGGGCATGGGTGTGGCCCCGCCGACGGTGCCGGCGGGGTCGGGTGCTCAGGTATGT
>NZ_DASWVI010000441.1:0-2539 GCF_036401255.1 Nocardioides sp. | reverse complement strand
CAGGCCAAGCGCGGCCTGCGCGTGGTGCGGCTGATGGCCGGCGACCCGTTCCTCTACGCCTCCGGGCCGGAGGAGGCGCAGGCGTGCGTCAAGGCGGGCATCGGCTTCGAGATCGTCCCCGGGGTCTCCTCGGTCAGTGCGGTCCCGGCGTACGCCGGCATCCCGCTCACCACCAAGGACAACCGCGAGGTCGCGGTCGTCACCTGCGGCGAGCGCGTCGACTGGAGCCAGTACGCCTCGACCCGCACGCTCGTGCTGCTCTCCGCGGTCGGCCAGATCGGCGACATCAGCAAGGCGCTGGTGGCCGCCGGCCGCTCCCCGGAGACCCCGGTCGCGATGACCCGCGTGGGCACCACCACCGAGCAGGCGACCGTCACCTCCACGCTCGAGCGGATCGCCGCCGACGCGCGCGCCGCCCGGATGACCCCGCCGGCCATCACGATCGTCGGCGACGTCGTCGACCTGCGCGAGACGCTGTCGTGGTTCGAGACCAAGCCGCTATTCGGCTGGCGCGTGCTCGTGCCGCGCACCAAGGAGCAGGCCGGGTCGCTCTCGGCCCGGCTGCGCGGCTACGGCGCGGTGCCCGACGAGGTGCCGACGATCTCGGTCGAGCCGCCGCGCAACCCGCTGCAGATGGACAAGGCCGTGCGCGGCCTGGTCGAGGGACGCTACGAGTGGATCGCGTTCACCTCGGTCAACGCGGTGCGCGCCGTCCGCGAGAAGTTCGAGGAGTACGGCCTGGACGCGCGGGCGTTCTCGGGCCTCAAGATCGCCGCGGTCGGCGACAAGACCGCCCAGGCGATCGCCGACTGGGGTCTGCGTGCCGACCTGGTGCCGTCCGGTGAGCAGTCCGCGGCCGGGCTGCTGGCGGACTGGCCGGAGTACGACGAGGTGCTCGACCCGATCAACCGGGTGTTCCTGCCCCGCGCCGACATCGCCACCGAGAACCTCGTGGCCGGGCTCGTCGACCTGGGCTGGGAGTGCGACGACGTGACGGCGTACCGCACCGTGCGTGCGGCGCCGCCGCCGGCGCCGACCCGCGACGCGATCAAGACCGGCAAGTTCGACGCGGTCGTGTTCACGTCGTCCTCGACCGTGCGCAACCTGGTCGGCATCGCCGGCAAGCCGCACCCGTCGACGGTCATCGCCGTCATCGGCCCCGCCACCGCGAAGACCGCGGAGGAGCACGGGCTGCGCGTCGACGTCCTGGCCGCCAAGCCCGACGTGGACGCGCTCGTCGACGCGCTCGCCGACTTCGGGGCGTCGCGGCGGATCGCGATGGTGGAGGCCGGGCTGCCGGTGACCAAGCCGTCGGACCGCAAGCCCTCGGGGCGGCGCAAGACGACCACGGCGCGATGAGCCGGGCCGATGCCTGAGTCCCCGGTGCCGCCGTCGACCGCGGTCGGTCCGATCATCCGGCCGCGCCGGCTGCGGACCACCGCGGCGCTGCGCCGGATGGTCGCCGAGACCACGCTCGAGGCGCGCCAGCTGGTGCTGCCGGTGTTCGTGCGCGAGGGCATCGACGAGCCGCGGCCGATCGGGTCGATGCCCGGGGTGGTCCAGCACACCCGGTCCTCGCTGCTGCGCGCGGTCGCGGAGGCCGCCGAGCTGGGCCTGGGCGGGGTGATGCTGTTCGGCATCCCCGAGACCAAGGACGCGGTCGGTTCGGGTGCGATCGACCCGGCCGGGATCCTCAACCTCGCGATCACCGACGTCGTCGCCGAGGTCGGCGACGCGCTCACCGTGATGAGCGACCTGTGCCTCGACGAGTTCACCGACCACGGGCACTGCGGCGTGGTGACCCCGGACGGCAAGGTCGACAACGACCGGACGCTGCGCCTGTACGCCGAGATGGCGCTCGCCCAGGCCGACGCCGGCGTCGACATGGTCGGCCCCAGCGGGATGATGGACGGCCAGGTCGCGGTGATCCGGCAGGCGCTCGACGCCGCGGACCACACCGACGTCTCGATCCTGGCCTACTCCGCCAAGTACGCCTCCGCGTTCTTCGGCCCGTTCCGGGAGGCCGTGGACTCCTCGCTCCAGGGCGACCGGCGCACCTACCAGCAGGACTCCGCGAACGCCCGCGAGGGCGTCCGCGAGGCGCTCCTGGACGTCGCCGAGGGCGCGGACCTGGTGATGGTCAAGCCGGCCCTGCCCTACCTCGACGTGCTGCGCCGGGTCCGTGACGCGGTCGACGTGCCGGTCGCGGCGTACAACGTCTCCGGTGAGTACGCCATGCTCGAGGCCGCCGCCGCCAACGGCTGGATCGACCGCGAGCCCGCGATCCTCGAGACCCTCACCTCGATCCGCCGGGCCGGTGCCGACGTGATCTTGACGTACTGGGCTGCTGAGGTGGCGAAGATCCTCGCGCGGCGCTGAGCGACCCACGCCGGCCGGAGGTTCCACCCGCGGACGTGCGACTCAGGCCGACGCTCGGCTCACCGGGTCTCGAGACGCCGGTCGCGAGCTCGTTCCTCGCTCGCGCGGCTCCTCGACCTAGCACCCGGTCTCGCGCCTCGTCGTGCTCGACCGCAGGTCG
>NZ_DASWVI010000440.1:0-3307 GCF_036401255.1 Nocardioides sp. | reverse complement strand
GCACGCGCCGGCGCGGGCCGGCGATCTGGCGCCGCACGGCACCACCATCGTGGCGGCGACGTTCCCCGGCGGCGTCGTGATGGCTGGGGACCGGCGCGCCACGATGGGCAACATCATCGCCCAGCGCGACATCGAGAAGGTGTTCCCGGCCGACGAGTTCTCGGCTGTCGGCATCGCCGGCTCCGCGGGCCTGGCCGTGGAGATGGTGCGGCTGTTCCAGACCGAGCTGGAGCACTACGAGAAGATCGAAGGCAGCACGCTGTCGATGGACGGCAAGGCCAACCGCCTCGCGGCCCTCATCCGGTCCAACCTGGGCATGGCCATGCAGGGCCTGGCCGTCGTACCCCTGTTCGCGGGCTTCGACCTGGCCTCCGACCAGGGCCGGATCTTCAGCTACGACGTCACGGGCGGGCGCTACGAGGAGACCGCGTTCCACTCGGTCGGGTCGGGCTCGCTCTTCGCGCGCGGATCACTGAAGAAGCTCTACCGCGATGACCTCTCCGCCGAGCAGACCGTCCAAGCGGTCGTCGAGGCGCTGTACGACGCCGCCGACGACGACTCGGCCACCGGCGGGCCCGACGTGACCCGACGCATCTTCCCGGTCGTCCAGGTGATGACCGCCGACGGTGGGCGCCGGATGCCCGACGCCGAGGTGGCCGCGATCGCCGATCGGGTGATCGCCGGCCGGATGACGAGCCCCGATGGCCCGACAGCCCCGCTGTCGGCCGCCCGCCCGGCGGAAGGTGCCTGACGCGATGAGCATGCCGTTCTACGTCTCGCCCGAGCAGCTGATGAAGGACCGGGCCGACTTCGCCCGCAAGGGCATCGCGCGCGGCCGGTCGGTCGCGGCCGTGCAGTACGCCGACGGGATCCTGTTCGTGTCGGAGAACCCGTCCGAGGCGCTGCACAAGGTCTCGGAGATCTACGACCGGATCGCGTTCGCAGCGGTGGGCCGGTACAACGAGTTCGAGAACCTGCGGATCGCCGGCGTCCGCCTCGCCGACATGCGGGGCTACGCCTACGACCGGCGCGACGTCACGGGTCGCGGACTGGCGAACGCCTACGCCCAGACGCTCGGCACGATCTTCTCCAGCGGCGGCGAGAAGCCCTACGAGGTGGAGTTGTTCGTGGCCGAGATCGGCGACTCGGCCGCCGACGACCAGCTCTACCGGCTGACCTACGACGGACAGGTCGCCGACGAGCACGGGTTCGCGGTGATGGGTGGGGCCGCCGAGACGGTGGCGGCGTACCTGAAGGAGCGCTACGCCGAGGGCGCGACGCTCACCGACGCCCTGCGGCTCGCCGTCGCCTCGCTCGGCCACACCGACTCCGAGGACCGGGTCATCCCGGTGGACGACCTGGAGGTCGCCGTCCTGGATCGGACCCGGACCCAGCCGCGGAAGTTCGCTCGGCTGCGCCCCGCCCGCCTCGAGGAGCTCCTGGGCGAGCGCGGACCGGCCGAGCACGCCGCCGAGCCCACGCCCGAACCCACGCCCGAACCAAGTCCGCCCACGGACGAGCCCCCGGTCGCCCCGCCCGGCTGACGGTCGCGACCGTCGCGGTTTGGTCACCAACGACATCCTTCGCCGTTCGATCTGTGTCGTTGGTGACCAAACCACACCACACGGCCGCCGCGTCCTCATCCACAGGTCGCTGAGGACCCGGTTTGGGGCATGCGCCGAACGCGCAACCTGCCGCCATGGGGAAGAAGACCACAGCGACAGATGACGACGACCAACCGATCCGCGGACAAGTCCGGCTGGTGAGCCATTGCCGCGTCAGCCACGGGCTCTACAAGCGGCGGCGCGAGGGCTTGAGCGACGACGAGGAGTATCGCCGAGAGCTCGCGGCCTATCGCTTGGTGCTGCCCAGGTCGGCCGTGTTCACCCACCTCACCGGCGCTCGGCTCCGGGGTTGGCGGCTGCCCAAGCTGCCGGAGCAGGTGCCGGTCTTCGTGGCGGTCCGCCTGAAGGACCCTCGACCTCGACGGCACGGCCTGATCTGCTCGCGTCTCTCGACCAGCCGGGCGCCCACCATGCTGCACGGTCTGCCGGTCGAGGAGCCCGAGGAGATCCTGCTCAGGATGGCGCGCGACCTGGGCACCCTCGATCTGGTGGTCGTCATCGATTCGGCACTCCGCGCGGGCGACCTGAACGCCGCACGGATGGAGCAGTTGCTCAGCAGTCGCAGGCCCGGGGTGCGGGTGCTGCGAGCGGCGTACGCCCTGGCCACGGACCGCAGCGAGTCGGCTGGCGAGACGATCCTGAGGCTCTTCCACACGGCGCTCGATGTGCCGGTGGATCCGCAGGTCGAGCTGTTCGACGACAACGGCACCTCGATCGGTCGTGTGGATCTGCTGCTGACCGGCAGGACTGACGCTCACGAGTACGACGGCGAGCACCACCGCGACAAGGACCAACACCGCGTCGACATGCGGCGCGAACGTGGCTGGGCGGGCACGCCGTACGTCCGGCGCGGCTTCGCGCTCGACGACCTGCTGAACCATGCCGCGGTCGTCATGCACGAGATCGACCGGGTGCTCGACCGGCCGCACCGGATCCGTCGGCTACACCGCTGGCGCCGTCTGGTCGACAACTCGCTCTACAGCGAGGCCGGACGCGACCGGGTCATGAACCGCTGGCGACGCCAGCACGGACTCATGGACTGGGCGCGGACCGGCTGACCCCGAGCCGCCGTGATCGCGGTTGGTGACCAAACCGCGACGGCGTCAGCGGCGCGCCTCGCGGCGGACATGCCTCCCGTGGCGACCAGGCTCCGCCTAGGCTGAGCGCGTGGACAGGCGGATCTTCGGCATCGAGAACGAGTACGGCGTGACGTGCACGTTCAAGGGCCAGCGCCGGCTGAGCCCCGACGAGGTGGCCCGCTACCTGTTCCGCAAGGTCGTGAGCTGGGGGCGCAGCAGCAACGTCTTCCTGCGCAACGGCGCGCGGCTGTACCTCGACGTCGGCAGCCACCCGGAGTACGCCACTCCCGAGTGCGACGACGTGGTCGAGCTGGTCACGCACGACAAGGCGGGGGAGCGGGTGCTCGAGGGCCTGCTGCTCGATGCCGAGCAACGACTCCACGACGAGGGCATCGCCGGCGAGATCTACCTGTTCAAGAACAACACCGACTCCGCGGGCAACTCCTACGGCTGCCACGAGAACTACCTGGTGAGCCGAGCGGGCGAGTTCTCCCGGCTGGCCGACGTACTGATCCCGTTCCTGGTGACCCGGCAGATCGTCGTGGGCGCCGGCAAGATCACCCAGACGCCGCGGGGCGCGAGCTACAGCGTGTCCCAGCGCGC